>NZ_LIPN01000535.1:236-1175 GCF_001418325.1 Streptomyces atriruber | reverse complement strand
GTCACCGTGCAGGCGCAGATCATCCAGCTCCTGCTGCGGCTGCGCGAGGAGCTGGGCTTCGCGCTGATCCTCGTCTCGCACGACCTCGCGCTCGTCGCCGACGTCACCGACCGGGTCGTGGTGATGTACGGCGGACAGATCGTCGAGACGGGCGTGACGGCGGACCTGGTGGAGTCCCCCGCACACCACTACACACGCGGGCTGCTGGGCTCGGTGCTCTCCCTGGAGTCGGCGGCGCAGCGCCTCACCCAGATCAAGGGCGTGGTGCCCTCCCCCGCCGACTTCCCGGCGGGCTGCAGATTCGCGGACCGCTGCCCGCTGGCGGACGAGGTCTGCCGGACCACGACACCGCGGCTGGCGGGTGGCGCACCCCATGCGACCGCATGCCACCACCCGGCGGAACCGACGACCACCTCGGGGGCGCCCCCGGGAGGCGTTTCAGGGGCGCGGGGAACTGCGCGACCAGCCACGACGGACCGAGAGCCGAAATGACCACCCCCATCATCCAGCTGGACGACGTGCACGTAGTGCACAAGGCCCGCTCGGGAGGCCTCTTCTCCCGGGACCAGGTGTACGCCCTGACGGAAGCGGACATGGCCCTCGCCCCCGGCGAGACCGTCGGNNGTCCTCGTCGGCGCGCAGCGGCCCACCGCGGGAACCGTGTCGTTCCGCGGCCGGGATCTGTGGACGATGCCGCCCGCCGAACGGCGGAGCTCCATCGGGACCCGCACCGGAATGATCTTCCAGGACCCCTCGACGGCCCTGAACCGCCGCCTCCCGGTGAGCCGCATCCTCCGGGACCCCCTCGACGTCCACAAGCGCGGCACTCCGAAGGAACGCGACGAGCGGGTACGGGAGTTGATGGGCCTGGTCGGGCTGCCCGGGAGCCTCGCCGACGGCCTGCCGGGACAGCTGTCGGGCGGGCAGCGCCAGCGCGTC
>NZ_LIPN01000535.1:0-179 GCF_001418325.1 Streptomyces atriruber | reverse complement strand
CTGGTGGTCGCCGACGAGCCGACGAGCGCCCTCGACGTGTCCGTCCGCGCCCAGATCCTCAACCTGCTCCTCGATCTGAAGGAACGCCTCGGTCTCGCGCTCGTGTTCGTGTCCCACGACATCCAGACCGTACGCAGGATGAGCGACCGCGTCGTCACGATGTACCTGGGCCGGATCGT
>NZ_LIPN01000534.1 GCF_001418325.1 Streptomyces atriruber | reverse complement strand
CCCCGGCGGAGCGCCCGATACGGCCCCGGCACACCCGTCCAAGACCGTTGCGCGCGACCCATTGACACCTTCAGGCCACCCTGAATACCGTCACGCCAACATTTCGAACGTGTGACGAAATACCGAACAAGTCAAGGGGCAACTGCCTTGCGCATTACGGGAATCAGCACGCATGTGGTCGGAACGCCCTGGCGGAATCTCACCTATGTCCAGGTCCACACCGACGAGGGCCTGACCGGTGTCGGCGAGACCCGGATGCTGGGCCGCACCGACGCGCTCATCGGCTACCTCCGCGAGGCGGCGGCCAATCACATCGAGGGGTCCGACCCGTTCGCGGTGGAGGACCTCGTGCGCCGGATGAAGTACGGCGACTACGGCCGGGCCGGCGAGATCGTGATGTCGGGCATCGCCGTCATCGAGACGGCCTGCTGGGACATCAAGGGCAAGGCGCTCGGGGTCCCCGTCTGGCAGCTGCTCGGCGGGAAGGTCACCGACCGCGTCAAGGCGTACGCGAACGGCTGGTACACCACCGAGCGCACCCCGGATGCGTACCACAAGGCCGCCCAGGGGGTCATGGAGCGCGGCTACCGCGCACTGAAGATCGACCCGTTCGGGACCGGGCACTACGAACTGGACCACGAACAGAGCCTGTACGCCGTCTCGTTGATCGAGGCCGTGCGCGACGCCATCGGGCCCGACACCGAGCTGATGCTGGAGATGCACGGCCGGTTCTCGCCCGCCACGGCGATCCGGCTCGCCCGCGAGCTCGCGCCGTTCTGGCCCGCGTGGCTGGAGGAGCCGGTGCCACCGGAGAACCTGAAGGCGCTGGAGAAGGTCGCGGCGAAGGTGGACATGCCGGTCGCGACCGGTGAACGCATCCACGACCGGATCGAGTTCCGCGAGCTGTTCGAGAGCCAGGCCGCCGACATCATCCAGCCCGACGTCGGCCACATCGGCGGCATCTGGGAGACCCGCAAGCTCGCGGCCACCGCCGAGACGCACTACATGCTGGTCGCCCCGCACAACGTCGGCGGTCCGGTGCTGACCGCCGCCTCCCTCCAAGTCGGCTTCACCGCACCGAACTTCAAGATCCTCGAACACTTCAACGACTTCGCGGACGCCGCCATCAAGAAGGTCGTCAAGGGCGCGCCGCAGGTCGATCCGGAGACGGGCTGCTTCGAGCTGTCGCACGCGCCGGGCCTCGGCGTCGAGCTCGACACGGACGCCGCGGCGGAGTTCCCCCAGCAGCAGGCACGGTTCGACCTGTGGGCCGAGGGCTGGGAGAAGCGCTCGCCCGACGGGGCCGGCGCGTGACATCGCGCGCGGTCGTCGTCGACCGCCCCGGGACCCACCGCCTGGTCACGAGGCCGCGCCCGGACCCCGGCCCCGGCGAGGCCCTCGTCGAGGTCGCCGCCGCCGGGATCTGCATGAGCGACCGCGAGGCGTACGACGGACACCGCGACGCCGCGTTCGTCCGCTACCCGGTGATTCCGGGCCACGAGTGGTCAGGCACCGTGGTGGCCGTCGGCGGTGGGGTCGATCCCGCTCTGGTCGGGCGCAGGACCGTCGCCGAGGGGTTCCGGGCGTGCGGCGTCTGCGAGCGCTGCCGGTGCGGCGAGACGAATCTGTGCACGGGCGGGTACGCGGAGACCGGGTTCACCGAACCCGGCGCCTTCGCCGACCATGTCGTCGTGCCCGCGCGGCTGCTGCATCCACTGCGCGACGACGCCGATCTGCGGGCCGCCGCGCTGCTCGAACCGTCCGCCGTGATCGCGGCGGCCATGCGGGCGGGGCGGGCCCGGCCCGGTGAGCGCATCGCGGTGGTCGGCGCGGGGACGCTCGGGCTGCTCGCCGTGCAGCTGCTCGCGGCGGTCAGCCCCGCCGAGCTGGCCGTCGTCGATCCGCGCGAGGCCCGCGGGCGGCTGGCGCTGGGCTTCGGGGCGAGCGCGGCGCTCTCCCCGGCGGAGGCGGAGTCCGCGAACGGGTCCTTCGACCTCGTGGTCGAGACGGCGGGGGCGGCCACCACGGCTGCCTCGTCCTGCCTGCTGGCCCGCAGGGGCGGGCGGGTCGTGCTCACGGGGATGTTCACGGCGGGCGCCGTGGGGATCGATCCCGTGCACCTCTCCCTCAGCCAGCTGGAGGTGCGGTCCGTCTTCGGGGCGTCGTCCGCGGCGTGGGTGGCGGCGGTGCGGGCGTTCGGTGCCGGGCTGCTGGACCCGGCTCCCCTCATCACGCACGAGTTCCCGCTGGAGCGGTTCGGAGAGGCGGTGGCCCTGGTCGGCGGCGGTGACCCCAGGACCGGCAAGGTCCTGCTGCTGCCCTGACTCCGCGTCCCGAAACGGCCCGCACCCCCGCCTGGTCGACGTGTACCCATCGAACCGAACCTCGTTCGAAATCTCGGACGAGGATGGCCGAACGCAAAGGACAACAGTGACCGACCCCTCCACCCTCCTCCCCCGACAGCCCGGCGAACC
>NZ_LIPN01000533.1 GCF_001418325.1 Streptomyces atriruber | reverse complement strand
GCCGCCGCCGTGGCGCAGGCGATCAGGGCCGCGGCCGTCAGCGTCATGCCGTCCGGGCGGTGCAGGGGCTGACCGCGCAGTGCCTGCCAGGTGAGCAGGGCGAAGAGCGCGGCGTACGCGCCCGACGCGACCAGGACGAGCCGTAGGCGTACGCGCCCGTCGGCGAGGCGTGCGCAACGCGGCGCGAGTGCCGCCGACACCATCAGCAACAGCGGCAGGAACTGCAGGGCGTGCATGCCGAAGAAGTGCGGGATCCGCAGGTCGCCGCCGGTCGTCGACCAGCCGGTCAGCGGCATGGCGGGCCCGCCGTCCGGCACGCCCACGCTGTGCGCGCCGACGACCGGGGACTCGCCGCGCACCTGGCCGGGCGCGGGCTGCGTAGGGTGGCACGGACGCCGACGCGGAGGCGGCCGCCGCGCACACCGCGGTCGAGCAGCTGATCGCGCGCCGCGGCTGGCGCACCCATGGCTCGAACGCCGCCGAACTTGTCGCACGCGCGGACCTCGGCTACGTGAGTCGGCGGGGTGCGGTCGAGGACCTGGTGGAGAGCGTGGTGATCGGCACGGTCTTGGGAGAGGCGGTGTTCAATGCGATGCGGAGGCTGGCGCATGTGGACGCTTCGGCGCGGTTGTACGGGGAGGGCGGGGGCGGAGGGAGCCAGTGAGTGGAAGGACGCGTCATTGAGCGGAAGAAGGCGTCAGGGAGCGGAAGCGGGTGGCGGCGGGTGGAGGCAGGTGTCGACGTATGACGTGTGAGCCGTCGGGGCCGTCGCGCCGTGCCCTCCTCGTGGCGGCGGCCCTCCTGCCCCTGTCCGCATGCGGAACGGACGACGGCCCGGACTCCGGTGCGTCCTCACCCCGGCCGTCGGGTCACGGCTCCGGTCGGCCCGACGCGTCCCCGGACGGCGCGCGCCTCGCCTCCCGTTTCACCGCGCTGGAGCGCAAGCACGGTGGTCGACTCGGCGTGCACGCCCTGGCGACCGGTACCGGCGCCACGCTCACCCACCGCGCGGACGAGCGCTTCGCGTTCTGCTCCACGTTCAAGACGCTCGCGGCGGCGGCCGTCCTGCATCACCGTCCGCTCGCCCGTCTGGACGAGCGCGTCACCTACACCGCCGCCGACGTCGACTCCATCTCGCCCGTCACCGAGAAGCGCATCGCGACCGGCATGACGCTCCGGGAGCTGTGCGACGCCGCCATCCGGTACAGCGACGGCACCGCGGGGAACCTGCTGATGCGTGAGATCGGCGGCCCGGCAGAGTTGACCGCCTACCTGCGGCGGCTCGGGGACAGCACGAGCCGCATGGACCACTACGAGCCCGAGCTGAACGACGTACGCCCGAAGGATCCGCGCGACACCACCACGCCACGGGCCGTCGCCGCCGACTACCGCGCTCTCGTCCTCGGCGACGCGCTGCCCGCCGCGAAGCGCGCTCTCTTGGAGGACTGGCTCCGGCGCAACGCCACGGAGGTGGGCGAGCGGAGGATCAGGGCGGGGCTCCCAGAGGGTGCGTTCGGGGGCGAGGGCGAGGGCAAGGGCAAAGGCGAGGGGTGGCGGGTGGCGGACAAGACCGGCACCGGCAACTGGGGCAGGGCCAACGACATCGCCGTGGTCTGGCCCCCGCACGCCGACCCCCTCGTACTGGCCGTCATGACGGACCGCCCCGGCCGCGACGCGCCACCCGTGAACGCCTTCATCGCGGAGGCCACGGAGCTGATCGTCGCCGAGCTGACCTAGCCGGAGGGGCGGCCGCCGCGCGGCTCGCACCCGGCGACGCGAGAGGGGCCCGGCGCACCTGGTGTGCCGGGCCCCTCTCGCCGCGGTGCCGGCGCACCGGCTACTTGTTCAGGCTCGCCCAGAACTCGTCGAAGGAGAGACGCTTGTCCGCGTTGATGTCCTTCGCGGCGATCACGGCCTCGGCCACCGCCTCGGTCTGGTAGAAGTCGCCCATCCTGGCCATGGCGCTCTTCCACTCCGCCGCCGTGATGAAGCCGTCGCCATCCGCGTCGAACTGCTCGAACGTCTTGCGCGCTTCCTCGATGTCCGCCACCGGATCCGCCCCTTCTTGGTCCACTACTGACGAGGGTTAGGGTAACGGCCGTCCCGGGGCCGGATGACAAGGAGTACGTCCATGGCCAGCGCTTCCGTCGCGCCCGGGAGGGTACGGTCCACGCTCGGCGCCCTCGATCGCGAACCGTTCGTGTCCTAACCGAGATCTTCCTTCATTTCTTGTGCACGAACTGAGATCCAGGCCCGCGTCGCGCACGGTACCGGTGCGGTACAACGTCAAGCAGGAGGCCGTGACCCTTCCGTGTGGGGACGTGCGGGCGCGGGGACGTGGGGACGTCGGGACGTGGGGACGTGGGGACGTGGTGGAGATGGTCGGAGGCGCGGCGGAGCACGCGCAGCGGGCGCCGTTCGTGGGCAGGGCCGCTGAACTCGGCCGCCTCGAAGCGCTCCTGGAGAACATGGGAGCGCCCGGGGCGCCAGGGGTGTCCGGGGCGACCGGGGCGCCAGGGGTGACCCCCACCCCCACCGTCATCGACGTCGTCGGGGATCCGGGCATCGGCAAGACCAGACTGCTGGCCGAGTTCGGCGCGCTGGCCCGCGCCCGTGGGATGACCGTGCTGCGGGGGAGGGCGTCGGAGCGGGTGCGGGAGTGTCCGCTGCGGCCGTTCACCGACGCCTTCACCGAACTGGACCCGCGCGCACGGAGCGCGTTCCCCTCGCTGGCCGGGCTGCCCGCGGCCGTGCGGGGCGGCGGGCAGCCCGACGCGGAAGGGGACCTCTTCGCCCTGTGCCGGGACACCGCGGACGCGCTCGGCGGCCTGGGCGGGCGGGGCCTCGTCGTCGTCCTCGACGATCTGCACTGGGCGGACGAGGCGACCGTGGAGCTCCTCGACCATCTCGTACGTCATCCCGTGCGCGCCCCCTTCCTGCTGGCCGTCGCCCGGCGCGAGCGGCAGTCCTCGTCCGCGCTGTCCGCCGTTCTCCTGCGCGGGCATGACTCCGGCGCCGTACTGCGCACCGCTCTCGGACCGCTCGGCAGGCGGGAGTTGAGCAGGCTGGCGGAGTCGGCCGAGGCGACCGGGTCCGCCGAGGCGACCGAGTCGGCCGAGGGGTTCCTCGCCGGTCCGTCGCGCGGGCGGGCCGCGGAGATGTACGAGGCGAGCGAGGGGAATCCTCAGTACTTCCTCGCCCTCCTCCGCAAGGACCACGCCGCGCTGCTCCTCGACGAGCTCGCGTCGCTGACCCCGCTGGAGCGCGCCGCCGTGGAGGCCGTCGCGGTGCTCGGCGCGCACGCGAACACCGACCTGATCGCCGCCGTCACCGGAGCCGACCGGGACGAACTCATCACCGCACTGCGCGAGTTGCTCCGCCGCGACCTGCTCAGGCCGGACCGGCGGGCCCGCTGCCTCGCCCCGCGCCACCCGCTCCTGCGCACCTGGGTGCGCGAGGCCGTCGACCCCTGGCGCCGCCACGAGCTGCACCGCGCGGCCGCCGCCGAACTCACCCGCACCGGCGCACCCCTCGCCGACCGCGCCCACCACGTCGAGGAGTCCCTGTCCCGCTGGGACCCCAAGGCGGCGGCGATCCTGACGGAAGCCGCGGAGCAGGCGGTCGCCACCGCCCCCGCGGTCTGCGCCCGGCTGCTCGGCGCCGTCCTGCGCGTCCTGCCCGAGACGCCCGAACACTGCGACATGCGAAGCGAGTTGATGCTCCGGCGGGCGACCGCACTCGGCATGACCGGCGCCGTCAAGGAGAGCAGGGACCTCCTCCACCGGCTGATCGCGGCGCACCGCCCCGACCCGGAGGGAGGGGACGCGCTGCGGACGTCCGCCGTCGTGCAGTGCGCCTTCATGGAGCGCCACCTGGGGCGGTACGCGGCGGCGGGCGCCCTGCTCCGCCGCGAACTCGACCGACGGCCGGGACCGGCACCCGCCCAGCGCACCGGCCTCGTCGTCGAGTGGGGCGCCCGCGCCCTGTTCGCCAACCGCTATCCCGAAGTGCGCGACGAACTGGCGAAGGCCCTGGCCGACGCCCGGTCGCGCGGCGACGAGCTCGGCGTCGCGGAGGTCCTGACGCTGGCCGCGCTGGGGGAGGCGTACGAGGGGGAGACCGCGACGGCGCGCGGGCACGCCGCCGAGGCCGCCGCGCTCACCGATGTGACGACCGACGCCGATCTCGCCGGGCAGTGCGAGTCCCTGGTGCGCCTGGCCTGGAGCGAGGTGTTCCTCGACGACTGCGCCGCCGCGTCGCGCCACGCCGAACGCGGCGTCGACATCGCCCGGCGCACCGGCCGCCCCTTCGCGCTGTCGCAGCTGCTGCTCATCGGCGCGTACGCCCGCCTCACGACGGGACGCGTGATCGAGGCCCTGGAGTGGGCCGACGAGTCCGTGGCGGTCGCGAGCGTCCTCGGCGGCCGCGAGCTCCTCGGCTTCAGTCGCGCCGTCCGCGCCATGATCCTGATGCAGGCGTGCCCGGCGGGCGACCCGGGCGTGCTGGCCGCGGCCGAGGAGGCGGCCGCCACGGTGGGGGCGGTGGACGGCTGGTGGGCGACGGCGGCCCGGTGCCTGCTCGCGTACGCGGCTCTGGGCGCGGGCGATCCGTACCGCGTGCGGGACGTCCTCCTGGACGCGGGCGGCGACTGCGATCTGTCCCGCGTGCAGCCCTCGATGCGGCCCAACTTCTTCGAGCTGCTCGTCGCCTCGGCGCTGGCCACGGGGGACGTCGCGGACGCGGAGCGGTGGGCGGCGCGCGCGCTCGGCGAGGCGGACCGGCTCGGACTGCCCGTCCAGCGGGGCGCGGCGCTGCGCAGTGTCGGTCTGGTCGCGGCGCGGCGCGGTGAACAGGCCGCCGCGGCAGGGGCGTTCACCGAGGCGGCGCGCGAGTGCGCGCGGGTGGGGGCGGTGCTGCGGGAGGCGCAGGCCCTGCTGCTCGGCGCGCCCTTCGTGGCCGCCACGGGGGACGGCGCCCGGGCCGCCGCGATGTCCCGCAGGGGCCGACGCCTCGCGGAGGAGGGCGGGGCGCGCCTGCTCCTCGACGTGGCGGC
>NZ_LIPN01000532.1 GCF_001418325.1 Streptomyces atriruber | reverse complement strand
GCGGCGCCGGCGGCCCCCTGGAGGGGTGGGGGCCCTTCACACGGCCGGCCGGTGAACTACACCTTCACCGGCTCCTTGCCGTCGTCACGCGCGCCGGGCACGGCGTCCGCGCCCCGCCCGTCCTCGACGGCGGGCGACTCGTGTCCGTCGTCCACCAACGTACGCTCGTCGAAGGGGAGTTGTCCGTCGAGCACCGCCGAGACCCGCTCCTTGTCGACCTCCTTGGTCCAGGTGCCGATGAGGAGTGTGGCGACCGCGTTGCCCGCGAAGTTGGTGAGGGCGCGCGCCTCGCTCATGAAGCGGTCGACGCCGATGATGAGGCCGACGCCGTCGACCAGCGCGGGCTTGTGCGACTGGAGGCCGCTCGCGAGGACCGCGATGCCGGAGCCGGAGACGCCCGCCGCGCCCTTGGACGCGATCATCATGAAGAGCAGCAGCGAGATCTGCTCGCCGACGCCGAGCGGCTGATCCATCGCCTCGGCGATGAAGAGCGACGACATGGTCAGGTAGATCATCGTGCCGTCGAGGTTGAACGAGTAGCCCGTCGGGACCGTGATGCCGACGACGGGGCGGCTGACCCCGAGGTGCTCCATCTTCGCGATGAGCCGCGGCAGCGCGGACTCGGACGAGGAGGTGGAGACGATCAGCAGGAACTCACGGCCCAGGTACTTCAGGAGCTTGAAGAGGTTGACGCCGGTCACCAGGCGCAGCAGCGTGCCGAGCACGATGAGGATGAACAGGGCGCAGGTGACGTAGAACCCGATCATGATCGTGGCGAGCGCCTTGAGCGCGTCCACGCCGGTCTCGCCGATGACCGCGGCCATCGCGCCGAACGCGCCCACCGGGGCGGCCCACATGATCATGCCGAGCACCCGGAAGACCAGCTTCTGGATGTGTCCGATGCCGCGCAGCACCGGCTCGCCGGAGCGGCCCATGGCCTGCAGCGCGAAGCCCACGAGCAGCGCGACGAGCAGCGTCTGCAGCACCTCGCCCTGGGTGAAGGCGGAGACGATCGTCTTGGGGATGATGCCGAGCGCGAAGTCGACGAGGCCCTTGTCGGCCTCGTCGGCCGCGTCGTGGCCCGCGCCCTTCTCGGACTCGCTGATGTCCATGCCCGAGCCCGGGTGCAGGATGTTGCCGACGAGGAGGCCGATGGCGAGCGCGACGACGGACATCGCCACGAAGTAGCCGAGCGCGAGCCCGCCCACCTTGCCGACCTTCGCGGCCTGCCGGACCGAACCGACGCCGAGCACGATCGTGCAGAAGATGATCGGCGAGATCATCATCTTGATCAGGTTCACGAAGCCGGTGCCGAGCGGCTTCAGGTCCGTGGCGAAGTCCGGCCAGATGAAGCCGACGGCGATGCCGAGCAGCACGGCGCCGATGACGGCGATGTAGAGGTAGTGCGTGCGGTCCCGCTTGGCTGCGGGCTGCGCTTGTGGGTCGGCCGTGGTGGTCACGGGGGGCCCTCCTTGAACGACGTCGTCGGCGTTGTGGTGCCTGTGGTGCCAGTGGTGCCTTCGGTACGTGCGGCTCACGTCCTGTGCGATCGGCTCCCGTCCCGGGCGATCCCGGTGACTATCTCCCGGCCTGTGAGGGCGGTCACCCTTGCGTTCATTTAGTTCGCACTTATACGACCGCTTGTACGAGGAGGCAGACTGGCACCATGTCCCGCACCCGCCCCACCGGCCCCCGAAGGCTGCCGCGCAGCCTCGCGGGCCAGCTCTTCGCGATGCAGATCGTGCTGGTCACGGCGGTGGTCGCCGGGTGCGCCCTCTTCACGTATCTGAGCGACAAGCACCAGGGCGAGGAGAGCGCGCGCCGCCAGGCGACCGCGGCGGCGCGGGCGGTCGCGGACTCCCCTTCCGTACGCGAGGCCATCCGCGGCAGCGACCCGTCCGAGGAGCTCCAGCCGTACGCGACGCGGGTGCAGCACGACACCGGCGTCGACTTCGTGACGATCATGGACCCGCGCGGCATCCGCTGGACGCACCCCGACGAGCGCCGCATCGGCGAGCGCTTCCTCGGCCACCGGGCGGACGCGCTCCGCGGCAGGACCTTCGCGGAGACGTACACGGGCACCTTGGGCCCCTCGGTGCGCGTCGTCACCCCCATCTGGAGCGGTGCCGAGGCCGGGGACGGGCGCATCGTCGGCCTGGTCAGCGCGGGCATCACCATCGAGGAGATCACCGCGAAGGCCCGCGGCCAGCTCGTCGCGCTGCTCGGCGTCGCGGCCGCGGCGCTCGTGATCGGCGGCATCGGTACGTACGTCATCAACGCGCGCCTGCGCCGCAGCACGCACGGCATGAACGCGGGCGAGCTGAGCCGCATGCACGACTACCACGAGGCGGCGCTGCACGCGGTGCGCGAGGGCCTGCTGATGCTGGACGGGCAGCGGCGGATCGCGCTCATCAACGACGGCGGCCGCGAGCTGCTCGGGGTGGCGGGCGGCCCGGTGATCGGCCGCAACGTCTCCGAGCTCGGGCTCCCCGCCCCGCTGACCGGCGCCCTGCTCGCGGCCGAACCCCGGGTCGACGAGCTGCATCTGACCGCCGACCGGGTGCTGGTCGTCAACACCTCCCCCGTGTCGGGCGGCGAACGCCGCGGCACGGTGGTCACCCTGCGCGACCACACCGAGCTGCAGGCGCTGACCGGCGAGCTGGACTCCGAGCGCGGCTTCACGCGGGCCCTGCGCTCGCAGGCCCACGAGGCCGCGAACCGCCTCCACACGGTGGTGTCCCTCATCGAACTCGGCCGTGCGGACGAGGCGGTCGACTTCGCCACCGCCGAACTGGAGCTGGCGCAGGCGCTGACCGACCAGGTGGTGGCCGCGGTCAGCGAGCCCGTCCTGGCCGCCCTGCTGCTCGGCAAGGCGGCGCAGGCCAACGAGCACGGCGTGGAGCTGGTCGTCTCGGACGACAGCAGCATCGACGACGGCGTGCTCCCGGCGTCCCTGCCCGCCCGCGACCTGGTCACGGTCCTCGGCAACCTCATCGACAACGCGGTCGACGCGGCGCAGGGCTCGCCCGCGGCGCGCGTCACCGTGACGGCCCGCGCGGACGCGGCGGAGCTCCTGCTGCGCGTCTCGGACACGGGACCCGGCGTCGACCCCGCACAGCGGGACGCCGTCTTCGAACGCGGCTGGTCGACCAAGGCGGCCACGGGCCGGGGCCTCGGCCTGGCCCTGGTCCACCAGACGGTCACCCGCAACGGCGGCACGCTGACCGTACGAGAATCCCCGGAGGGCGGCGCGGAGTTCGAGGTGACCCTCGTGACGACGACCGCCGCATCCGTGCCGGGAGGCGCCCAGTGATCCGAGTTCTCGTCGTCGAGGACGACCCCGTCGCCGCCGACGCCCATGTCCTCTACGTCAACCGCGTGCCCGGCTTCGAGGCCATCGGCCGCCCCGCCCACTCCGCCGCCGAGGCCCGCCGCGCCCTGGACCGCACCCCGGTCGACCTGATCCTCCTGGACCTGCACCTGCCGGACGGCCACGGCCTCCAGCTGGCCCGCTCCCTGCGCGCCGCGGGCAACCACACGGACGTCATCGCGGTGACGTCGGCCCGTGACCTGGCGGTCGTCCGCGAGGACGTCTCCCTCGGCGTCGTCCAGTACGTCCTGAAGCCCTTCACCTTCGCGACGCTGCGCGACCGCCTCACCCGTTACGCGGAGTTCCGCACCGCCGCCGCGGAGGGCGAGGCCACCGGCCAGGACGAGGTCGACCGCGCGCTCGCCACCCTGCGCGCGCCGGGCCCCGCCGCCCTGCCGAAGGGGCTCAGCGGCCCCACCCTCGAACGCGTCATCCGCACCCTGCGCGACGCCTCCGACGGCCTGACCGCCACCGCGGCCGCCCAGTCGGCGGGCCTGTCCCGGATCACCGCCCGGCGCTATCTGGAACACCTGGTCGACACGGCCCGCGCGGCCCGCAGCCCGCAGTACGGTCACGTCGGCCGCCCCGAACTGGTCTACCGCTGGCTTACGCCGAACGACTGAACCCCGGCCGGGCGCTCGGCACTTCCCACCCCGGAGGCCTCACCAACGTACGCCCGATAACAACGTTGTCACGGTGGTGACAAGCAACAACGCACAGCGCCCGCAGAGGCATTGACCTTGCTCCGAGCACGCCCTTACGTTCACCGGGCAACCCACGTGGCAGCCCAGCCGCGTCGGCCAGTAGGAGGTCGTGCCCGTGCGCCCCACCACCACCCCACTGCTCCTCGCCGCCTCCACCCTGCTCGCCGCCGGCACTCTCACCGCGTGCGGCGGCGGCTCAGGCGACGACCCCGACACCGTGAAGATCTCCTTCAAGCAGTCCACGGACAACCAGATCAGGGTCATGGACACCTATCTGGCGGACATCAAGAAGCAGTTCGAGCGGGAGAACCCGGGCAAGAAGGTCAAGCTGGTGCCGATCAAGGCGCCGGACTCCGAGTACTACACGAAGCTGCAGCAGATGCTGCGCTCCCCCAAGACCGCGCCCGACCTGGTCTACGAGGACACGTTCCTGATCAACTCGGACATCACCAGCGGGTACTTGAAGCCGCTCGACACCTATCTGGCCAAGTGGCAGGACTGGAACCAGTTCATCGGCACGGCCAAGACGGCGGCGAAGGCGGCCGACGGCAAGACGTACGGCGTGCCGGACGGCACGGACACCCGCGGCCTCTGGTTCAGCAAGGCGATCTTCGAGAAGGCGGGCCTGCCCGCCGACTGGCAGCCCAAGACCTGGGACGACGTCCTCGACGCGGCCCGGACCGTCAAGAAGAAGGTCCCGGACGTCACGCCCCTCAACGTCTACACGGGGAAGCCGGCCGGTGAGGCGGCCACCATGCAGGGCTTCCAGATGCTCGCGTACGGCACGGGCAAGGACCCTCTGTACGACCCGGGCTCGAAGAAGTGGGTCACCGGCAGCCAGGGCTTCAAGGACTCCCTGAAATTCGTGGAGACCGTCTACAAGGACAAGCTCGGCCCGGACGTCTCGGACGCCCTCGACCCGAACTTCGCCACCCGCGTCCGCGGCGAGCTGCTGCCCGAGGACAAGCTGGCGATCAACCTCGACGGTTCGTGGCTGCCGCAGGACTGGGGCAAGGGCGCGGGCCACGAGTGGCCCGAGTGGTCGAAGAAGCTGGGCCTCGCCGCCATGCCGACACAGCACGGCCAGGCCCCCGGCAAGGTGAGCATGTCCGGCGGCTGGACCTGGGCGATCCCCTCCAAGGCCGACAACCCCGACCTCGCCTTCAAGTTCATCGAGACGATGCAGACGAAGGCCAACGCCAAGAAGTGGTACATCGCCAACTCCGGCATCGCCGTCCGCAAGGACGTCGCGGCCGATCCCACGTACGTGAAGGCGCAGCCCGGCATCAAGTTCTTCACCGACCTGGTCGCCTCGACGTACTACCGGCCCGCGTACCCCGAGTACCCGAAGGTCTCCACGGCGATCCAGGAGGCGATGGAGTCGGTGACGACCGGTGACAGCTCGGTGGACGACGCCGCGAGCGGATACGACGAGGAGGTCGACTCGGCGACGGACGGCAAGGTCACCGACAAGTAGCGCCCCGGGTGCGCCGCCGTACCGCCCTCGTACCGCCGTCGCCGTACCAGAGAGTGAGTGCCCGCTCGTGACCACCGCATCCTCCGCGGGTCCCGGCGGCGTCGCCAAGACGTCGTCGCCGGGCCCGCCG
>NZ_LIPN01000531.1 GCF_001418325.1 Streptomyces atriruber | reverse complement strand
CCGCAGACGGGACACCGCCCCTCCCCGGAGGAAGGGGGTGGCCGGGCCGGTGCCGGGCAGGCCACCGGCCCGGCCACCCCCTTCCTCCGGGGAGGGGCGGTGTCCCGTCTGCGGGGTGCGGGCCCGGCCCGCCCGCCGGGGGAGTGGCGGGACGGGGGCGGTGGCCTGGACCCGGCCCGATGACCCCCGCTCCGCCCGGCCCGGCCCGCGCCCGGTGCCGTCCCGCACCCCTGGCCCGCACCCTGGCCCCGGCCGCTCCGGTCCGCGCCCGGTGGTCGTCCCGGTTGCCCGTCCCGCACCCCTGGCCCGCGCCCGGTGCCGAGTCCGGCCCGGGCACCGGCCCCGCGTCGTCCGGCAGTCTGCGGCCGTTCCGTTTCCCGGGGATGCGGGGATGCGGGGATGCCTGTCCGCCTGTCCGCCTGTCCGCCTGTCCGCCGCCGGGGCCCGGGTTCGGGCCCGCGGCACGCGCCCCGGGCCCGCCCTGTCGCCGTGCGGGCCCGCCTGCCTGCGGCCGCCTGCGGGGGCGGGGTCCCGGGCGTGCCGCCGCAAGGGGCAGCTCCAGGCAGACCCGAGCCTGTTTTGAGCCCGGCGGTCGACCGTTGGCCCCTAAGGGGAGGTGGGGTCGTGGACGCTGCCGGAAACAGGACCGCTCTGCTCAGGATCGAGCGCGGGCAGGCCAGCGACGAAGAGCTCGCCGCGCTCGCCGTGACGCTGCTGTCGCTGGCCGCCGGGCGGCCGCCCGGCGGCCCGGGGACCGGCACCGCCCGGCGGCCGGCCGATGCCTGGCGCCCGCCGGAGCACGCCCGGGCCTACCGGGCCCCGCACAGCTGGCGCTGACCCACCGCACCACCCGGCCCCACGGCCGCACGGCCCGTACCGCCCGGCCCGCACCCGCCGCACTGCACCGCCCGCCCGGACGGGCGGCCGTGCGGCGGTGCCGGGCGGGCGGCCGGAGCCCGGGCACCCGGGCGCCCGGGCGTGAAGCTTGCGACACAGAAGTACCGCTGCAGCACTCCGGTGGGCGGGGGTGCGGTCCGCCCGGTGGGCGCGGCCGCGCCCACCGCCGACCGGGCCGACCTTGGAGAAAGGGGACCGTCGTGGCGACGGTGACGGAGCCCTCCGCACTGGATGCGGCATCGGCCGAGGCGAGGGGCCGGCTGGCCGAGCTGGCCGCGATCCGCGCGCAGGCACTGGCCGGACCGGGCGAGAAGGCGACCGCGGCCCAGCACGCCAAGGGCAAGCTGACCGCCCGCGAGCGGATCGAGCTGCTCCTGGACCCGGACTCGTTCAGCGAGGTCGAGCAGCTGCGCCGGCACCGGGCCACCGGGTTCGGCCTGGAGGCCAAGAAGCCCTACACGGACGGTGTCATCACGGGCTGGGGCACGGTCGAGGGCCGCACGGTCTTCGTCTACGCGCACGACTTCCGGATCTTCGGCGGTGCGCTCGGCGAGGCGCACGCCACCAAGATCCACAAGATCATGGACATGGCCATCGCGTCCGGTGCGCCGCTGGTCTCGCTGAACGACGGGGCGGGCGCCCGTATCCAGGAGGGTGTGGCGGCGCTGGCCGGTTACGGCGGCATCTTCCAGCGCAACGCCAAGGCCTCCGGCGTCATCCCGCAGATCAGTGTGATGCTCGGCCCGTGCGCGGGCGGGGCCGCCTACAGTCCGGCGCTGACCGACTTCGTGTTCATGGTCCGCGAGACCTCGCAGATGTTCATCACCGGCCCCGACGTCGTCAAGGCGGTCACCGGCGAGGAGGTCACCCAGAACGGGCTGGGCGGCGCGGACGTGCACGCCGAGACCTCGGGGGTGTGCCACTTCGCCTACGACGACGAGGAGACCTGCCTGGCCGAGGTCCGCTACCTGCTCTCGATGCTGCCCGCCAACAACCGCCAGACCCCGCCCGCGGTGGCCGCCGGTGACCCCGCCGGCCGGGCCACCGCCGCCCTGGCCCAGGTGGTGCCGGCCGACGGCAGCCGCCCCTACGACATGCACCGGGTGCTGGAGGAACTCGTCGACGACGGCGAGCTGCTGGAGGTCCACGAGCGCTGGGCGCGCAACATCATCTGCGCCCTGGCCCGCCTCGACGGCCAGGTCGTGGGCCTGGTCGCCAACCAGCCCCAGACGCTGGCCGGGGTGCTGGACATCGAGGCCTCGGAGAAGGCCGCCCGCTTCGTGCAGATGTGCGACGCCTTCAACATCCCCATCCTCACCCTGCTCGACGTCCCCGGCTTCCTGCCCGGCGTCGACCAGGAGCACGGCGGCATCATCCGCCACGGCGCCAAGCTCCTGTACGCGTACTGCAACGCTACCGTGCCGCGCATCTCCCTGGTGCTGCGCAAGGCCTACGGCGGCGCGTACATCGTCATGGACAGCCAGTCCATCGGCGCCGACCTCACCTACGCCTGGCCCACCAACGAGATCGCGGTCATGGGCGCCGAGGGCGCCGCCAACGTCATCTTCCGCAAGCAGATCGCCGCCGCCCAGGACCCCCAGGCGATGCGCGCCCGGGTGGCCAAGGAGTACAAGGCCGAGCTGATGCACCCCTACTACGCCGCCGAACGCGGCCTGGTCGACGACGTCATCGACCCCGCCGACACCCGCGCGGTCCTCATCAAGTCCCTCGCCATGCTCCGCA
>NZ_LIPN01000530.1 GCF_001418325.1 Streptomyces atriruber | reverse complement strand
GTGCCGGGGCCGGGGCCCGGTCGGGAAGGTGGCGCAGGACCTTTGCGGGGTCCAGGCGCCACTCCGCGTCGGCGAGCGCGCCCACGATCGCGTTCCGCTGCTCGGGACCCTCGCACCGCTGGTGCGCGGCGCGCAGATATCCCACGCCCGTCTCCACCCGGTCGTCCTCCAGGGCGAGTCGAGCCGCCTCCTCGAACACGGGCACAGCCCACGGCGTGTCCGACCGGTCGGCGGCGACGAGGTGGGCGGCCACCTCGTCGGCCGGGGCGCCCTCCTCGTGCAGGAGGGCCGCCACCCGCCCGTGCAGCGCGCGACGCTCCTCCGTCGGCATCCCGTCCAGGACCGCCGCTCCGAACGCCGGATGACAGAGCCGCCCCTCGTGCAGCACCTCCGCGACGGTCAGCTGGTGCACGGCGCGGGCCACCCCGGCGGCGTCCACGTCGAGGAGCCGACCGACCAGGTCCGGGTCGGCCTGCTCCCCCAGCACGGCGACTGCCCGCGCGACTTCGGTCACCGGCGCCTCGTGCCGGTAGAGGAACCCGAGCGCCGCCCGCCCGAACGCCTCGCCGACTCGGCCCGTCGACCGGTGGTCGTCGGCCAGTGCCCGTACGAGGAGCGGGCGGCCCGCGCTCATGCCGTGGACGACAGGCGTGAGGTCCTTGGCCGTCTCCTCGTCGAGCTGCCGCGCGAGCACGGCTTCCACCCCGGCCTTCGACAGCGGCTCGAGACCGATCCGCCGCAGCGCGGGCTCGTGCAGGAACTCGCTGCCGAGCAGAGCGTTGCCCGCCTTCTGATGGACGTACTCGGTGAACAGCACATGGAGCCGCGCCGAGCGCAGCCTGCGCACCACGTACAGGAGGCACCGCAGTGAGGCCGCGTCGGCGTGGTGCGCGTCGTCGACGGCGATCAGGACGGGCCGCTCGGCGACCAGACGACGCAGCGCCTCGCACAGCCCGCGCAGCGCGGGCGAGGTCGGAACGGGCGAGTCCGTCACGGGCGGCGCGGAGGCGGCTTCGTCACACCACGCCAGAGTACGTTCGACGGTCGCGGCGGGGAGCTCCGGGCAGCCGCGCACCAGTTGCTCCAGGACGCCCAGGGGCAGCTCGCGCTCGGCCCGGCAGGCGGTGCCGGTCAGTACGAGCGCGTCGGGCGCGACACGCTCCGTCCACGCCCGCAGCAGCGCGGTCTTGCCGGTGCCGACCGCTCCGCCGAGCACCACCAGGCTGCCGCGGGTGTCCGCCGCGTCCTCGTACGCGCTCCGCAGGGCGGCCAACTCCTCGGCCCGTTCCACCAGGCCGACCGCTCCGTGCCGGGCGGCGCGCGTCACTGTGTGCCCCACTCACGGTCGATCAGCGCGAACATGTCGTCGGCGCTCGCGGACGACAGGTCCTCCTCGGCCCCGCCCTGCCCGTCCTCGTCGACGGGTCCTGCCGCCGCCGCGGTGTCCGGCTGCTTCCACAGCAGGGTCTGCAGGCGCCGGATCAGGCCCTTGCGGCGGGGGTCGTCGACGGCGAGTCCGGCGAGGGCCTCCTCCAGGTCGTCCAGATGCGCGGCCACCGGGAGCTCGCCCGCGCCGCCGTCGGGCAGGACCTTGTCCAGCAGGTGTGCGGCGAGGGCCCGGGGCGTCGGATAGTCGTAGACCAGCGTGGCGGGCAGCCGCAGTCCCGTGGCGGCGCGCAGCCGGTTGCGCAGCTCCACCACGACGAGGGAGTCGAAGCCCAGGTCCTTGAAGGCCTTCTCCGGCTCCACCTCCTGTCCGGGCTCGTAGCGCAGGACCGCGGCGACCTGTTCGCGGACCACGTCGAGCAGCCTCCCGGTCCGCTCCCGTACGGGCAGCGCGGCCAGTTCGCGGCGCAGCGCCGACGCGTTCTCGGCACTTTCGGCGCTCTCCGAGGAGGCGTCGAGGACGCGCCGGGCCGCGGGGACCTCTTCGAGCAGGCGGGTCGAGCGGGCCAGGGTGAACAGCGGCGCGAACCGCTCCCATTCGATGTCGGCGACCAGGGCGTGCCCCCTGCCGCCGTCGAGCGCGGCACGCAGCGCGCCGAGCGCGAGCTGCGGCTCCAGCGGCGGCAGCCCCTGGCGCCGGGACAGCCCGGCGGCGCCGCGCGCCGGGTCGCCGTCGTCCGGCAGCTCCAGATCCCAGATGCCCCACCCGACGGAGACCGTCCGGGGGCCCTCGGCGCCGTGCCGCTGGGCCAGCGCGTCGAGGTAGGCGTTGGCGGCGGCGTACGCGCCGTGCTCCCTGCTGCCGAGCGTGGCCGCCACGGAGGAGAAGAACAGCACGGTCTCCACCGGCCCGTGCGCAGCCGATCCGCCCAGCTCCACGGCCGCGGCCGTGGCCGCGTCGAGCACGTCGGGCGTGACCTCGGCGAGAGGGGCGAGCTCGCCGGGCAGGGAGGTGTGGATGGCGGTTCGTATGCGTACGTCTGTCAGCTCGGCGAGTGCGCGGGTGACCGCGTCCCGACCGGGAGGCACGGCCAGCAACGTGAACCGGGCTCCGTGCGCCGCGACTTCGGCCGCGAGATCGCCGTCCCGCGGGACTCCACGACCGTCGTCGGGTGCGGTGTCCAGGAGTACGACGTGTTCGGCGCCGGACTCGGCGAGCCACCGCACGACCTGTTCCGTCAGCCGACCGACGCCGCCCGTGACCAGGACGGCACCCTCGGGCTGCCAACCGCCGACCGCCTCGTCGCCGACCGGTGCGTCGGGCACCAGACGGCGGCCGAGGACCCCACCGCGGCGCAGTGCCACCTGGTCCTCGCCGCTTTCCCCGCACAGCACCGCGTACAGCGCGGCCGGGTCGAGCGCGGCCGGGTCAGCGGGAAGGTCCACCAGCCCGCCCCACAGCTCCGGGTGCTCCAGGGCCACCACGCGGCCCATTCCCCAGACGGGGGCCTGTTCCGGGGCCACGATCGGATCGGTGTCGCCGCACGACACCGCGCCCCGGGTGGCACACCAGAGGGGCACCTCCACTGCGGCGTCGAGGAGGCCGTGCAGCAGGGTCAGGGTGGTCGAGGTGCCGGTGGGTCCGCGCCGGGCGGCGGGATCGGCGTCCGTCCCGTCGGCGAACGCCAGCAAGGAGAGCACTCCGCCGAGCGGTGTGCCGTCGTCCGAGCACGTCGACTGCCACGAGCGGATGAGGTCCGCGAGGTCCGCACGGCCGGGGGCGGGGCCGACCTCGATGAGACGCACCGGCGCGCCCGTCTCCTCCAGCGCCCGTACGCACGTACGCGACCAGGTCTCCGCCGCGCCCTCGGGGGCCAGGACGAGCCAGGCCCCGGTGCCCGGCGCGGGCGTCGGGAGGTCGGCGCGCCGCCAGTCGACGCGGTACCGCCAGGCGTCGACGGTCGACCGGTCGCGCCGCTCGCGCCGCCACGCGGACAGCGCCGGGAACACCGTCTCCAGCGCGGCCCTGTGCTCGTCGTCCTTGAGGTGCAGGGTGTCGACGAGGGCCTGGACGTCCGCCCCTTCGACGGCCGCCCAGAACCCGGCCTCCTCACCGTCCGCCGGGGAAGCGGCCACGGGCACCGCAGAGTCCGCCAGCCAGAACCGCCGCCCCTGGAAGGGGTAGGTGGGCAGGTCGACGGTGCGGGGCTGCGGGTCGGCCGGGAAGTAGCCGGACCAGTCCACCGTGATTCCGGCCGTGTGGAGACGGGCCATGGCCTGCGCGAAGGCGACGTCGTCGGGCTGCCCGGAGTGCAGGGAGGCGGTGACGACGGGCTCGAAGCTCTCTTGCGGATCGGCGACATGGTCCAGGGTGTGCTGGGCGGCCGTGGTCAGGACGGGGGACGGGCCCAGTTCCACGAACACGCCTGCGCGGGCCGCTACTTCGGCGATGGCGGGCTGGAAGAGGACCGGCTGCCGGACGTGCCTGGCCCAGTACTCCGGGGACATGATCTCCTCCCCCGCTTCTGCGCCTGAGACGTTGCTGATCAGGGGGATCCTCGGCGCCGCGAAGGCCACGCCACGGATCGCCTCGGTGAACTGCGCCAGCATCGGCTCCATCAACACCGAATGGAACGCATGACTGACCGAGAGGGCCTTCGTCTTGCGCCCCTTCTCCCGCCACAACGCGGCAACGTTCTCCACCTCATCGGCGGGTCCCGAAATGACTGTGGAATCCGGTGTGTTGACCGCCGCCACACTCACACCCGAACCCTCCAGGCCCGCCGCCAGCTCCTCCGGCGTCGCCTGCACGGCACACATCGCGCCGCCCTCGGGCAGGGCACCCATCAAACGGGCCCGCGCCCCGACCACCCGGCACGCATCCGCCAGATCAAACACACCCGCGACATGCGCCGCCGC
>NZ_LIPN01000053.1 GCF_001418325.1 Streptomyces atriruber | reverse complement strand
CGAGGGACGGGCGCCCGTCCCCGCCACCCGAGCCCTCGCCTACCCGAGCACCTCGTCACAGGCCACCCGCAGTCTGCGTACCCCCTCGGTGATCTCCCCCACCCCGGCGACCGCGGCGAAGCTGAGCCGGACGTGTCCGGCCGGGGGTTCGGCCGCGAAGTACGGGCGGCCCGGGGCCACGGCCACACCCGCGCGCAGGGCCGCGGAGGCGAACGCGGACTCGTCGACGCCGTCGGGCAGCCGCAGCCACAGGTTGTAGCCGCCCGCCGGGATGTGCGGCACCGAGAACTCGGGCAGCCGCAACCGCAGCGCCGCCGACAGGGCGTCCCTGCGCTCCTTCAACTCGCCCGCCACGGCCCGCAGATGGCGCGGCCAGGCCGGCGATCCCACCAGTTCGAGCGCCGCCTCCTGGAGGGGCCTCGGCACGAAGAAGTGGTCGACGACCTGGATGGCGCGCAGCCGTTCGAGGACCGGGCCGCGGGCCGCGAGCGCGCTGACGCGGAAGCTCGGCGAGGTGGCCTTGGTGAGCGAGCAGACGTGGACGACGACGCCGTCGGGGTCGTCGGACGACAACGGGCGCGGCAGCGGCCCGGCGTCCTCGTGGACGAGGCGGCGCACGAAGTCGTCCTCGATGACGAACGCCCCCGCCTCGCGGGCCATCCGCAGGACCTCGGGGCGGCGCTCGGCGGAGAGCACGGCACCGGTCGGGTTCTGGAACAGCGGCTGGCAGACGAAGACGCGGGCGCCCGTGGCCCGGAAGGCCTCCGCCAGGAGCCGGGGGCGCACCCCGTCCGTGTCGACAGGCACGGGCACCGGCCGCAGCCCTGCCGCACGCGCGATGGCGAGCATGCCCGGATACGTCGGGGACTCGACCAGGACCGGCGCACCGGGCGGGGCGAGTGCCCGCAGCGCCGTCGTCAGCGCGCTCTGGCCGCCCGCCGTGATCAGCACCTCCGCGGCCGTGATCGCCCCGCCGATGCCCCGCGCGAACCACTCCCGGAGCTCCGGCAGGCCGTCGACCGGCGGCCGCCCCCACGCGCCGGGCCGGCGCCCCGCGCGGGCGAGGGCCGCCGCCATCGCGCGTTCGGGCTGCAGCGCGGGGTCGAGATAGCCGCCGTTGAACTCGATGATGCCCGACGGCGGGGCGGCGAGCGTGGCCAGGACTCCGGAGGCGTCGACCGAGCGCGGCACGAGCTCCGTGGTGGCGTCGGCGCTCAGCGCCACCTCCTGCCACGAGGTGTCCCCGACGGGTGCGGACACCGACGGCTCGGCGCGGAAGACGCCCGCGCCGGGGCGGGTGACGACGAGGCCTTCGGCGGACAGCTGCGCCAGGGCCCGGGAGACGGTCACGGGGCTCACCCTGAACCGCTCCACGATCGCCCGGCTGGACGGCAGCTTCCCTCCTGGTGAGTAGCGGTCGAGCTCACTCCGGAGCTGTTTCGCCAGGTCGACCACACTGCTACTGTCATGCATGACAGCACAGGATAGCGCTACTCGCCCGACCCGGATAGCGGTCCCCGCCCCTGGCACCGCGACCCCGGCCCCGGCGGGCACACGCCGCACCGGCACCCTGATGGCCGCCCTCGGCGTCATCGCCTTCTCCCTCACCTTCCCCTCCACCGCATGGGGCCTCGAAGGCATCGGCCCCTGGAGCTTCGTGACCCTGCGCGGCGTGCTCAGCGCGCTCGTCGCGGGCGGCTGTCTGCTCGCGCTGCGCGTCGCGGTCCCGCACCGCCGCCACTGGGCAGGGCTCGCGGTGGTCGGCGCCGGAGTCGTCGTCGGCTTCCCGCTGCTCACCACGCTCGCGCTGCAGACCTCCACCACCGCGCACGCGGCCGTGGTCGTCGGCCTGCTCCCCCTGACGACCGCCGTCTTCTCGGTGCTGCGCACCGGCGCGCGCCCCTCGCGCACGTTCTGGGCGGCGGCGCTCGCCGGGGCCGCGGCCGTCATCGCGTTCACCGTGCAGCAGAGCGGCGGCGCCCTGACCACCGCCGACCTCTATCTCTTCGGCGCGCTGCTGATCTGCGCCGCCGGGTACACGGAGGGCGGCCGGCTCGCCCGCGAGATGCCCGGCTGGCAGGTCATCGGCTGGGCGCTGATCCTCTGCCTGCCGCTCTGCGTCGCGGGCGCGGCCGTGGCCCTGCCCCACGAATCCTTCCGGCTCACCGGGCACAGCACGGCGGGCCTGGTGTACTCCGCGATCGGCTCGCAGTTCCTCGGCCTGGTCGTCTGGTACCGCGGCATGGCGGCGATCGGCATCCCCAAGGCCAGCCAGCTCCAGCTCGCCCAGCCGCTCCTGACCCTCGTGTGGTCGGTGTTCCTGCTCGGCGAGCACCTCCCCGTCGCCGCACCGCTCACGGCGGCCGCCGTCCTCGTCTGCATCGCGGTCACCCAACGGTCCCGCGGCTGACGGTTTGTCCGCCCGACAGGTCCCAACTCCCCCTGCCCGTCGTACACTTGCGGCCACGGATCGCGACCGCAGAGCGGGACGAGGGGGCACTCCAGATGCGTGCAACCGTAGGCGACGAGCTGGTGGTGCACGGCAGGATCGTCGGGCAGCACGACCGGATCGCGCAGGTCGTCGAGGTGCTGGGGACGGACGGCGGGCCGCCGTACCGCGTCCGCTTCGAGGACGGCCACGAGACCGTGATGTCGCCGGGCCCCGACACCGTCGTGCGGCATCAGAACCCGGCCCCATGACCCGTCGGGGTCAGCGAACCACCGGGATCAGCGCGGCGGCTTCGCGGGATCCTGATAGTGGTCGGCGACCACCCGTGCCATCGCGCCGATCTTGTCGACGCCCACCTCCTTCGCCGAGAAGTAGACGTGCCCGCGCACCTCGGGGAAGCCGTCGGCGTACGTGAGGTGCCGGGACAGCTCCGCCGGGTCCTGCCAGGCCGCGGGCTGGGCCGGATCGCCCGCCTTGTACAGGGCCTCGCCGATGTACAGGCGCACGCCCGTACCCCGCACGACGTCGCTCCACCACGGGATGAGCTTCGCGTAGTCCGCGGCGGGAAAGCCGATGTTCCAGTACACCTGCGGGACGATGTAGTCGATCCAGCCCTTCTTCACCCAGCCGCGGGTGTCCGCGTACAGGTCGTCGTAGGTCTGTACGCCCGCCCGGGTGTCCGAGCCGATCGGGTCGGTGGCGATGTTGCGCCAGACCGCGAAGGGGCTGATCCCGAACTGGGTGCGCGCCCGCGCCTTCTTCACCCGCCGGGCCATCTCGCGCACCAGCCGGTCGATGTTGTCCCGCCGCCACGAGGCCCGGTCCGGGAAACCGCTGCCGTACCGCTCGAAGGCGTCGTCGTCGTCGAAGACCTGACCTGCGACCGGATACGGGTAGAAGTAGTCGTCCCAGTGCACCGCGTCGATCGGATAGCGGCGCACGGCGTCGAGCATCGCGTCCTGCACGAAGCGCCGCACCGCGGGCAGGCCCGGGTTGTAGTAGAGCTTCCCGCCGTACGGCACGACCCAGTCGGGGTGCACCCGCGCGGGGTGCGTGGCCACCAGACGGGACGGGTCCGTGTGGTTGGCGATCCGGAAGGGGTTGAACCACGCGTGCAGCTCCAGGCCCCTGCGGTGCGCCTCCTGCACGGCGGTGCCCAGCGGGTCCCAGCCCGGGTCCTTGCCCTGCACGCCGGTCAGATACTCCGACCACGGCTCGTACGGTGAGGGCCACAGCGCGTCGGCGGTGGGCCTCACCTGGAAGACCACCGCGTTCAGTCTGCGGTTCACGGCCGAGTCCAGATAGGCCAGCAATTCGCTGCGCTGCTGTGCCGCCGGGAGCCCCGGCTTGGACGGCCAGTCACGGTTGACGACGCTCGCCAGCCACATGCCGCGCAGTTCGCGGCCCTTCTTCGGGCGGCGGCCGGACGCGGCGACCGCGTCCCCCGCCGTCGCCAGGCCGGCCACCGTCGCGGCGGCCACCACGGAGAAACCCCGACGTGACATACGCCTCATCTGCATGCCCCCTGAGCTCGCTGTGCACCGACACCCCTTGCCGGTTGGGCTCAGCATGCCCGACCCGGCCCGTCATGGCCCCCTCATTGCGGAGTAACGTTCACGGCCGAGGCAGGCACCGAGACCGTACGGGGGACCTGCCGGCCCCGTTGATCAGCGAAAGGCACGAGGTGACCGACTCCATGACCGATATCGCACGCGTCGGAGTGGTGGGCTGTGGCCAGATGGGCGCCGGAATCGCAGAGGTCTGCGCCCGCTCCGGACTGGACGTGAAGGTCGCGGAGACCACCGGTGAAGCCCTGGAAATCGGGCGGACGCGGCTGTACAACTCCCTCTCCAAGGCGGCCGAGCGCGGCAAGATCTCCGAGGAGGAGCGCGACGAGACGCTGGCCCGCCTCAGCTTCACCACGGACCTCGGCGAGTTCGCCGACCGTGACCTGGTCATCGAGGCCGTGGTGGAGAACGAGCAGGTCAAGACCGAGATCTTCCAGGTGCTCGACCAGGTGGTGACCCGGCAGGACGCGATCCTCGCCTCCAACACCTCCTCCATCCCGCTGGTGAAGCTGGCCGTCGCGACCTCGCGTCCCGACCAGGTCATCGGCATCCACTTCTTCAACCCGGCGCCGGTGCAGCAGCTCGTCGAGCTGATCCCCGCGCTGACCACGTCCGAGGGCACCATCAGCCGCGCCCAGGCCATGGTCGAGAAGGTCCTCGGCAAGCACGCGATCCGCGCCCAGGACCGCTCGGGCTTCGTGGTGAACGCGCTGCTGATTCCGTATCTGCTCTCCGCCATCCGGATGTTCGAGTCGGGCATCGCGAGCCGCGAGGACATCGACAACGGCATGGAGATGGGCTGCGCCCACCCGATGGGGCCGCTCAAGCTCTCCGACCTGATCGGCCTGGACACGGTCGCCTCGGTCGCCGACTCCATGTACACCGAATACAAGGAGCCGCTGTACGCCGCTCCCCCGCTGCTGCAGCGGATGGTGGACGCGGGCCGCCTCGGCCGGAAGTCCGGCTCGGGCTTCTACACGTACGCCTGACCACCGCGTACGTCCGGCGACCCACGTACGCCGGGCGACGTACGCGGCGCTCACTCCCCGTACGAACACGCTCCGTACCCGACGGGCCCGGCACTCCTGCGAGTGCCGGGCCCGCGGCGTTCGCACAGGGTGTGCGCGGCGGGCTCGCATATGCCCATCGCACACTCTCCCGCCCTGCTCACCAGGCGAGTTGACTTCCTGTGCGGATGAAGGGGGGACGCGCCACTACAGAGAGGAGTGGACTCGTGACCATCGACGGCGAGAGTGCCGTGGTCCCGGAAGAACTCGCTGAGTTACGCCGTAGCCTGGACGTGGGTCTTGCCCGCGTCGACGGACGGCTTGCGTTGCTCAGTCAGCACGACGAACAGACCGCCAAGAACGTGGAGACCATGGAGGCCCGGGTCGCCGCGCTGGAGAACACCCGCTGGCCCCTGCCCACGATCGTCGCGCTCGCGGCGGTCGCGGCCATCGCCGTAGCGGTCTGGCAGGCCATCGGCCATTAGTCAGCGCGCGTCCTGACCGAGGCGCAGATGGTGCAGGAGGAGGAGTGCCGCGGCCATGTTGGCGGCCGGGACCTCCCCACGGGCCACCATGTCGGGAACCAGTTTGAGCGGGACCCACTCACGGCGGTCCGACTCGAAGGCGTCTTCGGGATCACCGATGTACGTCCCTTCGTCGGACCAGTAGATGTGGTGCCGGGCGTCGGTGAGCCCGTTGGACGGCTCGACGCTCATGAGGTGCCGCAGCGGGCCCGGTCGCCACCCGGTCTCCTCCTCCATTTCTCGTGCCGCCGCGTACGCGATGTCCTCGCCGTCCTCGACGACGCCTGCCGCGAGTTCCCAGCCCCAGCTGTCGGTGATGAAGCGGTGCCGCCACAGCAGGAGCACCTCATTGGCGTCGTTGACGACCGTGGCCACGGCGACGGGCCGCATCCTTATGAGGAAGTGGTCCAGATGCCGGCCGTCGGGCAGCTCGACATCGGCGAGATTGACCGTGAACCAACGGTTTCCATACACAGTTTGTTCGCTCTGTTTCGTCCACTGCACGGTTCTGCCACCTTCCGACGGGTAGATGGCAATATCGCAGCAGAGGAAACTTCGGAGCAGCGTGTGTGCGGCTCGGAACGGTGTGTGCGCACGCCGCCGCACCGACGGCGCCCGGGGCATGTCACAGCGGCACGCGCAGCGCTCCGTCGATGAGCTCGGCCGCCTCGGCCGTGCCCGCGCAGTCGCTGCGGACCAGGTGCTCGCGCACCGCCCGCAGCCGGTCGCGGAGTCTCTGGGACTCCATCCCCCGTGCCTGTTCCGCCATTTCCACGGCAGTGACCACCGCCTCGTCGGTGTTGCCCTGGCGCAGCTCGATCTGGCTGAGCATGGCCAGGCGGTGCACCCGCCCCCGGTCGTGCGCCGGAGTGTCCACGGCCGCCGCGGCGTGCTCGCGGGCGCTGACGAGATCACCCAGACTGAGCAGCGCCTCCGCCACTTGCACATTGACGAGACCGGGCTGGACATAGCCCGTCTCGTCCGGCTCGCGGCCGCGCAGGATCCGATCGGCCGCGGCCTCCGCACGCCGGATGCACGACAGCGCGCTCCTGCCGTCGCCCAGGTGTGCGTACGCCTTGGCCTGCATCGCGTACAGGTCGGAGGCGAGCGCCGGGGTGAGGTCGCGCCCGGCGGCCCGCAGCGCGGCCTCCGCGAACGCCACGGCCTGGCGGTACTCGCGCATGAACAGCGACTGGTTGACGAGGAGCGCGATCACATACGCGCCGAGCCCGGTGTCGCCGCTGGCCTTGGCCAGGCGCAGCGCCTGGTGGAAGTAGCGCTGGGCCAGACCGTGCGCGTCCGAGTCGTAGGCGCAGATCCCGGCGATGGCGACCAACCCGCCCGTGGACCGGTGCAGTTGGCGGCCCATCTCGTCGGTGTAGCTGCCGCGCAGCAGGGGCGCGGCCTCGGCGTCGAGGAAGCCGACGATGCGGGTGCGGGTCGCGATGCCGCCGGTCTTGCGGTACATCTGCTCGTAATGGGCGCGGGCGGCGCGCATCATCTCGATGTCGGCCGTGCTCACGGGGTGCCGTCCGCCGCGGGACACGTCGACGTCCTCGGGCGGGTTCTCCCACTCCCAGACCGGCATCACGGCGGGTGTTCCGGTGACGGCGGGGGCGCCGAGCAGGTGCGGGCGCTGCTGTTCGTCCGAGCGCCACAGGGCGGTGGCCCGCTCCACGAAGCCCGAGAGGGTGGACGCGGCCGTGCCGACCCGGGCCGCGGGCACGCCGGGCAGCCCGAGGCCGATGTCGTCCAGGGTGACGGGTCGCTGCAGCCGGGCGGCGAGCACTTCACAGATCAGGTCGGGCACTTGGCCGCGCGGCCGCTGGCCCTTCAACCAGCGGGACACGGCGGTGTGTTCGTACCGCAGTGCGAGGCCTCTGGACCTGCCCGCCTGGTTCACATGTGCGGCAAGTCCCGCGTGGGAGATCCCGGCTTCGTCGAGGATCGCGTCGAGCAGGGTATTGGGCTGCATGAATGCCCTCCGGTGGCTCGGTGCTGCTCAGACTAGTTGAGGGGGCTTCACACGGGGTGTGAACGGAGTGCTCGAATCCGGGGGGTGTGCGCTCTGCCGCATGGGGTGTGGGATCGCTTGACTGAGATGCCTCATCAGGTAAGGAGGCCGACCGGGCCGCCGGCTCCCCCCTCATACAGTGCGGCGGCCCTCATCGGCGCCGTCCGTCCCGCCGTCTGCCCGACAACTCCATGGCGGGGCGGATGGCGCATGCGCGTCCTCGGTCATCCGCCGCTCATGGTGGGTGCGTGCCGATCCGGCTCGGGCTGCTGCAGGGGGATCCTGCTGCGGTCGTTGCGCAGCACGAGCAGCGCAGCGTCGTCGGTCGGCAACCGTCCGGTGTGGCGCAGCAGTCGGGTGCAGACCGCGCGGATGAGGCCCTGCGGCGAGACCGGCGGGACGCGGGCCGCCTCGGCCAGCACGGCCCGCAGCGGGAAGAACGTCCCCGCTACGTCGCGCGCGTCCTCCATACCGTCCGTGTGCAGCACGAGCGCCTCGCCGGGCAGCAGCCGTCCGCAGCCGAGCACCGGGAGGTCGGCGGGGAGCGGGAAGGAGCCGAGGGGCGGCAGCGGCTCCCCGTCCGTCAGGGGCCGCGCGGTGCCGCTGAGCAGATGGGGCCAGGGGTGGCCGCAGTTCAGCGCGGAGATCCCGCCGTCCCTGTCGATCTCCAGGAGCAGGACGGTGACGAACTCCTCGGCCAGCGGGGTCTCCGGCGGGGTGCCGCCGCCCGCCGGGTGCTCGGCCCGTGCGCGCTCGCGCAGGTGCCGTCCGAGGGCCCGCTCCAGGCGCCGCAGCACCAGGGGCAGTTCCGGTTCGTCGTGCGCGGCCTCGCGGAAGCTGCCGAGCACGGCGGCGACGGTCCCGATGGCGGCGAGGCCGTGGCCCCGGACGTCCCCCATGACGACGCGGACGCCGTGGTCGGTGGCCACCACCTCGTAGAGATCGCCCCCGACGGAGGCGCCGCGTGACGCGGAGAGCCGCCCGGCGGCGAGAGCGAGCCCTTCGACGCGGGACGGCAAGGGCCTCAGGAGTACGTTCTGCGCGGCGCCCGCGACCTCGCGCATCTGCCGCAACTCCCGCAGCAGTGCCCGCCGGACGTGCAGTATCAGCCCGGTCCCGACGGCGAAGAAGACGGCGCTGCTGACGATCCGCGCCCCCATGTTCTCCTCCTGGGCGAGCGGGCAGGCCAGTTTGTACGTGATGGCGACGGCGCCCCACACCGTCGGCAGCCCCAGGGAGAGCAGGCGTCGGGTGCCGGGGCGCTCCATGCAGGCGAGCGGCCGGCGCGCTGCCCGTGCTCTTCTGCGGCGGATGCGCGGGCACCGCCCGCGCAACGTCGCCCGCATCCTTGCCCGGAGCGTCGACCGGCAGGGAGCCCCAGCCTTGAGACGGATCATGCCGACGGCCCCCCTAGGCCCGGTTCAGCGCGCAGGCTGACCCCTACGGCCGGAATGATTGTGTCGACCATATGGGCCGATCGGGCCAGAGTGCCGTTTGATGTCACTCAAACGAGTGAGGGGCCTATCCGGTGGTCCGGATAAGCCCCTCTTTACGCCCCTTGTGCGCCTGTTATCACCTACGCACAGTCACTACGCTCCGCGCAGCACCGCGCCCGTCCGCTCGGCCGCCAGCGCGACGGCCGCGTCACGGGCCGCGGAGGCCTCGTCGACGGTGAGCGTGCGGTCGGCCGCGCGGAAGCGCAGCGCGTACGCCAGGGACTTCTTGCCCTCGCCGATCTGCTCGCCCTCGAAGACGTCGAACAGCCGGATGGACTCCAGGAGTTCACCCGCCCCGCCGCTCAGGTAGTACTCGACCACGGCGGCCGGCACGTCCTTGTCGACGACCAGCGCGACGTCCTGCGTGGCCACCGGGAAGGTGGAGATCCGCGGCGCCCGCAGCACCCCTTCACCGGCCTGCTCCAGACCGTCCAGGTCGAGCTCCATCGCGCAGGTGCGCGCGGGCACGCCGAGCGCCTTGACGACGCGCGGGTGCAGCTCACCGGCGTGCCCGACGGAGACGATATCGCCGTCGACGACGACCTTCAGCTCGGCGCAGCGGCCCGGGTGCCACGGGCCGTACTGCCCCTGGTCGACGATGAGCTCGACACCGGCCTCACGGGCGATGGTCCGCGCCGCCTCGACGGCGTCCGCCCAGTCGGCCGGGCGGCCCTTGCCCCACCAGCCGGCCTGCTCGCGGGCGCCCGCGAGGACGACGGCGGCGTGCCGGGGCTGGACGGGCAGCGCCGCGGTGAGGGAGGCGATCTCCTCGTCCGTGGGGCGCCGGTCGACGGGCAGGCGCCCGGCGGCCTTCAGCTCTTCCTGAGGGTGGAAGACAAGACCCGTCTCGAAGAGCGCCAGGTCGTGCGAGCCCCGGCCGTCGTTGCGGCGCAGCGCCGAGAGCAGGCCCGGCAGCAGCGTCGTGCGGAGCGCGGGCTCCTCGTCGGAGAGCGGGTTGACGAGCTTGACCACACGGCGGGCGGTGTCGTCCGCGTCGAGACCCAGCTGGTCGAAGACGCCCTCCCCGATGAAGGGGTAGCTCAGCGACTCGACGTAGCCCGCGCCGGCCAGCGCGCGGCCGACACGGCGGTGCAGCCGCTGCCGCTCGGTCAGGCCCCGGCCCGCGGGGGGCTTCGGCAGGGTCGAGGGCAGGTTCTCGTACCCCTCGAGGCGGATGACCTCTTCGGCGAGGTCGTTCGGCTCGGCGAGGTCGGGACGCCACGACGGCACGGTGACCGTGAGGTCGTCCTGGCCGTAGACGTCGCAGCCGACCTCCTGGAGGCGTCGCACGACGGTCTCGCGGCCGTAGGCCACACCGGCGACCTTGTCCGGGTGGTCGGCGGGCATCGTGATCGTGCGCGGCGCGGTCGGCGCGATGACCTCGGTGACACCGGCCTCGGCGCTGCCGCCCGCGAGGAGCACGAGCAGGTCGACGGTGCGTTGCGCGGCGGCGGCCGCGGCCTGCGGGTCGACGCCGCGCTCGAAGCGCTTGGACGCCTCGGAGGCCAGCTTGTGGCGGCGCGCGGTGCGGGCGATGGAGATCGCGTCGAAGTGCGCGGCCTCGACGACCACCTCGGTGGTGCCGCGGACCTGCCCTGTCTCGGGGTCGGTCTCGGAGTCGGCGATCTCGGTGTTCGCGCCGCCCATGACGCCCGCGAGGCCGATCGGGCCGCGGTCGTCGGTGATGACCAGGTCACCGGCGTCCAGCACGCGCTTGGTGCCGTCGAGGGTGGTGAACTTCTCGCCCTGCTCGGCCCGGCGCACGCCGATCGTGCCCTGGATGCGGGAGCGGTCGTACGCGTGCAGGGGCTGGCCGAGCTCCATCATCACGTAGTTGGTGATGTCGACGGCGAGCGAGATCGGGCGCATGCCGACCTTCTGCAGACGGCGCTGCAGCCAGATCGGGGAGCGGGCCTCGGGCTGCAGGCCCGTGACGGTGCGCGCGGTGAAGCGGTCGCAGCCGAGCGGGTCGCCGATCTTGACCGGGTAGCCGAAGGAGTTCGGCGCGGGCACGTCCAGGAGCGCCGGGTCGCGCAGCGGCAGGCCGTACGCGATGGCGGTCTCGCGGGCGACGCCGCGCATCGACAGCGCATAGCCGCGGTCGGGCGTGACCGCGATGTCCAGCACCTCGTCGACGAGCTCGAGGAGCTCGATGGCGTCGGTGCCGACCTCGTGCTCGGGGGGCAGGACGATGATGCCGCCGCTGCCGTCGTCGCCCATGCCCAGCTCGTCGCCGGAGCAGATCATGCCGTGCGACGTCTTGCCGTACGTCTTGCGGGCGGCGATGGCGAAGTCGCCGGGCAGGACGGCGCCGGGCAGGACCACGACGACCTTGTCGCCGACGGCGAAGTTCCGGGCGCCGCAGACGATCTCCTGCGGGGCGCCGGTGCCGTTGGCGGTGCCGACGTCGACGGTGCAGAAGCGGATGGGCTTCTTGAAGCCCTCCAGCTCCTCGATGGTGAGGACCTTGCCCACGACGAGCGGGCCCTTGAGGCCGGCGCCGAGCTGCTCGACGGTCTCGACCTCGAGGCCGACCTCGATCAGCTTGGCCTGCACGTCACGGCCGGTCTCGGTGGCGGGGAGATCGACGTACTCCCGCAGCCAGGAAAGCGGGACCCGCATCAGATCTCCATCCCGAACGGCCGGGTGAACCGGATGTCACCCTCGACCATGTCTCGCATGTCTTCGACGTTGTGGCGGAACATCAGCATCCGCTCGATGCCGAACCCGAAGGCGAATCCGCTGTACTTCTTGGGGTCGACGCCGCAGGCGGTGAGCACCTTGGGGTTGACCATGCCGCAGCCGCCGAGCTCGATCCAGCCCTCGCTGCCACAGGTGCGGCAGGCGCGGTCGGGGTTGCCGACGGACTCGCCACGGCACACGTAGCAGACCATGTCCATCTCGGCGGACGGCTCGGTGAACGGGAAGTAGTTCGGCCGCAGCCGGGTCTTCATGTCCGGGCCGAAGAGCGACTGGACCATGTGGTCCAGGGTGCCCTTGAGGTCGGCCATGGTGAGGCCCTCGTCGACGGCGAGCAGCTCGATCTGGTGGAAGACCGGGGTGTGCGTGGCGTCGAGCTCGTCCGTGCGGTACACGCGGCCGGGGCAGACGATGTAGACCGGCGGCTCGCGGCGCTCGAGGAGCGCGCGGGCCTGCACGGGCGAGGTGTGCGTCCGCAGCACGACGCCCGACTCGTCGCCCTCGGTCCCGTTCGGGCCCTCGACGAAGAAGGTGTCCTGCATCTGCCGGGCCGGGTGGTCGGGCGTGAAGTTCAGGGCGTCGAAGTTGAACCACTCCGCCTCGACCTCGGGACCCTCCGCGACCTCGTAGCCCATCGAGACGAAGACGTCGGCGACGCGCTCCATCATCGTGGTCAGCGGGTGCCGGGCGCCGGCGGGCGTCCGGTCGTACGGCAGGGTGACGTCCACTGCCTCCTCGACCAGGACGCGGGCGTCGCGCTCCGCCTCGAGCTCGGTCTGGCGGGCGGCCAGGGCCTTGCTCACGGCGCCGCGCGCCATGCCGACGCGCTTGCCCGCCTCGGCCTTGGCCTGCGGGGGCAGCGCGCCGATCTCGCGGTTGGCGAGGGCCAGCGGCGAGGTGCCGCCGGTGTGCGCGACCTTGGCCTCCTGGAGCGCGTCGAGGGAGTCCGCGGCGGCGAAGGCGGCGAGCGCCTCGTCCCGCATCCGCTCGATCTCTTCAGGTTTCAGTGCCTCGACCTCAACAGGGTCGTACGACTTGTTCGGTGCCGACATCTCTTCCCGTGCTTCCGATTGGCTGGCGGATGGGTCCCCGTCAACAACTCGGAGACAAGCTGTCCCGGACGTGGGGACACAAAGTGCCAACCACCGAGTCTAACGGGGGTGCGGTGAACGGATGAGCCCGCGGGCTGCTCAGGGCGTCCTCGACAGGGTCACTGGAGATACGCCGGGGCCCCCACGGGCAACGTAAATCGGAACTGGGCGCCGCCGCCGAATGCGCGGCCGACAGTGATCGTCCCGCCGTGCGCTTCCACGATGCCCTTCACGATGTACAACCCCAGTCCCGTCCCGCCGCGCTTGCTGCCCCGCCAGAAGCGGGTGAAGACACGGCCCATCGATTCCTCCGGAATGCCGGGACCTTCGTCGCTCACGGTCACGGCCGTCTCGGCGCCGCCCCGCTCGCGCGGTGACGAGGAGGGCGCCACCTCGATGGTGACGGTTCCCTCGCCGTGCCGCACGGCATTTTCCAGCAGGTTGCTGAGCACCTGGTCGATCTTGTCCGGGTCCGCCCAGCAGTCGGGCAGCGGCTGCTGGACCCGGACGAGGAAGCGGTCCGCGTCCTGGCCCGAGGCGACGTGCGCCTGGATGTGGCGCCCGACGGCCGCGCCTATGTCGACGGGCTGGCGGCGCAGCTCTAGGCGTCCGGAATCGATGCGGGAGATGTCGAGGAGCTCGGCGATCAGCCGGGTGACGCGGTTCGCGTCGGCGTCCACGGTCTCCAGCATCAGCTTCTTCTGGTCGTCCGTGAACCTCTCCCACTTGGCCAGCAGTGTCGCGGTGAAGCCCTTGACGGAGGTGAGCGGCGAGCGGAGCTCGTGGGCGACCGTGGCGATCAGCTCGGCGTGGCTGCGCTCGGTGCGGCGGCGGGCCTCGGTGTCGCGCAGGGAGACGACGACACGGCGGACGGGGCCGGTGCGGGCGGTGCGGACGTAGCGGGCGGAGACGAGGACCTCGCGGCCGCCGGGCAGGAGGAGGTTGCGCTCGGGCTGGCCGACGCGGATGGCGAGGCCGCCGTAGGGATCGGTCAGCTGCCACCAGCGGCGGCCTTCGAGGTCCTCTAAGGGGAGCGCGTGCTCCAGGGGGGCGCCGAGGGCGTCCGCCGCCGGTACCGCGGTGATCCGGGCCGCCGCCGCGTTGAAGCAGATGACGTGGCCCGTCTCGTCCGCGACGACGAGGCCGTCGGGCAGCTCGTCGGGGTCGAGTCCCAGGCTGCCGAGGTCACCGGGACCGCCGTGGTCCGCGCGAGCACGGACGAGGTCCTGTACTCCCGGTGCTCTGCTCGTGCCGACACTCATTCCCCGTACCCCACCTCTCGGACTGTCGGTGGGGGGTGCCTCCCTGCTCGGGGGAGTCCCCCTGTCCGGGCGGAGCCTAGAACGTGGGGGAGAAGCCGAGAGCCTGGGAGAGGGCCCCCCGAGCCCGTCACACTACTAGCTCGATGTGACGGAGCGGCACCCTCCGGCGGCGCGCTGTGCACGGGCGGACGCATAGAGGCACACGGCCGCGGCCGTCGCGAGGTTGAGGCTTTCGGCTCTGCCGTGGATCGGAACGCGCACCACCGCGTCGGCGAGTGCGCGGGTCTCCTCCGGAAGCCCCCAGGCCTCGTTGCCGAAGATCCAGGCGGTCGGGGTGCCCATGGTGCCCTTGTCGAGCTCCGCGTCGAGGTCGTCCTCACCGGCCCCGTCGGCGGCGAGGATCCGGACGCCCGCGTCCTTGAGCCCCTGCACGGCCTGTTCCACGGGTACGCCGACGGCGACCGGCAGATGGAAGTGCGAACCGACCGACGCGCGCACGGACTTGGGGTTGTAGAGGTCCACGGAGGCGTCCGTGAGGATCACGGCTTCGGCGCCCGCGGCGTCCGCGCAGCGCAGCACGGTCCCGGCGTTCCCGGGGTCGCGGACGTTGGCGAGGACGGCGACGAGCCGCGGCCGGGCGGCGAGGATCTCCTCGAAGGGCACGTCGAGGAACCGGCAGACGCCGACGAGGCCCTGCGGGGTGACCGTCGTCGAGATGTCGGCGATGACGTCCTCGTCGGCGAGGTGCACACGGGCCCCGGCGTCGCGCGCCTCCCCCACGATGTCGGCGTACCGCTCGGCGGCGTCGACGGTGGCGAACAGCTCGACGAGCGTCTTCCCGTGCCCGGCGGCCTCCCGGACGGCCTGCGGCCCTTCGGCGAGAAACAGCCGCTCCTTGCCCCGAAAGTTCCGCTTGGCCAACCGCCGCGCGGCACTGACACGGGGCGACTTGGGGGAGATCAACTCGGGAGCGGCGGGCATGTACTCACCTTCGGCATAGGGGCGGAGGCACCCCTGAAAGGGGCGCGGGGAACTGCGCGACCAGCCACGACGGACCCGCGGACGGCAGACGACACAGGCGGGCAGACGAGAGCCCGAACAGAATCGGACCCGTAAGCCAAGCGGCTCACGGGTCCGAAATCACGCAAAGGCGAGACGCAGGCGTCAGGCTGCCTTGGGCGCGTTGACGTCGCTCGGCAGCGCCTTCTGCGCGACCTCGACGAGCGCGGCGAACGCGTTCTCGTCGTTGACAGCCAGCTCCGCGAGGATCTTGCGGTCCACCTCGATGTTGGCGGCCTTCAGACCCTGGATGAAGCGGTTGTAGGTGATGCCGTTGGCGCGGGCAGCGGCGTTGATGCGCTGGATCCACAGCTGACGGAAGTCGCCCTTGCGCTTCTTGCGGTCGTTGTAGTTGTAGACCAGGGAGTGGGTGACCTGCTCCTTGGCCTTGCGGTACAGGCGCGAGCGCTGGCCGCGGTAGCCGCTGGCCGCTTCGAGGATCGCCCGACGCTTCTTGTGGGCGTTGACTGCCCGCTTGACGCGTGCCACTTGTTAACTCCTTGTAGCGGGGCCGTGGTTGGACTCACACGACCCGGTATCGATTGGGTCCCGGTCAGAGGTCAGGTGCCGTGTCCGGCACCCGAGCTCACTTGCCGAGAAGCTTCTTGATCTTCTTGGCGTCGCCCGGGGCCATCTCGGCGTTGCCGGTGAGGCGACGCGTCAGACGGGACGACTTGTGCTCGAGCAGGTGGCGCTTGCCGGCGCGCTCACGGAGCACCTTGCCGGAGCCGGTGACCTTGAAGCGCTTGCTGGCACCGCTGTGCGACTTGTTCTTCGGCATAGCGCCGTTCTCTCCTCGTCAGTGGCGCTCCGATGCCCGGTCGTGAAACCGGGCATCCGGGAGCCATATGTGTCAGTTGTAATCCCCTGGGCCTGCGCCCCGGGGATCAGGCCTCGGCGGGAGCCTCGGCCGGGGCCTCGGCGGGAGCTTCGGCGAGCTCTTCCCCCTCGGCGGAGTTCTGCGAACGGCCCGGGTTGGCCTTCGCGTCCGCCTTGCGGGCCGCCTGGGCCTCACGGGCCTCGGCCATCGCCTCGGTCTTCTTCTTGTGCGGACCGAGAACCATGATCATGTTTCGGCCGTCCTGCTTCGGGTTCGACTCGATGAACCCAAGGTCCTCGACGTCCGAAGCGAGGCGCTGCAGCAGTCGGAAGCCCAGCTCGGGGCGGGACTGCTCGCGACCACGGAACATGATCGTGATCTTGACCTTGTCGCCCTGCTTGAGGAACCGGACGACGTGACCCTTCTTGGTGTCATAGTCGTGCGGGTCGATCTTCGGCCGGAGCTTCATCTCCTTGATGACCGTGTGCGCCTGGTTCTTGCGCGCCTCACGGGCCTTCATGGCCGACTCGTACTTGAACTTCCCGTAGTCCATGAGCTTGCACACGGGCGGACGGGCGTTCGCCGCGACCTCGACCAGGTCAAGGTCGTACTCCTGCGCAAGCTCCAGGGCCTTGGCAAGCGGAACAATCCCGACCTGCTCGCCGCTGGGACCGACAAGTCGCACCTCGGGAACGCGAATCCGGTCGTTGATGCGGGGCTCGGCGCTGATGGATCCTCCTCGGTAGCACCACGCGACCGTCTGGCGGACAGCCGCGTTACGTCTGTTAACTGGACCAACCGCGCGGAGCCACAAAAAATGCCCCGTCCGATCACAGAAGGGGCTCCATGTACTACCGGAGCACCTCCGCGGTGATCGCGGGGCGCACATCGGGCGACCCGAAGCCTCGGGGACTTCGGCCGCCTGACCGGTGACCCGCCGCTCCGGGGAGCGGTCAGGTGGGAGAACGGAGCCTCCACTTGTGGGCCGGATCCTTGCGTTGACACGCGGGCATCCAGCCGGTCGTTACACAAGGTTAGCAGCTCCCCGGGGGTGGGGCGAACCACCGTGCGCAACGGCTCCCGCGGCTCGGGCGGTCCGGGGCTCGGCATATCGTGTGGGACATGAGCGACACGACCCCCACCCCCGAGTCCGCGGCCCCCGGACCCGACTCCCCCGACTTCGACACCCTGACCCGTGACATCGCGGACGTCCCCGCGGTCGAGGTGATCACCACGGTGGCGGTCCACCTCATGAGCGCCGCCGCGGTGAACCTCGGTCTCGCCGAGGGCGGCGAGGGCCACAAGGACCTCGACGAGGCCCGCAAGCTGATCCACTCGCTGGCCGGCCTGCTCGACGCGAGCGCCACGGAGGTCAGCTCGTTCCACGCGGCTCCGCTGCGCGATGGCCTGAAGTCTCTGCAGCTGGCCTTCCGCGAGGCGTCGGTGGTGGCCGACGAGCCGGGTCAGGGACCCGGCGAGAAGTACACGGGCCCGGTCTTCGGCTGAGCCTTCACACCGTACGTACGTAGAGGGGCTCGCCCGGTGGCGTCGCCTCGGCCGGCAGGAGTGCCAGGTCGAGGCCGCGCACCAGGCGGGCCCTCAGTGTTTCGTCGGCGGCGATCCGCCGCGCCACGCGCTGGGCGGCCTCGGCCTGGTCCGCGGACGGGTCGAGGACCAGCGCGAGGGTGCCGTCCGCACGGCCGGGGCCGAGGTGGGCGCGGAGCACGGCGGACTCGGCGGCGACGGCGGCACGGACCGCGTCGGTGACGGCCGGGTCGGCGAGCGGGTCGGCGCTGGCGCGGCCCTCGGCGAGGGCGAGCAGGGCGGAGCGGCCCAGTTCGTAGGGGACGGGACCCGCGAGGTCCAGGACGATGGTGTCGGCCTGCTCGTGGGCGGCGGCCTGCAGCGCCTGGGGCAGCGGGACAGCGACGGGACGGGCGGCCGGGTCCCACAGGGCGAGGGCCTCGATGGAGGTGAACGCGGGCAGGGCCTTGCGGTCACCGGCCTTGAGGGTGGGGACCGCCATGTCGCTGGTCTTCTCGCGGCGCAGGCCGTTCTCGTCCTCCTCGACCTCGCCGAGCACGGCGACGACGGGGACGAGGAGCCGGGCTCCGGTCAGGGCTGCCAGGACGGGGGCGTGGGCCGTGCGGTCCGCGGCCCAGGCGGCGAGGGCCGCGGCCAGCCGGGGGTCGGCGGTCCCGTCGTCGTCGGAGAAGCCGGGGTCGGGAATGTTCTTGCCCGCGGAGTCCGGAATGCCCGCCGAGTCCGGAGCGCTCGCTGCGTCCGCTGAGTCCGCCGCGCTTGTCACGCCTGCCGTGTCTGCCGTCTCTGCCGCGCCTGTCATGTCAGCTTTGTTCGCCTTGTTCGCCACGGTGTCGACCCTACAGAGTGCCTGTGGTGCCCCTGTCAGTCGCCCGCGGGCCGGGCCGGGCCGACCGGCTCCCACGTACCGCGGAATCAGTCGCGACGGGGCATACCCGACCTGGTCCGCCACAGATGGACCGCCAGGGCGAGCAGGGCGATGCCGAGGCCGCCGGCGGCCGGTCCCACCCAGCCCGCGGGGCCGTCGTCCGCGTTCGCCTCGTCCGGGCCGTGCCCGAAGTACGCCGTTCCGTACGCCGCCGAGTGCTGCTCCTGCGGCTTGAGCCGCCCGGCGCGGTCGAGCGCGGCCGCCGGGTCGATCAGCCCGAAGCCGCGGGCGTCGTCGCGGCCGCCGGACGGGGCGTCGCGGGCGGTGTCCTCCAGGAGCTGCTTGATCTGCGCGGGCTTCAGGTCGGGGTGGGCGGCGCGGATCAGGGCGACGGCGCCCGACACGAAGGCGGAGGCGGCGCTGGTGCCCCACCCCTCGTAGTACTTGTGGTCGGGGTCGGCGATGACGATGTCGTCGCCGGGCGCGGCGACGGTCGCGTACCAGCGGCGGGTGGAGAAGGAGGCGCGGTCGCCGTTCTCGTCGACGGCCGTCGCGGCGATCACTCCGGGATAGGCGGCCGGGTAGGAGACGTGGTCGCCGCGCTCGCCGCCGTTGCCCGCGGAGGCGACGACGGCGACGCCCTTCTTCAGGGCGTACTGCACGGCGGCGTCCTCGGCCGGTTCGGGGTGGGCGGACTTGGAATCGTCGCCGAGGGAGAGGTTGATGACGTCCGCGCCGTGGTCGGCGGCCCAGCGGATGCCGTCGGCGAGGGCGTTGCCACGGGTGCTGCGGGCCTTCTTGCGGGCGGGGTCGCCGTCCTCCAGGATCACGCGGACCGGCAGGATCTTCGCCTCGGGCGCGATGCCGAGCACCCCGTCGGCGCGGCCGTCGCCGTGTCCGTGGCCCGCGATGATCCCGGCCATGGCGGTGCCGTGCCTGGCCCAGGGGCGGTCGCCGCGGCCCGCGCCGAAGCCGACCATGTCCTCGCCTTCGAGGACGCTGCCCACGAGGTCCGGGTGCTCGGCGTCTATGCCGGTGTCCAGGACGGCGACGGTGATGCCCCGGCCCTTGGTGGTCTGCCAGGCCTGGCTGGTGTGCATGGCGTCGAGGGCCCACTGCTGGGCGCGGATGCCGTCGTCGGCGCGGGCGGCGGTGGCCGGTCCCAGGGCGAGCGCGGCGGCGACGACGGCGACGAGCGGTCGGCGGACCCGCATCCTCATGACGACCTCACTGCCCCTCATGACGACTTCGCCGCGGTCGCGATGGTCTTGCGCAGGCCCCGCTCGACGCGGTCGGCGATGCCTTTCGCCTCGTGGCCGAGGCCGGACTGGGCGGGCGCCGACGTGGTGTTGCTGCCCATGGCCTCGGTGGCGGGCTCCGGGTCCGTGACGGCGCGGCCGTCGGCGAATCCGGAGACGGCGTACGCGACGACGGGCGCGTCCGGCAGCACGGAGATGGTCCAGGACGCACGCTGCGCGTCGCCGAAGCCGTCGGCCGCGGTGTCCTTGGCGGCGTAGGGCCGCGGCATCAGATCGGGGCGCCGGTCGAGCCCCTCCTCCGTGAAACGGTTCCGCAGCGTCTGCATCGCGTCGGCATCCGCCTTGGTGAACAGCAGGCCCACGGTGGTGACATGGCTGCGGGTGGCGTCCGCGTAGGTGGCGCGGAGCAGGCGCAGACAGCCGACCGGTGCGAGCGCCTTGCGCAGCAGCGGGTCGAAGGCGTCCGCGCAGCCGCTGTCGGGGGCGACGGCTATGCGGGTCCAGGCGCGGTCGGCGCCGCCGGGGCCCGCGCCCTCGCCCTTGAGCTCGGGCGGGAAGAGCCGGTCGACGGGGACGCTGTGCCAGAGCGCGCCGGTGACCGTGTACGCGCTGCGGCCGGTGCCGCCCGCCACGGACTCCCCGGTCAGCCAACTCCCGGTCGCCGCGCCGCCGATGAGGCCGAGCCCGAGCACGACACAGGTCGCGGCGGCGGCCGCGCGGGGCCGCGCCCAGGAGCCGACGGGGCGCAGCCGGGTGGTGCTGTCGTCGTACATCGCGGGCCGCGCGAACGACACGAAGGGGCGTCCGGCGCCGGGCCCCGGCGCCAGGTCGACGGCCCCGACGGCACGCCGCGCGGCGGTCGCCCTGGCCGACGCCTCACCGCCACCGGCACGCTCGGGCGCCTCACCCGGGACGGGGCGCAGCCGCGCGGTCGTCTCCTCCGGCGACACGGGCGGTTCGTGGGCGGTGCGGGACGGTGCGGGGG
>NZ_LIPN01000529.1 GCF_001418325.1 Streptomyces atriruber | reverse complement strand
GGGCGGCGGTCAGGCCTCGGTGGTCGTGGGGTCGACGACGCGGATGCCGAAGTGGGCCGTGAGGGCGGTGCAGGAGCGACAGGGCTGCGCGAAGTGGCCGTGCAGCGGGTCGCCGTCCTCACGGATGCGGCGGGTGGTGAGTTTGGCGTGTTTGAGTGCCTTGCGGGCCTCGCCGTTGGTCATGGGTTTGCGCGAGGCGCGCTTGGAGCGGCTCGCGTCGGCCGCCGTGAGGTGGCGGGAGATGAGGATGGCCTCGGCGCAGCGGCCGGTGAAGCGCTCGCGCTGCCCGCTGGTGAGGGCGTCGAGGAAGTCCTGGACGAGCGGATGGAGGGCGGGGGGCTCCTCGCCGCGGCCCGCGGTGCACGTGAGGGTGGTCTGCCCGCGTACGGAGAGGGCGGCGGCGACCGTGGGCAGGATGCCGTCGCGGCGCTGCCGCAGGACGGGCGCGTGGGCGGCGGTGGCGCTCCAGCCGACGCGTGGGTCCCCGGCGGCCTGCGCGGCGGTCGGGACCGTGCCCGAGGGCGCGTCGCCGTCGGTCGTGGCGCCCGGCGCCGTGGACAGTGTGTGGCCGGACATGCCGCTCTGTGCCGTCTGCATCGTGCTCTTCCCTCCCCCTGCTCGCGGCCGTCACCGCGCGTACAACGCCCCCGCGTCGCGGGGACAGCCTGCCAAATGGGGCGGGTGGTGCGGAAGCTGGGGCACTGCGACACGCCTGGCTTTCCGCCGGGTTTCGTCACACGGTGACCGTCCGGTGGCTGGTGGTCATGGAACCGGAGGCCCGGTGACCGGTGTCGTCCTTGCGCATAGGCTGTGTCGACATCGCAGGACAAGAAACCGCAGAACCGAATCAGAACCTTCCACAGTGCCGCAGGGGGCAACCGCCATGACGACAGGTCGGCTGGGGCAGCAGTCAGCGCCGCCGAACGCGGCCTACGCCGGGCAGGTAGTGCACTTCCCGGATCCGGTCCGTGCCGCCCGCCATCCCAGAGGGGTGCGGGTGGACGAGCACGGTTACCCGGACTTCTCGGCGTACGCCCGCGCGGCCGCAGAGATCGCCGAGCCCCCGGAAGGCTTCGGTGTCGACGAACTGCGCCTGACGGACTACGTATCGGCGAACGCGGCGATGGCGGCGGCGGGCCACGACCTGTGGGACACGATTCCCGCGGTGGCGACCCCGCACGGCTGGACCTGGCACCACGTGCCGAACGGCCGCCGTCTGGAGCTCGTCCCCGTCGAGGTGAAGGCGCTGCTGCGGCACCACGGCGGCATCGCGACGACGACGGTGGACCAGAACAAGAGGGGGACGCGTCCGCTGCAGGAGACGCGTCCGGCCCACTTCGGCCTGCCGAAGGCCGCGGTCGCGGTGACGGAGCAGCAGGTGCAGGGCGTCGAGGAGGACCTGGGCTACCGCCTGCCGGGCGCCTACCGCTCGTTCCTGAAGGCCGCGGGCGGCTGCGCGCCGGTCGGCGCCGCGCTCGACGCCGAGCTCGGACTGCTGGTGGACCAGCCGTTCTTCACGGTCCGGGACGAGGCCGCGGTCAACGACCTGGTGTACGTGAACAAGTGCCTGCGCGACCACCTCACCAAGGACTACCTGGGTGTCGGTTTCGTGCAGGGCGGTCTGCTGGCCGTGAAGGTCAAGGGCGACCGCATCGGCTCGGTGTGGTTCTGCGCGTACGACGACGCGCGTGACGTCTCGGAGGCGGCCGGGTGGCCCCCTGCCGAGCGGGTGCGGCAACTGCTGCTGCCGTGCGGCGACGACTTCGACGCGTTCCTGTCCCGGCTCGCGGGCAATCCGCCGGAGCTGGAGACCGTGGCGAACCTGATGGTGGACGGCGGCTTCGCGCACGCCGTCCCCGTGTCCTCGGGTGGGGAGTGACGTAACGATGGTGACCTTCGCACAGGCGCAGGAGCGCGCCGAGGAATGGATCAACGGCGATGTGCCCGGCTACCAGCACCGTGAGGTGCGGGTCCGGGAGTTCGAGCTCGGGTTCGTGGTGTGGGCCGAGGACCGGGAGAACGGTCCGGTGTCCGACGGCGGCGGGCAGCGGCTCGTCATCGCGCGGGACA
>NZ_LIPN01000528.1 GCF_001418325.1 Streptomyces atriruber | reverse complement strand
TGTCTGACTCACCTCGTAATGCCGATGCCCCCGACGCTGCTGCCTCCGCCCCTCGGGTGGGTGGGCGGGTGCAGGCTGCGCCCCGGTTTCCCGGGGGGCCCTCGCCCGATCCTGCCGGGTCGCACCATGAGCGGCGGATCCGTAGCTTCCAGCCCCGTCGCAGCCGGGTCACCACCAGTCAGGGCGACGCCCTGCGGCGGCTCTGGCCCAAGTGGGGACTGGACATCGACGGGCTCCGTCCGCTGAACCTCGCCGAGCTGTTCGGCGATGAGCAGGGGGCGCGTCCCGGCATGCCCGTCGTTCTGGAGATCGGGTTCGGCATGGGTGAGGCCACCGCCCAGATGGCCGCCGCCGACCCGGACACCGGCATCCTCGCCGTCGACGTGCACACCCCGGGCCAGGGCAACCTCCTCGGCCTCGCCGAGCGCGCCGGCCTCGACAACGTCCGCGTGGCCAATGGGGACGCGATCATCCTGCTCCGCGAGATGTTGCCGGCCGAGTGCCTCGACGGGCTGCGCGTCTACTTCCCCGATCCCTGGCCCAAGGCCCGGCACCACAAGCGCCGCCTCATCCAGCCCGAGTTCCTGACGCTCGCCGCGCCCTCCCTCAAGCCGGGTGCGGTGCTGCACTGCGCCACCGACTGGGAGCCGTACGCCGAGCAGATGCTGGAGGTGCTCACCGCGCACCCCGACTTCGAGAACACGCAGCCCGACGGCGGGTACGCCCCGCGCCCCGCCTTCCGCCCCCGCACCCGCTTCGAGGGCCAGGGCCTGGACAAGGGCCACGTCGTCCACGACCTGCTGTTCCGCCGCGTGCCGGGCCCAACCGCCCCCGCGCAGGACTGAGGCACCGTCGCGGCCACCCCCATCCCTCGTTAGGGTCGACGACGTGGCCACCGGTTCTCCGTATCCGATACCCCCCGAGGCACCCGCCCCGAGGGAGCTCCGCCGTATCCGCTGGTGGCAGCGGCGCGCGATACGCGTGGCCGCGCTGGTCACGCTGCTCGCCCTCTCCGGTCTGGTGATCCTCGCCCTGGTGAGGGAGCAGACCGGCACCGAGGGCTTCCTCGTCGGGCTCGGCCTCGCGACCGTCCCCGTGCCGCTCCTGGTCGCCGCGTTCCGCTGGCTGGACCGGGTGGCACCGGGCCCCTGGCGGAACCTCCTCTTCTCCTTCTCCTGGGGAGCCTGCGCAGCCGCACTCGTCGCGATCGTGGCGAACAGCTTCGCGATCCGCTGGATAGCCACCGCCACCGCCGACCCCAGCAGCGCGGACACCCTCGGCGCGACGGTCATCGCCCCGATCGTCGAGGAGAGCGCGAAGGCCGCGGCCGTGCTCCTCGTCTTCCTCTTCCGCAGACGCGACTTCACGGGAATCGTCGACGGCGTCGTCATAGCGGGGGTGACCGCGACCGGGTTCGCGTTCACCGAGAACATCCTCTATCTGGGCAACGCCTTCGTCACCGACCAGCTCAGCCGCGAGAGCGGCCTCGCCTCCGTGACGGCCGCGACCTTCTTCGTACGCGTCGTCATGTCGCCCTTCGCGCACCCGCTGTTCACGGTCCTGACCGGCATCGGCTTCGGCATCGCCGCGCTCTCGGCCGAGCGGCAGCTCCTGCGCCGCGTGCTGCTCCCGCTCGGCGGGCTGCTGCTCGCGATGGGCATGCACGCGCTGTGGAACGGCTCCGCGGTCTTCGGTCAGTTCGGCTTCTTCACCGTGTACGCCCTCTTCATGCTCCCGGCGTTCGGGCTGCTGACCTGGCTGGCCATCTGGACCCGGCAGCGCGAGCTGCGCATGATCCGCGAAGAGCTGCCCGTGTACGCGGCGGCGGGCTGGCTCACCCCGTCCGAGCCGTTCGCGCTCGGCTCGATGCGCGCCCGCTCGATGGCCCGCGACTACGCCTCGTACACCTGGGGCAAGCCCGCGGCCCGCACGGTCGCGGAGTACCAGGCGTACGCGACGTCGCTCGCGTTCCTGCGCCACCGGGGCCGCCGCGGCCGGGCCGGGGCCGACTTCGTCGTACGGGAGCGGGAACTCCTCGAAAAGCTGTGGGAGCGCCGCGAGCCGGCCCGCCCCGCCCTCGCGTACGCGGCCCAGGCGACGGCACCGGTCATGCCCCCGATGTCGTACGGAGCGTATGGCGCGTACGGGGCGTACGGCATGTACGGGGCGCAGGGGGCGTACGGCCGTCCCTCGCCCCCCGCCCCCTACGGGCAGCCGCAGCCCTACCCGGCCTACGGCTACCCGACGACCTACAACCCCTACTACCGCCCCTAGGCGGAGGCCGCGTTCAGCGCCGACAGCTCCGCGTCCGTCAGCTCCAGGTCGGCCACCGCGAGCAGCGCGGGCAGCTGCTCCACCGTGCGCGCGGAAGCGATCGGCGCCGCCACGGTGGGCTGGGCGGCGAGCCAGGCCAGTGCCACGGTGGGCACCTGCGCGTCGTGCGCCTGCGCGATCTCGTCGAGGGCGGTGAGGACGCGGTCGCCCCGCTCGGTCCCCACGTACGCCTCGACGCGCGAGTACCGCGCGCTCTCGACGTGTGCGCCCGCGCGGTACTTGCCGGTCAGGAAGCCCGCCGCGAGCCCGAAGTAGGGGACGGCCGCGAGGCCGGAGCGCGAGGCGACCTCCTGGAGGGGGCCCTCGTAGGTGTCGCGGGAGACGAGGTTGTAGTGCGGCTGCAGCGCGACGTAACGCGCGAGGCCCTCGCGGTCGGAGAGGTCGAGGGACTCCTGGAGCCGCTCGGGGGAGATGTTGGAGGCGGCGATGGCACGCACCTTGCCCGCCCGCACCAGCTCGTCGAGCGCGCCGATGATCTCCTCCACGGGCACCGAGGTGTCGTCGAAGTGCGTGTAGTAGAGGTCGATGTAGTCGGTGCCGAGGCGCTGCAGGGACGCGTCGGCGGCGGCCTTGATGGTGGTGGCGGACAGGCCCTTGTAATCGGGATGGGCGCCGACCTTGGTGGCCACGACGACGTCCGAGCGGTTGCCGCGCTCGGCGAGCCATTCACCGATGAGGGTCTCGGACTCGCCGCCCTTGTTGCCGTCCACCCAGGCCGTGTACGCGTCGGCGGTGTCGATGAAGTTGCCGCCCGCCGCGGTGTAGGCGTCGAGGACGGCGAAGGACGTGGCCCGGTCCGCGGTCCAGCCGAAGACGTTGCCGCCGAGGGAGAGCGGGAAGACTTCGAGGTCGGATGAGCCGAGTGTGCGAAGAGGAGTCATACGCACCTCAACGCGCCCACCGGAAACGGAATTCCGTGCAAGACACACGCAACGTGCGGGACACACCGAACCGGCAGCCCTGGCGTCGGGGGGGGTGTCGCCAGGGCCGCCGGGGTTCAGAGGTTCAGAAATCCGGGGGAGGACAGGGGAGGTCAGGGAATCAGGGGTTGAGGCCCTTGCCCTGCAGCCAGCCGAGGGGGTCGATCCCCGTGCCGTCGGGCGTGTGGACCTCCATGTGGAGATGCGGCCCCGTGACGTTGCCGGTCGCGCCGACGCGGCCGATGACGTCCCCCGTGGAGACCTTCTGGCCCGCGCTGACGTTCAGCGAGGACTGGTGGCAGTACCAGATCTCCGTCCCGTCCTCGAGTTCGAGCACGGTGCGGTAGCCGTACGCACCCGCCCAGCCCGCCTCCTTGACGGTGCCGGTGTGCACGGCCTTGAGCGGGGTACCCGTGGGCGCGGCGAAGTCCAGGCCGGTGTGGTGGCCGGAGGACCACATGGATCCGGCGTCACCGAAGTGCGAGGTGAGGGTGTACGAGGAGGTGGGGATGACGTAGCTCTTGGCGAGCTTGGCCAGGCGCTCGGCCTCGGCCTTGGCCTTCCGGGCCTCCTCCTCCTTCTTCTTCTTGGCGGCGGCCTTGGCGTCCGCCTCCTTCTCGGCGGCCCTGCGCTGGGCGTCCGCCTCTTCGCCGGCCTTCTTCGCGGCGGCGTCCTCGGCCGCGGCCCGCACGGCGGTGTCCGCCTGGTTCTGCTGGTTCTCGGCCTGCTGCATGATGCGGGCGCGCAGTGCCTCGCCCGCGTCGGTGGTGCCCTGCTCGGCGTCGGCGGTGCTGACGCCCGCGGCGGTGAGGGGGGCTGCCGCGGCGGCGGTCGTGGTGTCCGACGAGTCGTCGTCGGACATCAGGGAGCCCACGCCCGGCAGGGACTTGGCCTCGGGCAGCGAGTCCGTGACGACGCCCAGATCGGGCATCGATATGGAGACCGGCGGCTTGCCGTCCTGCGCGGTGGCGATGCCGCCCGCGCCGACGGCGGCGATGACGCCCACACCGAGCACGGTGGAGCTGCGGGCGAGCCCGCCGCCGCTCTTCTTGTGCACACGGTGCCTGCCGCGGACGGGACGGACGGACTCCTCGGTGGGGTTCCACTCTTCGAAGGAGCCCTCGTCGTACGAACCGAAGTCGTCGTCATTCGGTACGTACACGGCTTGGGGGGCAGGCCGGTTGGACGCCACTGGGGCGCACTCCTTTCCTTCCTTCTCGCCTACCGGGTTAGCTGACGGGTTCGGAGCAGGAAGGTCTCCTACGAACATCTGGCACGGATGCACAGATGCCCGATTCACCCCATGTTGGTGGTTCCCCGGCTCCCTTGCGGGATTAGGCGCATGCGCGCGGAGCCGCCTCGAGTGACGGCTGGGACGACCGCGCTGCGTTATCGAACGTTAATAGACAGCGGGTCGGTATTCCAAGCCGTTCCGGTTGATCGTTAACGCTCATCGGCCGTACGTACCGGGACACGGGGGTGTGGAACGGGGCGAGTTGACCCCGTCTCCTCAAACACCGGAGCTTCACATTTTCTTGACAGTACGTCAGTTGTTATGCGGAGGGGTGCACTTCAGTCACCGGCCGTGACGTCGACCGTGACGTCCGGATCCGCGGCGGTGGGACGCCGCACCGCGAGCAGCGCCATGTCGTCCGTCATCCCGCCCCCGGTGTGCCGTCGCACCTCCCCCGCGAGCGCCGCGAGGAGCGCGTGCGGGCCACCGCGGCCCGGGAAGATCCGCCCGCCGAGCCGGGTCGCGGGATCGTAGAACTCCCCCGCCGCGTCGCGCGCCTCCGAGAGGCCGTCCGTGTAGAAGAGCAGCAGCGCGCCGGGCGGCAGCTCCGCCTCGTCCGCACGGTCCGGCCAGGCCCCCAGGTCGCCCATGCCGAGCGGCAGCGCGGGTTCGGTCGCCGACAGGACGCACAGCCGCCCGTCGCCGCGCAGCAGCAGCGGCGGCGGGTGCCCGCGGTTGATGAGCCGCACGGCGCCCTCGCCGTGCCGGATCTCGGCGAGGACGGCGGTGGTGAACCCCTCGAACGCGTCGAGCCCCTCGCGCCGGGTGCCCTCGCGCGCGAGCGCCCGCTCCAGGCGCTGCGCGACCGCCTCCAGGGTGGCCTCCTGCTCGGCGGCCTCCCGGAAGGCACCGATGACGACGGCGACGGCCGCGACCGCGCCCATGCCCTTGCCCCGCACGTCACCGACGATGAGCCGCACGCCGTGCGGGGTGTCCTGCACCGCGTACAGATCGCCTCCGATGAACGCGTCGGCCTGCGCGGCCTCGTACCGCGCCGCGATGTCGAGCCCGCCGATGCGCGGATCCGGCGTGGGCAGCACGGCGCGCTGGGTGGCCTCGGAGATGGAGCGGGCGATGGCGAGCCGGTCGTTACCGCGGCGGACGACGCGGTTGATGACGATCGCGAGCGCGGCGACGGTCATCACGGTGACCACCTCGGTGACGGCCTCGACGTGACTGTTCACGGCGCTGCCGTAGTGCAGGACGAGGACGGCGCCGGTGGCCGCCGCGCCGGTCAGGACGGTGTTGAGCCGTGAGTAGAAGGGGGCGGCGATCAGTGGGGCGGCCGTGAAGAGGGGGGCGGCGGTGAACTCCGACGGGGTCATCGCGTCGTACAGGACGCCGACGACGAGGAGCAGCAGGGGCAGGACCCGGACGAACGCCCGCTCGGGCCCGGTGGCACCCCTCTCGTCGGTCCCTCCTCGCTGCCCCACCGCTTGTCTCCCGCCGACTCCGCGCCCATCACCGCGCTGCATTCAGGGTTCCCGCAGCGGCGGGCGGGTGCGACCTGGTGTGGGCCGACCGGGTTAGGCCCTGTCGGGCGAGCGGCCCGCGCGGGAGAAAGGCTCCGGGCGGAAAACACCGATGGCCCGGAACCATGATTCATGGTTCCGGGCCATCGGCCTTCAGTAGCGGGGACAGGATTTGAACCTGCGACCTCTGGGTTATGAGCCCAGCGAGCTACCGAGCTGCTCCACCCCGCGTCGGTGAACACAACAGTACGCCATCCGGAGGGGTGCGTCGAACCACTTAGGGCCTGTCCGCGTGCGTGAGGGTCTCCCAGGCCACGAAGAGACCGTCGGTCCCCTCGGGCCGCTGCTCCTTCGTGTACTTCTCGGTCTGCGGCATGTCCAGCTTCAGGCGCCCGCGCAGATGGTTCAGGCCGACCTCCGTGTCGGGCCCCATGTCGCGCTCCACCTTGCCGCCGCACAGCCAGTCCGGCGCCGTCGCGCCCAGCTGGTACTTGGAGTGGAACTCGAAGGCGGCCCGCAGCCGGTCCTTGACCTCGCCGTACAGGTCGACGCCCTGGTGCCAGGCGGTCTCCGCCATGTGCGAGGTGGCGGCGAGCGAGTAGCTGGCGTGCTTGAAGTTGCGGCAGGTCTCCTGGGAGAGCCCGTCGGCGTACGTGCCCTGCCCGAACCAGTACTTCTTCAGCTCGGCCGCGGTGTCGATGTCGCTGCCCGCCGGGGAGACGGGCAGCTTCCCGTCCGACGTCAGATAGAAGTACGCGGGCACCCGCGTCCTGAAGTGCTGCACGGCCTTCTCGAACGTGGGGTGGTCGTCGAGGAAGACGGCCATGCTCATGGTGGCGTCGGCCATCACCAGGTCCCAGTTGCCGTTGCGCTCGACGGACCCGTCCCTGACCTGGGGCAGATAGGCGTTGCGCAGCATCCGCTCGAAGCGCAGGAGCTGCCCGTCGGTCCAGCCGTCGTACGTGTAGCGCACGGCCTCGGCGGCCCGCGCCCAGGACGAGGCGGCCCAGCCGGTCTGCAGCCCGGCGTTGTCCTCGGTGTGCCCGGTGATCACCTTCGACCAGGCGTCCATGATCTGCACGGCCTTCTCGGCGTGCGCGCGCTCGCCGGTGATGTTCCAGAGCAGGGCGTGCGTGTACGCGGCCAGCGCGTCCTCGCGCTCCTCCACGCACCCCCGGCCGGGGCGGGTGTCGGGCGGGCACTCCACCACGGCGTACGGCCTCGCCGTGTAGTCGTCGGCCGCGTACTTGCTGTCCCGCATCTGCTCGTACGCCGTGAACCACGGCTGTTCCCGCGCCCTGACGTGCGCGCGGACCCGGTCGAGCTGCGCCTTGCTGACCAGGACGCCGGGGTGCTCGAAGGCCTGGTCGAGGGGGCGGGCCGCGGCCGTACGCGTGTCGCCCCCGTCGGAATCACCACCTCCGCAGGCCGCGGCGAGGGCGACGAGAAGCGGTGCGACGATCAGCACCAGAACGCGCTGCCGCCGCCGACGAACCCTTGCTGCCATCACCGCACCTCCCGCTGCACCGCCGGACTCCCGACGGCCACTGGCAGTCCAGCGTCACCCGCGCCCCCGGCCCGCGCGCGACCTGAGTGAGCCGTTCGGGTCAGATCACCGGGGGCCGGCCCAGCCGCGTCAGCCGCCAGACGGTGCGCCACCGCATGGGCTTGCGGACGCCGCACGGGGTCCGCATCCCTTCGACGAAGCCGCCGGCCCAGGCCCGCAGGCCCGGCACCGAGCGGGTGCGCACGAGGGTGAGGAGGGTCCAGACGCCCAGGTGCACCGGGATCAGCGGGAGGGGGAGGTGGCGGCGGACCAGCCAGACGCGGTTGCGGGCGGTGTTGCGGTAGTAGACGGCGTGCCGGGCCGGGGAGGTCTTGGGGTGCTGGAGCAGCAGGGCGGGTTCGTAGAGGATCGTCCAGCCGTCGTCGACGGCCCGCCAGGCCAGGTCGGTCTCCTCGTGCCCGAAGAAGAACTGGGCGGGCCAGGTGCCGGTGCGGGCCAGCATCGCCGTGGACAGGGCGTGGCCGCCGCCGAGGAAGGCGGTCACCGGGCCCCGGCGCATCGGGTCGGAGGCGCGCAGCCGGGGGATGTGGCGGCGCTGGGTCTCGCCGTTCTCGTCGGCGATGCGGAAGCCTGCGATGCCGAGGCGGGGGTCGGCGGCGAACAGGTCGCGGATGCGGCGGAAGACGTCGGTGTCGACGAGCAGGCCGTCGTCGTCGAGCTCGATGACGACGTCCACGTCGCCGAAGTCCATGAGCCGCTGGATGGCGACGTTGCGGCCGCCCGGGCAGCCGAGGTTCTCGTCGAGTTCGACGGTCGTCACCTCGCCGGGCAGGGGCGGGAGTTCCGGCAGCGGTGAGCCGTTGCCGATGAGGACGACGCGGTCCGCGGGCACGTCCTGCATCGCCACGGACGCGAGCAGGGCGTCGAGCTCTCGGGGGCGGTTGCCCATCGTGATGACGGCGACGCCCAGGCGCGGCGGCTGCGGCACGGTGAGACTCCTGACGTGCGGGGTGCGGAGGTACGAGGGGTACGGGAAGCGGAACAGTCAACACCACGGCGCCCCGCCGGGCCGAAGCCGGGCGGGGCGCCGTGGTGTCGTACGAGCCTGTCGTCAGGGGCGGAGCCGGGGGCGCAAGGTCAGGCCGCCTTGGTCAGCTCGCCCGTGTGGTGGATCTCGTCGCCGGACTCGTGGTGGTCGCCCGCCGGGGACTTGCGGTCCCGGATGAGGAGGACGGCCAGGGCGGCCGCGGCCAGGACGCCCGCCGCACCGGCCCAGAAGCTGGCGGACATCGCCTCGGTGAAGGCCTCGCGGGCGGCCGTGGCGAGGGCGCTGTCGCCCGTGGAGGCGGCCAGGGCGAGCGCGTCCGAGACGGAGTGACCGGCCTCCGCGGGGGCGGAGTCGGGCATCGCGTCGGTGTAGGTGCGGGAGAGGACCGTGCCGAGGACGGCGACGCCGAGGGCCGCACCGGCCTGCTGGACCGTGTCGTTGAGGGCGGACCCGACACCGGCGTGCTCGGCGGGCACCGCGCTCATCAGGGCGCCGGTCGCCGCGGGCATCGCCAGGCCGCCGCCGATGCCGATCAGGACCATGGCCGCGGCGAGCATCCCGAACCCGGCGTCGGAGGGGAGGGAGGCGAGGGCGCCGAAGCCCGCGGCGATGACGGCCAGGCCGACGGCGGTCATGGGGCGGTTGCCGACCTTGTTGCCGAGGGTGGCGCCGATGCCGTTGAAGACGAGCGTGGCGACGGCCATCGGGGCGAAGGCGATGCCGGTCCTGGCGGGCGAGTAGCCGAGCACGAACTGCAGGTACTGGGTGAGGACGAGCATCAGCCCGCCGTTGGCGAAGGTCAGCAGGACCAGGGAGAAGCTGGCGCCGGTGAAGACGCGGTCGCGGAAGAGCGAGAGCGGCACCATCGGCGATTCGGTGCGCAGCTCCCAGATGCCGAAGGCGGCCAGGGAGACGAGGGCGACGCCGAGCGAGAGCTGCGTGCTCAGGTGTCCGAGACCGGCCTCGGCGGACTCGATGATCGTCCACACCAGCGCGGTCATGCCGACCACCGACAGGATCATCCCCAGCGGATCGGCCTTGCGGGCGGGGCCCTTGGACTCCGGCATCAGGACGAGCGCGGCGACGATGGCGAGCCCGGCGATCGGCACGTTCATCAGGAAGACCGAGCCCCACCAGAAGTGGGCGATGAGCACGCCGCCGAGCACCGGCCCGCCGACCAGGCCGACCGCGGCCACCGCGCTCCAGGCGCCGATCGCCTTGCGGCGCTCCTCGTCGTCGAAGACGGTGATCAGGATCGACAGCGTGCTCGGCATGATGAGTGCGCCGCCGATGCCCATCAACACCCGCCCCGCGATGAGCTGTTCGGGGTTCTGCGCGACGGTGGCCAGCAAGGACGCGGCCCCGAAGAGGGCCAGCCCCACGATCATCACCCGCCGTCGCCCGAACCGGTCGGAGAGGCTGCCCGCGGTGAGCAGCAGACCGGCGAAGACCAGGATGTACGAGTCGATGATCCACTGGATGTCCTGGGCGTCCGCGCTCAGGTCCGCGGCGATCGGCGGGACGGAGACGGTCAGGACCATGTTGTCCACGACCAGGACCAGCGTGCTCAGGCAGAGCACGATCAGGATCAGCCAGCGCCGCGGGTGACGGCTCCCTTCCGGCGCCACCGGACGCTCTTCCCTCAGCCGCTTCTCCATCGTGGGACCCCCAGCACATAGGCGGCACACCCGCTGCGTACGGCGTGCTCTCGCTGCGAACACTGTACGCACTGCGCACGGTGTGCGCAAGAAGCGAACACCGAACCCACGACCGGAGGGCAACCCGAGGGGCGACCGGAAGACCAACATGCAACACGACTTGATTCGGGCTGGGTTGGCGCTCGAACAGCCCGAACGCCGGCGGACCGCGGCGGTATCGTCGGGAAACCCACGACGCCATCCAGTGACCGGTTGCGCCGAACGCTCACTGCCTCTTTCTCTCCGGGAGTGACCAAGCAATGTCAGCCATCACCGAGCTCAGCGAACTCAGCGGCGAGTACGTCCTCGACCCCGCCCGCACCCGGATCGGCTTCGTCGCCCGCCACTCGGTGGGCCCCCGGGTCCACGGCCACTTCGAGGAGTTCGAGGGAAGTGCACGGCTGGACGGCGACGACCCCGCCAAGTCCGCCATCCGGCTCACGATCAAGTCGGCGAGCCTCCAGAGCCACAACAAGTTCCGCGACGACCCGGTGCGCGCCAAGTTCCTGGACATCGAGAACCACCCCGAGATCACCTTCACCTCGACCGGGGTGAAGCAGGTCGACGACACCCACTTCGAGGTCACCGGCGACCTGACCCTGCGCGGCACGACGAAGTCGCTCACCCTGGCCGTCGAGTCGACGGGCGGCGAGAACGACCCACAGGGCGACGTCAGGATCGGCTTCAAGGGCAGCGTTCCGATCGACCGCAAGGACTGGGGCGTGCGGGCGAACCCCGTGGACACGCTCATCGTCAGCTCGCAGGTGACGGTGGAGTTCGAGGTCGCCGCGGTCCGCCGCCCCTGACCGCCTTTGAAAGTGCGGGGTCCGGGCAGCTTCCCCCTATGGCGGTAGACACGAACGCTCTGCTGAAACAGGTCGATTCCACCCGAGAATGCACCATTCTCCTCATGCTGAGGGCCTATCAGGCCATCGACATGAGCCACCGGTTGGCCGCCGACCACCGACGGCACGCCGACCGGGCCCGGACGGAAATCGAGGCGCTGCGCCGCGAGAACGCGCAGTTGTACAAGGCGCTCGCCGGACGCCCCGTGGTGGACCAGGCCCGGGGCGTGCTGATGGCCGCGGGCGCCCATGGCGCGCAGGACGCCTGGGAGGTGCTGGTGGACACCTCCCAGCGCACCAACACCAGACTGCGGCTGGTCGCGGAGATGGTGGTGGCCGGTGCCGCCGACGGGCCGGTCGCCCCGCACATCGCCGCGCAGCTGCGGGAGTCGCTCACCCGACACGCCGCGGAACGATGAGCCGCCCCCGGGCCACGGGACACCTGGCATACCGTCGCCGCGTGACCACACGCTTGCCGGACCCCGGTGAACGAGCCGACATCGTGCTGATCGCCTCGTCCGCCGGCGGCATCCGGGGCCTCGGTACGCTGCTGGCCGGACTGCGGGCCCCGTTCCCCGTACCGGTGCTGGTGGCCCAGCACCTCCGCAGCTCCCGCGAGACGCAGATCGTCAGCATCCTGGCGCGGACGTCCACGCTCCACGTCAAGCTGGCCGACGACGGCGAGACCCCCGAAGCAGGCACCGCCTACGTCGCCCCGCCGGACCACCACCTGTGCGTGGAGAAGGACAGGGAGCTCTCCCTGAGCGGCGCGGGACGGATCAACTTCGCCCGTCCTGCCGCCGACCCGCTCTTCGAATCGGCGGCGCGGGCCTACGGATCACGGGTCATCGCCTGCGTCCTCACCGGCGCCGACGGCGACGGAGCCCGGGGCATCGAAACGGTCAAGGCGCACGGCGGCACCGTCATCGTGCAGGACCCCGCCAGCGCGGAGTTCCACAGCATGCCCCAGGCGGCCGTGGACACGGGCAAGGCGGACGCCGTGCTGCCCCTGGAGGAGATCGCGGAGGAGCTCAACCGACTCCTTGTGCCGCGCTGACACGGAGGAGTTCCCGCGGACACCGAAGAGCCCCGGCCAGCCTGTGGCTGACCGGGGCTTTCGCGGTAGACCGTGTGGGACTCGAACCCACAACCAATGGATTAAAAGTCCACTGCTCTGCCAATTGAGCTAACGGTCCTCGTTGGTGCACCCCCGAGCATAGCGGGGCGGGCCCCGCCATCCGATCGGGTATCGGCGTTTCACGGCGAAGGGCCCGTCCGACAGGAGTGTCGGACGGGCCCTTCGCTCATGCGGGCCTGGCTACAGGTCAGCCGTTGCGCTTCCAGCGCGGCTTGTCGTCACGGCGGCCGAAGGAGCCCGTGCCGGAGCCGGAGCGGTCGTCGCGGCGGTTGTACGACGGACGGTCGTGGCCACCGGAGCGGAAGCCGCCCGAGGGACGGTCGTCGCGGCGGTCACGGTTGAACGGACGGTCGCTGCCACGGTGGCCGCCGGAGGGGCGGTCGTCGCGGCGGAAGCTGCCGCCGGAGGGACGCTCGTCGCGACGGAAGCCGCCACCGCGGTTGTCGTCACGGCGCTCGAAGGAACGGCCGCCACGGTCGTCACGACGCTCGTCGCGGCGGAAACCGCCACCACGGCTGTCGTCACGACGGTCACGGTTGAAGCCACCGCCACGGTTGTCGTCGCGACGGAAGCCACCGCCGCGGTTGTCGTCACGACGGTCACGGTTGAAGCCGCCACCGCGGTTGTCGTCGCGACGCTCGAAGGAACGGCCGCCACGGTCGTCACGACGCTCGTCGCGGCGGAAACCGCCACCACGGCTGTCGTCACGACGGTCACGGTTGAAGCCGCCACCGCGGTTGTCGCGGCGGTCACGCTCGTAGTTGCCGCGCTCGTCGCGCTGCGGACGACGGTTGTCGTACGAGGAGGAACGCTCGTCGCGGACCGGGCGCTCGGCGACCGGCTGCTCCGGCACCGACGCGGCGGCCTCGACGATCGCCTCGGCGGCGGCGGTGGCCTCGGCGACCGCCGCCTCCGGGTCGTCACCGCGCTCGCGGGCGGCACGCGCGGTGAGGCGGTCGGCCTCCTCGCGCAGTTCGGCGGCGCGGCGCGTGGCGCGCTCCAGTTCCTTGGTGAGGTCCTTGACCTCGCGCTCGGCCTGGGTCGCGGCGTTGCCCGCGGAGTCGGCCTGCACCTCGGTCATCGAGCGGGCGCCGGTGATCTCGGCGACCTCCGGGTCGAAGGTGCCGCCGCCGTTGATGATGTGACGCGAGGCGTCGACGCCCGCGTCCTCCATGAGGCGGAAGATCTGGCGGCGCTGGTGCGGCAGCGACAGGGAGACGACCGTGCCGGAGCGGCCCGCGCGGGCGGTACGGCCCGAGCGGTGCAGGTAGTCCTTGTGGTCGCCGGCCGGGTCCACGTTCAGGACCAGGTCGATGCCGTCGACGTGGATGCCGCGGGCGGCGACGTCGGTGGCGACGAGGGCGTTGACGTAGCCCTTCTTGAAGTCCTCCAGCACACGGGTGCGGGCACCCTGCGTCATGCCGCCGTGCAGCGCGTCGGCCTTCACGCCGGAGTCGCAGAGCTGCTCGGCGATGCGGTCGGCGCCCAGCTGGGTGCGGACGAAGATGATCGTGCGGCCCTTGCGCGCGGCGATGGCGGCCGTGACCGGCGCCTTGTCGCGCGGCTTCACGATCAGGATGTGGTGCGTCATGGTCGTGACGTTGCCCTGGGCGCTGTCGACCTCGTGCGTCACCGGGTTGTTCAGGTAGCGCTTGACCAGCGTGGAGATCTCGTTCTCCATCGTGGCCGAGAACAGCATGCGCTGGCCGCCGGCCGGAACCTGGTCGAGCAGCTCGGTGACCTCGGGCAGGAAGCCCAGGTCGGACATCTGGTCGGCCTCGTCGAGGACGGCGATCTGGGTGTTCTCCAGCGAGCAGGCACCGCGGTTGATGATGTCGCGCAGACGGCCCGGGGTGGCGACGAGGATGTCGACGCCGCGCTCCAGGGCGTAGATCTGGTTGCCCATCGACGTACCGCCGCAGACGACCTTCATCTTCAGGCCGAGCACGTCGCCGTAGGGCTGGAGGGCGTCCGCGACCTGCATCGCGAGCTCACGGGTCGGGGTGAGGATGACGCCGCGGGGCTTCTTCTTCTCGGTGCGGCCCTCGGCGGCCAGCGTCGCCAGCATCGGCAGACCGAAGGAGAGGGTCTTGCCGGAGCCGGTGCGGCCACGGCCGAGGATGTCCTTGCCGGCCAGGGCGTCCGGGATGGTCGCGGCCTGGATCGGGAAGGGGGTGGTCACGCCGTTCTGCGCGAGCTTGCGGACGACGCCCTCGGGCAGACCGAGGTCGGCGAAGGTGATCTCGGGCTCGGCGTCGGCGTCGGCCTCGGCGGCTTCGGCGTCGGCGTCGGTGGTGACCTCGGCGACGTCCTTGGCCCCGACGGTCTCGGCGGCGTCGGCGACGACCTCTGCGGCGTCGTTCTCGACGGCCTCGACGGCCTCGTTCTCGGGCAGGACGGCGTGGTCAGAACTGAAAATGGACATGCGAAATGCGAAACCTTCCGGAGTCTCGGCACGCGCCCGTCAACTCCGTGATTTCGCAATGGACCGCCTCTATGCGGTCAGCCACGGCAAGGGAGAGTACGCGCCACGCGGCGCTCTTCTGTGTCGGCGCCGGGCAAATGGGATCAAACGATCTACCACCATACGCACCCCCCACCCCGGATGGCAAACCGGCCCCCTCCTCGGGGTCCGTCCGAGGGCGCTCAGGGGCCCGCCAGTGGCCTGTGTCACCTACCGGGGACCCGCCTGGGGCGAGGGCTCGCGCCCCGCGATCTCCTCGTCCCGCCGCTGCAGCTGGGCGTCCTGCCCCGACCCCTCGTGCGCCGAGGACGACGGCTCCGGGGTGGTCGGATCGGGTGTCGGGGTCGGCGTGGGCTTCGGCGGGGTGGGCGTCGCGCTCGTCCGCGTCGGGGTCGGCTTCGGCCGCGTCGGAGTCGGCTTCCCGGGCGTGCCGGGCTTCGGCGGCTTCTTGGCGGCCGTCGCGGAGGAGGACTCCGAGGGCTCGGCGGCGCCCCGCTCGGCCTCGCCCGCACGGGACGATCCGCCCTTGCCCTTCTTCTTGCCCTTGCCCCGGCCGACGCTCTGCGCGCGCTCGTCCCCGGAGGCCACGTCACCGCCCTGCGTCACGGGGTCGCCGTCGGGAGCCGCCGCCCCGCTGCGCCGCCCCGCGGAGCGGTCGGGCGCCGGAGCGTTCCCGTCGTCACTGACGCTCATGCAGCCCGCGGTCGCCGCTACGGCCACCGCGACCGCGGCCCAACGGACGGGAACGTACAACTGGCGCACGGCCGAGCACCTCCTGAGGCGCTGAGAATCGAGACGCCCTGCCCAACTCCCGCAGCCCGCAAGAGGACACGGACGGCAACCCCCCGGGGGGCCGCCCCGCGCCGCCCCGCACACCAGGCCGGATGCCCTCGCTCACACGTCCCCGGAACTCATCCGCGCCCACGGCGCACGAGCCCGTGATCCACGGCTCACCCGTACCCGAGCGCGTGCAGCCGCTCGTCGTCGATCCCGAAGTGATGGGCGACCTCGTGCACCACGGTGATCTCCGTCTCGGCGACGACGTCCTCGCGCGACTCGCACATCCGCAGCGTCGGGCCCCGGTAGATCGTGATGCGGTCGGGCAGCACCCCGGCGTACCACTCGCCCCGGTCGGTCAGCGGAGTCCCCTCGTACAGCCCGAGCAACTCGGGATCCTCGGCAGGCGGCTCGTCCTCGACGAAAACGGCCACGTTGTCCATCAGCCGCGTCAGCTCCGGCGGAATCCGGTCGAGAGCCTCGCCGACCAGTTCCTCGAACTCCTCGCGCGTCATCTCCAGCACTCCCCCATTGTCGGCCACGCCCCTCGTCCCGTCCCGGCGTACCCCTCGCTCCGGCATACCGGCCGCCGCAACTGGGCATACGGGACCAATGGCCCGCGACTTCACCGTCGTCCCCCAAGGCGTGCGCAGGGCCGGTCGCGCCCTCGCAGGCCACTACCGCGCCCGCCGCAC
>NZ_LIPN01000527.1 GCF_001418325.1 Streptomyces atriruber | reverse complement strand
CACCCACCCCAGGAGCCCTCCGCAGAGCGGAGGAGACGTACCAGGAGAGAAGGTGTTCGACCTCCACGTACCGCTCGCCGGACGACGCCCACTTGCGCCCGATGGCATGCAGGGCGGGCGCCATGACTTCCTCCCACCCCGTGGTGTAGCCGTACTCCCCCACCGTGGAGCGTAGTTGCGTCTCGACCGCGGGGGCGTCGAGCCGCACCGCAGCTCTGGCGAGACCCCGGCACTCCTGACGTACGTTGCCGAGCGAGAGCCCGCCGGAGTCACCGCCGCGCCGCGGGCGCGGAATCTCGGCCACGGCCTCCTGCAGCGCCGCACGCGCCGCCTCGGCGGGCGGCACGCCCNNNNCGCCCAGTCTTCGGGCGACGCTTCCCGTGGTCATCGCGGTGTCCGACCCCGTGGTCGTGGCGGTGTCCGATCCCGAGGTCATGGTGGCGCCCGGCCTCCGTGCAGCTCTCATCCCGCGACGATACGACGCACAATCGCTGCAAGTTGTCGCCTCTCACTGACTGTCACCAATCTGGGTTCAACTCCGGCCCCTGCACGAGGAGTAGGCATCATGGTGGCAGTCGACATCCAGCCCCCCGACGGCTCTCCGCACTCGCACCCGCACCCCGAGGACCTACTGGGAGACGATCAGCTGGCGGCGGGCGTCGCCGCAGGTGACGAGCGTTGTCTGACGGCGGCCTACCGCCGTTGGGGACGCCTCGTCCACCGGCTCGCCGGGCGTGCCCTGGGCGACGGTCCGGACGCGGAGGACGTGACGCAGCAGGTGTTCCTCGCCGCCTGGCGCGGTCGGCACGGATACCGTCCGGGTGCCGGCGGGCTGGCGGGCTGGCTGGTCGGCATCACGCGGCACAAGGTCGCCGACACGCTCGCGGCCAGGACCCGGCGCGCCGTGCTCGTGACGGCCGTGGGCGCACGGCAGGGGGCGGCTTCCGTCGGCGGGCCCTGCGCCGAGCAGGTGCTGGACCGCGTCCTCGTCCAGCGCGAGCTGGCGAACCTGCCCTCGGCGCAGCAGCTGGTGCTCCGGCTGGCCTTCTACGAGGACCTGACACAGTCCCAGATCTCCCGGCGGACCGGGCTGCCGCTCGGGACGGTCAAGAGCCACATGCGGCGCGGTCTGCGCGCGCTGCGGGAGGGGCTGACGCCGGAGGACCCACCGGCGCCCGGCGCCCCGCAACCGGTCTGAGGACGGCGCATCCGTTCCGCACCGTCGGCGTGAAGTACCGGGCATCAACGCACACCCCTGAACCCCCACACCCCCCCAC
>NZ_LIPN01000526.1:693-9798 GCF_001418325.1 Streptomyces atriruber | reverse complement strand
GGGGTGGGGCGGTGGGTGGGTGTGCCTCGGCCAAGGCGCGTTCGCGGGCGCGTTTGAGGGCGTCGGGATCCGGGGGTGGGAAGGACACGGGGTCGAGGTCGGGGTCGGTGGTCAGCTCCCACTCGTAGCGGCGGCGGTACCAGGCGCCCTTCGCCTCCCGCATCAGGATGCGGGGGTGGCGGCGCAGGGCCTCGGTGAACGCGGCGCGGAGGCGGTCCGGGTCCGGGGTGCCCGGCAGGTGCACCTCGATGTGCACGGTCTCCGGCTCCTCCTCCTGGAGGCAGTGCCGTGAGACCTCGTCGACGACGGGGAACGGCACGCGCGCAGGCGGCCGCCCGGGGCCGTCCGCGCGCCGTGCCGGGTGTTCCAGTGCGGTCATCGCTGGGTGCCTTCTCCTGTCGTGGACGTACGCCTGCGGCGCGGGAAGCGCACCGTCCTGCGGCCCGGCGGCGCGGGCTCCGGCTGGGCCGACGCGGGGCCCCGGGCCGAGACCGTCGGACCCGCGGCCGCTTCCGGCGGGTTGGCCGGGCCGTTCCCGTCGCGCTTGCGGCGGGGGAGCGGGGGTGCCTGACCGGCCGGGGCGTGGTCCGGGGCGAGCGGCGGTGTCGCCGGGTCGGGAGCCGGTGTGTACGGCGGGGGGCCGCCGGGCGTGTCCGGGCCGTACTCCAACGTATGCGTGGCGCGGGGACTTGTCTCCCGCACCGTCACCAGGGCTGCGAACAGGGCTATGAGAGCCAGGAGTTGGGCCGTGTGGCCGAACGCTCCCTCGTCGGATGCGATCGGCTCGCCCGCGCCCGTTGCCGCTGCGATGCCCGCCCCCGCCATCGCCACGAACGCGATCGGTACGAGGAGCGCGTGCCGCCAGTGGGCCAGGAGGGCCAGTGCGGGGACCAGGAGCGCGAAGGGGCCCGCGATCACCACGGCCACCAGCGTCAGCGCCACCGTGCCGAGGATGAGCCCGGGGGCGGGCGGCGCCGCGGACGGGGCGTCGGTGTTGGGGTCGCGGCGGCGGACCAGGACCAGCGCCAGCAGGGCGAGGACACCGACACCGGCCAGGATGAGGCCGATCTCGTAGAGCTGCGACGGCTCGTAGGTCAGCTTGACCGTGCCGCCCTCGCCGTTCGGCACCAGCCAGCCCTGCTGCCAGCCGTCGAGCCGCACGGAGGTCAGCTCCTTGCCGTTGAGCGTCGCCTTCCATCCGTCGTTCACGTTCTCGTACGTGGTGAGGTACGAGGCCGCGCCCGCGCCGACCTTCAGCTCGCGGCGGTCGCCCAGCCAGTCCTTGACCTCCAGGTCGCGGGAGGTGGTGTCGAGCGTGCCCGGCGTGCCGGTGGTCAGGGAGGCGTCCATGACGGCGAGCGGGCCCGCGTCACCCGTCTCCAGGCTGTGCGCCCCCGCGCCGAGGCGGACCGCGGGAGCCTCCTCGCCCTGTTGGCAGAGCGTGATGTCGACCGGGCGCCGGTCGGTGAGGTCCCGGATCCGGCCCTTGGCGCTCGTCTCGTACAGCTCGCCGTCGATCGACATCGTCGGGCCCTGGCCGCACGGCAGCGAGAAGCGGTCCGCGGGGTCGGGCTGCTTGGTGCGGTACTTGTCGAGCGCGGGGACGTACACCTCGGTGAGGCCCACGGGCAGCTGGAGGTTGGCGTCCGCCACCGGGTTGTGGACCGTCAGCGGGGCGGTCTCCGTGATGGTGATGTCCATCTCGTCGGTGGTGATCGGCGCGAAGCGGGCGTTGCCGTTCTCGTCCACGCCCGCGGTCGCCGCGCCGTCCGGCGAACTGATCTCGATCTTCACCGGCCGGGTGGACAGTCCGCCCGCCGCGGGCAGCACGAGCTCGCCCACCGGCTGTTTGTCCGGCCACTTGAGGTGGATGACGGGCCGGTCGTCGCTGCCCGCGACCCAGGCCGTGGTCAGATCGCCGTCGGTGAGGTTGCGCGGCGACAGACCGCTGCCGAGCTTCGCGGTGGCGTCGGCCGTCGCGATGATCTGCTGCTCCTGCTCCGGCGCCACCTTGTAGAGCAGCTCGTCCAGTTCACGGCCCGGCACGGCCACCGCGCTCGCCTTCACGTCGTACGCGCCCTCCGCCGTCGTCGTGAAGCGGCGGTGCAGGCCCGACTCGGTGTCCACCTGCGAGAAGGCGCCCGGGTCGGCCGTGCGGTGCAGGGAGTACGTGGTCGCCTTGGCGTCGGTGGCCTTCTCCGCGTCCTTCGGGAGCTGGAGGAGCCGGGTGACCCGCACCTCGGGGATGCTGATCTCCGAGAAGCCCGCGCCCGTCAGGCCAGGGCGGGCCACCTGGGTGTCCAGGATCGTGATCTTGACGAAGTCCGTGGAGCCCGGACGGGCCTTGACGCGCTGCGGCTGCCCGTCGGGCTGGAGGGGGCTGGTGACGCTGCCCTGTTCCGTCTCCACGCGGATCCGGGTGGGCGCCGACCGCGTGCCGTCCTGCGGCAGCGGGGTGACGCGGAAGGAGGACGGCACCGCGACCTTCGAGTTGAACTCGGCCTTGATCCACTCGCCGTCCGCCGAGTCGGCACTGCCCTCCGCCCAGGCCGTGGCCGGGTTGCCGTCGAAGGCGTTCGCCGGGTCGTACTGCGGCAGATGGAAGAGCCAGTTGCCGTAGCTGGACGCCGAGACCGACCTGGCGCCCCGCAGCTCCGAGGTCGTCTGGTGGTCGATGCCCTTGCTCGGCAGGATCTGGTGCGGTTTCTCGTCCGGGTTCTGCAGCGCGTCGACCGCGTTCCGTTCGGAGCGCCCGTACGTGTACGAGGTGTTGGAGTTGACCAGGCCGAAGCGGGTGTCGGCGCGGCGCATGCCGTCACCGACGGCCTGCAGGCCCGGCGCCCCGATGCCCGGATGGTTGTCGCCGGTCAGGACGGCAGGCCGGTCGCGCATCGACGGGTCGGCGGAGAGCGGCAGCAGGGACTCCGGGCCGCCGCTGACGACCGCTGTGTTGGACACCGGCTTCAGGCCCGCCTGGCCCGGCCGCTCGGTGCCTTCCCCGGGCGCGTAGATCTCGACCGCGCGCTGGCGCGGGTAGAGGCCCTCCACCTGGACCGGGGTGTCGTTCGGGATGATGCCGTCGGTGGTCTGCGGGCCGAAGCCCGTGACGCGGCGGAAGCCGGACTCCTCCAGGGTGCGCTTGACCGTCGAGGTGGGCACGTTGCCGACCTGGTCGGGGTCGAGGTCGTTGCGCACGACGACGTAGTACAGACCGGCCCGCGTCACGTAGTCGCGCAGGCCCGGCACTTCGGCGCCGGTCATCAGCGCCTTCTCGACGGCGTCCATCGCGCGCCGGTTGCCCGGGGCGCCGAACGGCACGTAGTCGCGCTGCGCCCAGCGCGAGTCGGCGAGCACGTCGAGGGGCTGGTCGATGGGGGAGCCCCAGGTGTAGATGCCGTGCGCGGTCGCGGGCACGACCAGGGCACGCGAGTCGGGCGAGTACTTCTCCAGCCAGTCGGCCGTCGTCTGCCAGTACGTGGGCAGCTTCTGGAACGAACCGGGCTGCAGGATCGAGCCGTTGAGGTAGGGCAGGGCGAGGCCGGGCAGGACCAGGACCGCCGCGATCAGCGGCGCGTACCGCCTGCCCCGCACCCGCCGGGCCCCGCGCGCCTGCGCGGCCACGCCCACCAGGTGCATCAGGCCGAAGACGAGCGCGAGCGCGAGGCCCGTCTGGAACTTGTAGATGTTGCGGAACGGGACGAGCCCGCCGTCCAGCCAGGACTGGACCGTGCCGTGGAAGGGGGCGCCGAACGCGCCGCCGTACCCGGCGAGGGTGACCAGGACGACCGACAGGACCGTCAGGACCAGCCAGCGGCGCTCCGGCAGATCGCGCCGCGCCAGACCCGCGAGCCCGATCGCCGCGGCGAGCGCCGAGCAGACGACGGCCACGACGGCCGTCGCCACGGTCCAGCCCGCGGGCAGCCAGGCCTCGCCGAAGTGCAGATACGCCACCCAGTTGCCGGCGCCGCGCAGCGCCTCGGTCGCCGACATGGTGCCGGTCGTGGTCGCCGAGTCCTCGACGAACGGCAGGAAGTTCTCGCCGTAGATGCCGAGCATCAGGAGCGGTACGACCCACCAGGCGGTGGCCAGGACGACGCCCGGCACCCACCAGGTGATCAGCTTCCGCTTGCGCGGGCCGTTCGGGCGGGAGAGCAGATAGAGGCCCACGGGCAGCAGCGAGGCGAGCGTCGCCGCCGCGTTCACCCCGCCCATGAACGGGATGACCAGCGCCGAGCGGCAGGCGGCCAGCCGCGCGCTGATCCGCTCGTTGGTCAGCGGGAGCAGCACCCACGGCAGGAAGGCGCCGGGCAGCGCGGCCGCCGACGTCGAGCCGATGACCACGGTGAACGTCGGCCACAGCGCGTACACCACCGCGCCGAGCAGCCGGCTCTGGCGGCTGCCGATGCCGAGGCGTTCGGCGAGCCGCAGCGCGCCCCAGAACGCGACCGCCACGATCAGCGAGAACCAGAGCCGCTCCGCCAGCCAGACCGGCAGCTGCACGAGGTCGGCCAGGCCGTAGAACGGCAGCATCGGGAACGCGTAGCCGACGTACTGGTCCTGGATCCCGCCGAAGCCGCCCCGGTCGTGCCAGAGCTGCCCCAGGTCGGAGAGGAACTGCCAGGGGTCGACGGCGACACCGAGCTTGGTGTCGAACGTCATCCGCCCCGGTTTCACCGCGAGGAAGAGCACGAACACCACGGCCCAGAACCCAAGGAGCCAGCGCCACGAGCGCGGCGCCCGCGAGGGCTCAGGGGCATCGGTCGTGGGTCTTGCGGCCGCCGGGGGTGGGGCCTGGACCGTGGTCATGGACACCGCCTGAGGATGAGGAGGAGATTCCAGGTCGCGATCTCGCGCACACCCGGCACCTTGGTGATCGCCCCGGCCAGGAACGGCCAGTAGCGGGAGCGCGCCGACACGATCTCCACGTCGTCGCGGCCCCGCACCTGGCGCAGGGTCGCTCCGACGTGGTGGACGAAGAGGTTCTCGCCGAGCGTGTGCTTCGCGGCCTTGCCGGTACGTCGTTCATAGCGGGCACGGGCCCGTTCGGCGCCCAGGTAGTGCCAGGGCGCCCACTCGTGACCGCCCCACGGGGACAGCCAGTTGGTGAACGAGACATAGATCAGCCCGCCGGGCCTGGTGACCCGGACCATCTCGCTCAGGAACGTCTGGGGGTCGTCGACGTGCTCCAGGACGTTCGAGGAGAACGTGACGTCCGCGACGCCGTCCGCGAGCGGCAGCAGATATCCGTCGGCCACGACCGCGCCCTCGGGCGGCTTGGCCCCCAGCTCGGCCGGGTCGGGCTCGAAGAGGAAGGACTGCGCGCCGCGCCGCCGGAACTCCTCGGTGAAGTAGCCGCCCCCGCCGCCGATGTCGACGACGACGCGGTCCTTGACCGGCACGTACGCCTCGACCTGGTCGGCGGCGTCACGGGCGAGGAGCGTGTAGCACCGCTCGGGCTCCTGCTGCTCGCGCAGGAAGGCCCGGAAGAGGGTGGCGGAACGGCGCAGCGAAGGGTCCTTCACACAGACCTCTGGGGAGTCGGGGGTCCATGGGACACCTGGTGTGCGGCGACCGCTTCGGCCGCCACCGCCTGGAACTGCCGCACCGTGTTGCCCCAGCGGAACTGCACGGCCCGCTCCCCGGCGGCCTTGCCGAGGGCTCTGCGGCGCTCGGCGCTGAGCGCCAGGGTGCACCAGGCGGCGGCGAAGGAGCTCTCGCCCCGGGCGAGGAGACCGGTCACGCCGTCCTCGACGGAGTCGCGCACCCCCGGCACGTCGAAGCCGATCGAGGGCGTCGAGCGGGTCGCCGCCTCGGTGATGACCAGCCCCCAGCCCTCGACGGCCGAGGGATGGAGCAGCATCCAGGCCTCGCAGAGCAGGCGGTGCTTCTCCGCCTCGGAGACATGGCCCCTGAACTCCACGCCGGGACCGGCGAGTTGCTCCAGGCGCTGCCGCTCGGGGCCGTCGCCCACGATCACGAGCCTGCCGCCCGTGACGGGTCTGACGCGCTCCCACAGCCGCAGCAGCAGATCGATGCGCTTGTACTCGACGAGCCGCCCCATCGCCAGGAACAGGGGCTCGTCGGAGCGGGCGTGCAACGGCCCGGGTTCCTCGACGCCGTTGTGCACGATGCGGATGCGCTCCCGCTCGACGCCGATGGCGCGCAGCGCCGTTGCCGTCGACGGCGAGACGGCCACGAGCAGATTGCCGCGCTGCGCGCCCGAGAGCGCCCAGTGCTCCAGCCTGCGGCCGAGCCGCGCCGCGGGGGCGAGCGCGCCCTGGAAGCGCATCCCCCACAGGTCGGTGTGGACGTGGTTGACCAGGCAGAGGGTGGGCCCGCGGTGCCACAGCGGCGCCAGGTACGGCATGCCGTTGCAGACCTCGACGAGCAGGTCGCAGTCGCCGACCTGCCGGGTGAACGCGGTGCGCGCCCGCAGGTAGTGGCCGAGGTCGCCGCCGGCGGAGACGACCCGGTAGTCGCGGTAGGCGGCGGGCCCGCCGCACAGCAAGGTGACCTGGTGGCCGAGCTTGCTGAGGCCGTCGGCGAGCCGGTCGACGAGGAGTTCGGAGCCGCCCGCGGCCGGGTTGCCGAGGTCGCGGTGGGCGAGGAAGACGATCCGGCGCGGTTGTGGGGGAGGCGCCGGAAGGCGCTCCGCGCGGCGTGGGGCGGCCGCGCGCAGCGAGGACGGTACGTGCTGGGGCATGCGTGCTCCAACTCGTCTCAGGGTGCGGAACTGTGGGGGGTCCGGTCGGGCGGAACGGTCCTGCTGGGTTCTGCGGGTCCTGCTGGGGTGGAGCGGGCCGGGCGGGCGGAGCGTGGGGCTCACGGACGTGCTGTGCCCGGGCTGTGCGGGGTGGTGCGCCGGAGGTTCCGGCGTGGTGCGCGGGCGGTGCTCGGATGGTGCCGGGGTCGGTGCTCGTGTGGTGCGTGGGTGGTGCGGGGGTTGTGCTCGGGCGGTGCGGGGACTGTGCGTGGGTGGGGTGGATAGTTTTCGCCGACCCGTACCGCGGGGCTACTCACTGAAGTGATAATTTCTGCGCTTTCAACAGCTGACGTCTCATCACATCGTGGTGGGTTGCAGGGCGGTCGGTGACGTGTCCGGATTCGGACCACCCGGCTCCGCCGATTTGCCGTGCCGTCCGGGACCGTTTGCCCCGTCGTCATGACGCCCTCGTACGACGAGCACGATTCCCGCCACCGCGAGTACCCCGCCGAGCGCCCCCGCACCGACCGGAAGCGTCTCGCCGACCAGTTCCAGCCGACTGCTGTCGTCGTCGGCGAGCTTCACCTGTGCCTTCTGGGTGGCCGGCGTGAACGCGATCCGGTCGCTGTCGAGCAGCACCGTCGCGTCCTTGTCCGAGCCCGGCGCGCGCAGCGTCTTGCGGGGGCCGATCGCGGCGTAGATGATGCGGCCGGTGCGCTGGTCCGCGACGAGCTCGATGCCGTGGTTGGCGTAGTACTCGTCCGCGATGACCTGGCTCTTCCGCGGCTGTCCGACCATCCGGCCCGGCACCTGGCGCGTGCCCGTCTTGGTGGCCTTCACGGTCCCCGTGAAGCGGTAGCCCTCGTACCCCTGGATCTTCTTGGTGCCCTTGTAGGTGAGCGGCACGGTCGCGCCCAAGGTGTTGTCCCACCAGCGGTAGGAGCGCTTCTCCACGTCGAAGGGGAACTTCAGGTAGGCCTCGCCCTCGAAGTACGGCTCCTCGCCGCAGCAGTGCACCGGCGCGTTCGTCTTCCGGTCGGTGACCCAGCGCTCCAGCGTCCACTGGAGCGAGTCGTGCGGGTCGGCCGCGGGCAGCGACTTGTCCGGGTCGACGGACGTGGACACGTCCCAGACCGCGCGCCCGCTGTCCTCGCTGTCGGCCACGTCGCCGCGCACCTGGCGGGTGATGGTGAGGTCCTTGTCGTGGACCGTCTTGATCTTCTCGGTGTCGAAATAGCTTCCCTTGCCTTTGAAGACGGTCGTGATGTCGACATCCACGGGCGTGCGTTTCGCGCGTGGCTCGACGTACCAGGCCAGCATCGGTGCGAGGACCAGAAGAAACGCGCCAAGCCCGAGCAGGATCAGCGACAGAGGAGAGGCGGTGCGGCGCATGAGGTCACTCCTGGGCTGAGGGCGGGAGAAGTGTTACCGAGCCGTATGGGCCGGGAACCGTAGGCGCACCCTTGACGAAGTGTCAATGCATTGCAGAGACTGAGGACTTGCCGGACGGGGCCGGCACGGGCTGTGCGACCAGCGCTTTGTGGTCGGACCTCGACCACCGGCCGAGGGACTGCGCGACCTGGGGTGGGGACGACCTCCGACAGAGAGGCTGACCCTCGCAATGCACCGACTGCTCGCCGCTTCACTCACCGTCGCCGCCGCGGCGCTCCTCGCCGTGGGCGCGGCGCTCGGCATCGTCGCGCTCCTCGACGCCACGCCGGACCAGCCCAATACGCCGCTCGTGCATTACGAGGCGCCGGCGCGGGGTCAGTGAGCGACCGTGTCCGCGACCCATGCTCAGGCGTCCGACGACCTGACGGCTGACGGCACTTTCCCGGACGGCCGGACTCCGGATGCCGCCCATGACGCCGAAGCCGCGCATTCAGCCGGTGCCTCCGATGTCTGCGACGCCCCGGACGGCCGCCCCGTCGGCGACCCGCCGCCGGAGGCCAGGTCCCCCTTCCGCTCCGCGTGGCGCGACGTGCCGCCCCGGCAGGTACGGGAGTTCGCCGCGCTCGCCATGGAGGAGGTGCCCGCGCTCGCCCAGGACATCCTGCGCGAGATCCGCGCCGAGTACCCCGGCCTGCCCGTCGTCCTCGACGAGTCGGGCGAGCCGATGGCGCTGATCGGCATCCGCCGCGCCCTGGAGGGCTTCGTCCAGCAGCTGGCGTCCCAGGAGGGTCGCCCCCGCTACCACCTGGAGGTCTTCCAGGAGTTCGGCCGCGGCGAGGGCCTGCACGGCCGCAGCCTCGACTCGCTCCAGGCGATCTACCGCCTGGGGGTGCGCCTCGCCTGGCGCCGCCTCGCCGAGATCGGCCAGCAGATAGAGATCCCGCCACCGGCCATGTACGAACTCGCCGAGTCGGGCTTCGAGTACCTGGACGGACTGGTCGACCAGTCCG
>NZ_LIPN01000526.1:0-643 GCF_001418325.1 Streptomyces atriruber | reverse complement strand
CGGCCTCGGCGAGCGCGCCGCCCGCGTCGGCTGGCAGCTGCCCGAACGCGTCGCGGTCGGCGTCCTGCTGCGCCCCGCGCGGGAGGCCGTCGCGCCCGCCGTCGGCGAGGGCGTCCTGCTCGACATGGAGGCCGAGCAGCCCCGCATGGTCGTGCCCGACCCCGACGCGGCCGGGCGCCCCGAGCTCCTGCGCCGCGCCATGACCGGCTGGTCCGGCGCCATCGGGCCGCCCGTGGCCCTCGCCGACGCCGCGAAGTCGCTGCGCTGGGCGGAGGCGGCGGTGCGCCTGATGGAGCGCGGACTGCTGCCCTCCGGCGAGGTCCTGCACTGCACGGAACACACCGAGGCGCTGGTGCTGCTGCAGCCGGAGGAGCTCATCGAGGACCTGGCCCGCCGCTGTCTCGCGCCTCTGGAGCACTGCGGCCCCGCTCACGGCCGCCGCCTCGCCGAGACCCTCCTCGCCTGGCTGGAGACCCGCGGCGGCGCCCCCGAGGTGGCGGCCCGCCTGGGCGTCCACCCGCAGACGGTCCGCTACCGCCTCCGCCAGATCAGGGAGCTCTGGGGCGACGAGGTGGACGATCCGGACCGCCGCTTCGAACTGGAACTGGTGCTGCGGGCCCGGCGGTTGAGGGGGCAGCTGGGG
>NZ_LIPN01000525.1 GCF_001418325.1 Streptomyces atriruber | reverse complement strand
CCCCCGCCCCGGTCACCGTCCTGGGACTCGGCCCCATGGGCAGGGCCCTCGCCGCCGCGTTCCTGGCCGCCGGGGTGCCGACCACCGTGTGGAACCGGACGCCCGGGCGGGACGGCGAGCTGGTCGAACGCGGTGCGCTCAGAGCCCGCACCGCCGAAGAGGCCGTCTCCGCGAGCCCGTTGACCGTCGTCTGCGTCGTCAACTACGACGCGTCGGACGCCGTCCTGCGCGATGACGCCGTCACCCGTGCGCTCAAGGGGCGCACCGTGGTGAACCTCAGCGCCGACACCCCTGACCGGGCCAGGTCGGCCGCGAGCTGGGCGGCCGCGCACGGAGTGCGGTACCTGGACGGCGCGATCATGACTCCGACCACGACCATCGGAACGCCGCACGGGGTCTTCATCCACAGCGGTGAGGCCGCGCTCTACGAAGAGCACCGCCCCGCCCTCGAAGCGCTGGGCGGCACCCACACCCACCTCGGCGAGGACATCGGCAGGGCGGCGGCGTACGACGTGGCGCTGCTCGACATCTTCTGGACGGCGATGACCGGGTACATGCACGCCCTGGCGGTGGCGAAGGCCGAGGGCATCTCGGCCCGGGAGCTGGCCCCGTTCGCGGCGGGCATCGGCGCGATCCTCCCGGAGGCCTTCCAGGAGTCCGCGGAGGAGGTGGACAACGGCACGTACTCCGGGGAAGGCAACCCGATCACGTCGGCCGCGTCGACCATGGCCCACGTCATCCACACCTCCGAGGGCCACGGCATCGACGCGGGCGTCATGCGCGCCGCCGAGGGCCTGGTCCGCCGGGTCATCGGGGAGGGCCACGGCACCGACGGACCGACCCGGATCACCGAGCTGCTCGGCCGCCGCTGAGGGTCGGGTAGTCGGTGTAGCCCGCCGCCCCGCCCTCGTACATCAGGCCCTTGTCCCGCGGGGCGTTGAGCGGCGCGCCGAGGCGCATCCGCTCGACCAGGTCGGGGTTGGCGAGGAAGGCGCGGCCCAGCGAGACGAGGTCCGCCCCCGCGGCCAGCAGCCGCTCGCCCGCGGCCCGGCCACCGTCGGCGGGCAGCGGACCGCCCCAGCCGAGGACGGGGTTGGCGACGAGCGTGCCGGGCCAGCTCGCGCGGAGCTGCCGGAAGAGGTCGCTGTCCGGGTCGGCGAAGACGACGTGGAGGTAGGCGAGGTCGCCGATGTCCTTGAGCGCGTCGACGAGCCGGGGATAGATGTCCTCGGTGTCGCCCTCCTCGATGCCGTTGACGGTGATGCCGGGCGCGATGCGCACGCCGACGCGCTCGGCGTCGATCTCGTCGGCGACGGCGCGGACGACCTCGACGACGAAGCGGATGCGGTGGGCGACCGGGCCGCCGTAGGCGTCGGTGCGGTGGTTGGTGTTCCGCGCGAGGAACTGCTGGAGGAGGTAGCCGTTCGCCGCGTGGACCTCGACCCCGGCGAAGCCCGCGTCGACGGCGCGGCGGGCGGCGGCCGCGAAGTCGGCGACCGTCCCGTGGATCTCGTCGAGGGTCATCTCCCGCGGAGTGACCGCCGGTTGGGGGCCGGTCGGGGTGTGGACGGTGTCCGGAAGCGGGATCGGGGAGGGGGCGACGGGCGTGAGCCCGCTGTTGTCCGGGTGCCCGACGCGGCCGCCGTGCTGGATCTGTAGGAACATCCGCCCGCCCGCGTCGCGCACGGCGTCGGTCACCCGCCGCCA
>NZ_LIPN01000524.1 GCF_001418325.1 Streptomyces atriruber | reverse complement strand
CCCCGCATCCCACGCACTCCGCACCGCCCCAGAAACTCCCCCTCCTCGCCCTCCTCGCCCTGGCCACCGCCGTCTTCATCACCAGCCTCACCGAGACCCTCCCCGCGGGCCTGCTCCCCGCGATGAGCGCCGACCTCGGCGTCAGCGAGTCGGCGACCGGGCAGACGGTCACCGTCTACGCGATCGGCACCGCCCTCACCGCGATACCGCTGACCGCGGCCACCGCCGGCTGGCGCCGCAAGCGGCTGCTGCTCGCGGCGATGGCGGGCTTCGCCGCCGCCAACACCGTGACCGCGGTCTCCAGCGACTACACGCTGACGATGGCCGCCCGCTTCGTCGCCGGTGTCGCCGCGGGACTCGCCTGGGCCCTGCTCGCCGGTTACGCCCGCCGCATGGCGCCCGCCCACCTCCAGGGCAGGGCCATCGCCATCGCCATGGCGGGCATCCCGGTCGCCCTGTCGCTCGGCGTGCCCGCCGGGACGTTCCTCGGCAAGGTGCTCAGCTGGCAGGTGGCGTTCCTGGTCATGACCGGGCTCACCGTCGGCCTGCTGGCCTGGATCGCCGCGCTCGTCCCCGACCACCCCGGTCAAGGGCCCGGCGGCACGCGGACCCCGATGGCACACACCCTGCGCGTGCCCGGCGTGACCCCGGTCCTCTTCGTCACCCTGGTCTTCGTCCTGGCCCACACCGTCCTCTACACGTACATCGCCACGTTCCTCGACGAGCTCGGCATGGGCGGCTCGACCGACCTCGTCCTGCTCGTCTTCGGCGCCGCGTCCCTGGTCAGCATCTGGATCGTGGGCACGCTGATCCAGCGCGGGCTGCGCGCGCTGACGCTCGGGAGCGTGCTCCTGGTCGGCGTGGCGGCGGCGGTGCTGGCCGTCTTCTCCGACACCCCGGCGCTCGTGTACGCCGCCGTGACGCTCTGGGGCCTCGGCTGGGGCGGCGCTCCCACGCTCCTGCAGACCGCCGTGGGCGACGCGGCCGACGCCGCCGACGCGGCGGACGCCGCCCAGGCCATGCTCGTCACCCTGTGGAACGTCGCCATGGCGGGCGGCGGCGTCTTCGGCGGCATCCTGCTCGGCCTGGTAGGCACCTCGTCCTTCCCCTGGGCGATCCTGTTGCTCCTGGTCCCGGTCCTGCTGGTGGTGGCCGCGGCGCGGAAGCACGGGTTCCCCGTGCGGAACCGGGTCTGAGAAACTCTCGTCTTCGACAGGACAGCGACTTCGACTTCGACTTCGACTTCGACGGAGAAGGGGGAAGCCGATGATGATCGTGCTGCTCTACATCGTGATGGCTCTCTTGGCCGCAGGGCTCGCCGCGGTCGTCTGGGCGTCGCGGGGCGGCCCGCGCTGGGTCCAGGGCGTGGCGAAGGCGACGCTGGTCTCCGCGGAACTGGTCACGTCGGCGGTGAAGAAGAGCAGCCGGAGCGGCTACAAGTCGGGCAACTACTCGGGAGACACGGGCGACTCGGGCAGCTCGTGAAGCAGCCCCGGGGCACGGCTGATTCGGCTGAGGCCCGCTGGCTCGCGACCCTGCGCCCGTCCCGCATCCGTGAGGTGCAGGGCGGGCGTCTCGCATGGACCCGGGTCGACCTGCTCGACATCGAGGAGGGCGGCGCCCGCGCCCTGCGCGACGCCCTCGAAGTCTTCGGCGTCCAGGTCACCTACGTACCGGTGGGCCAGCCCCGCCACCTGATAGCGGCACTGGGCGGCGACACCGGCGCCGCAGCCCGCCCCGTCGCCCCCTACGTGATCATCGCCTGCCACGGCGACGAGGGCCGCGTCCTCATCCCCGAACTCGCCCCGGAAATGGCCCGGTTCCAGCCGTTCAACGGCGAGCTGGGCCCGGCCGAGGTCCGCGCCCACGTCGAGCTGCCCGGCAGCGTCGTCATCCTCACCGGCTGCGACACGGGCGACCCGGAGCTCGTCGACGCGTTCCTGGACGCGGGCGCGAGCGCCTGCGTGGCCCCGAGCGGCGCCCCGTTCGGCTACGCGAGCCTCTTCGCCCCGCTGTTCCTCTTCTACGAACTCACCGAGCGCCGCACGCTGCGGGAGGCCGTGGCCCACCTGCGCGCGCACGACGAGGAGCTGTCCATGTGGCACCTCCACACGCGCTCGGAACCCGGCGGGACCAGGGATCCCTGAGAACCCTCAGAACTCGTCGGCGCCGTTGCGCAGTTCGTACGTCCAGTAGCCGGTCAGCGACTTCGCAGGGTCGACGGCGATGCCGCCGCTGCCCGGGGCCCTGACGGCAGCCATGCCGCCGCCGCCCTGCAGCGTCACGGAGAAGGCGGAGACGGGCTCGTTGTTCTCGTCGACGCCGCCGTCCGACACCTTGACCAGCGCGTAGGCGGGGGCACCGGCCTTCAGGACGACGGGGGCCGCGGGCTTGCTCTTGGCGACGGAGGGCACGTTCTGCTTGTGGCTCTCCAGGAACTGGATCTCCGGGAAGCCGGTCATCGTGCAGCTGCGGCCCGACTTGTTCTTCGCGGTCAGGACGATGTGGGTGTAGGGCGGCCCCCCGTGGCGCGCGGCGCTGAGGGCAACGTCCTTGGTGGTGCAGGCGGGGGCGGCCGCGGCGGCCCGCTTCCCGCCGGAGGCGGAGGCCTTGACGGCGCTGGCGTCGGCGCCGGTGTCGGCGCCGCGGGACGCGCCGACCGAGACCGTGGTCTCGGGCGTCTCCGCCCCGGCGGACTCCGTGTCGGAGCCGCCCCCGCCGCAGGCGGTGAGGGAGAGGGCGAACACGGCGGCGCCGGTGGCGGCGAGGACGGTGGAGCGGCTGCGGGACGTACGCATGGGATTTCCCCCGGAGTGCTGGAGCGGTGGCGCGAGGGCGCAAGGGCTGCCCGGTCTGTGACAACCCGCGCCCGAGGTGCTGACCTGCGGACTTGCTGACAGGCATCACTCTGCTCGGCGCCGCTCACGTTCCGCTGCCGTGCCGCTCACGTCCCGCTGCCGCGCCCGGAGCCGGACCGGATGGCCCTCGGACCGGAGGACCGGTCGGACCGGATGGCCCCCGGACCGCAGGACCGGTCGGACCGGATGGCCCTCGGACCGGAGGACCGGTCGGACCGGATGGCCCTCGGACCGGAGGACCGGTCGGACCGGATGGCCCTCGGACCGGAGGACCGGTCGGACCGGATGGCCCTCGGACCGGAGGACCGGTCGGACCGGATGGCCCCCGGACCGCAGGATCGGTCAGACCGCAGGATCGGTCAGAGCGGGATCGCCGTGCCCCTCGACCACCTCGCGTGCCACGTCGTGCAGCGGCCGTCGGTGGGACCGCGCGTGCGAGCGCAGGGCCTCGAAGGAGTCCTCCATGGTCAGGGACCTGCGCGTGGCGATGACCCCCTTGGCCTGCTCGATGATCACGCGGCTGGTCAGGGCCCGCTCCAGCTGTCCGGTGAGCGTCCGGCCGTCCTCGGCCTCGCGCGCACGCTGCAGTGTGACGGCGGTGAAGTCCGTGAGGGACCGGCCGAGCGCCAGGGCGGCTGGGGAGGGAACGTCCCCCTGGCCGGAGAAGAGGACGAGCGCACCGAGCGTGCGCGTGGGCACGCGCAGCGGGAGGGCGACGAGGCGGGTGTGGCCCAGCGCCAGGGCCGCCGGGGCGTACCGCGGCCAGCGCTGCCGCGCCGCGGGGCCGTCGAGGGGCGTGGGGGCCGCGAAGTGCGCGTCGGTGCGGTGCGGGGAGTGGCCGGGGCCCTCGCGCCAGGAGAGCGCCACGCGCTCCAGGTGGGTCACGTCGGGGTCGGAGCCGGTCGCCTGCGGCCGGTCGGTGCCACCGGGGACGTACACCACGGAAGCGGCGGCCGTGCCGAGGAGGGACGGGCTGCCGTTGGCCAGGACCGCGAGCGTTCCCGGTACGTCCAGTGCGCCTTCCTGCGAGCTGCCGGCCAGGGCCACGAACACGTCGGCCAGCTGTTGTTGGGGCGTCATGCCGAGCTCCTCAGGGAGTCAGAGAGGGGGCCCCGTCAGGGCGTCAGAGATAGGGATCCCCGTCCAGGATCCGTCGGGCGATCGCCTCGGTCGTCGTCTCTTCGGCGAACGCGCGTGCCTTGATCAGTGCCAGTGCGTCGCCGACGCTGCAGTCGATCCGCACGGAGAGAGCGCCCGACGCCTGCTGGACGGCTTCTCTGTGGTCCGTTCCGCCATACAGCTCCGGGTCGGCGTCGGGGCCGAGCAGCACGATGCGGGTGAGGGCGGCGGTGACCTCGGCGAGATCCGCGGATCCCATGAGGTCGGGGCGCGGGTCGAACACCGAGAGCGCCCCGAAACAGCCGGTCCGCGTCTCCAGCGGGACGGCGAGCACCGACGTGATGCCCAGGGAGGTGAGGCCCGGTCCGTAACCGGGCCAGCGCCGCTCGATCTCCTGGCCCGCCGAATGGACCGGTTGGCGCCGGTACGACGCTTCGCGGCACGGGCCCTCGCCCAGCACGTACTCCAAGTCCTGTGCGGCCAGCGACGGTTCGTCGGAGACCGCGACCGCGAGCTGGTTCTGCGCGGAGTCGACCAGGGTGATCGCGGCGCTCTCCGTGCCCAGCGCGTCCGCGACGCCCGTCATGAACCGGGGGCGGATCCCTTTGTCCCGGGCCCACACCAGCGTGCGGTCGGCGAAGGAGGCGTGGAGGGCGGCCGAGGAGCGATGGCAGGCGGCGGACCGCCGATGCGTCTCGGCGATCTGCGCGTGGAACTCGCCGCCCTCGGGGTCGGACGCCCGCCGTTCGTGCCGCTCGGCCGCCGCCGTGGCCCGCTCCGCCCGCTCCAGAGCACGGGCGGCACGTTCACGTGCGGTCGCCACCACGTCGAGGGCTTCGTCGTACCCCTTCCGCTCCATAGCGGAAGCGTACGCCCGCCGGGTCATTCGGCGGGAGCGATTCGGCTCTCTTCCATCATGAGGACGACACCGCCGTTGTGCCCGTCGAACGGTGAGCAGAAGACGTCACATGTGATGGGCCGTCCGATCCGGCTCAGGGCGTGCACGGGAATCGGCCCGGTGCGCTTGCGGGTCCTCAGGCACTCCTGCACCAGCGGCTTCAGCTCGTCCGTCGGCAGCCCGAAGTCCAGGTCGAAGAAACCCTCGTTGACGACTTCGTCGCTGCGCAGCCCCCACAGGTCGACGGCGCCCCGGTTCCAGCTCTTGACCTTCAGCTTGCTGTCCAGCACGACCACGCCCGCCGCGATGCTGGTCAGCACGGCTTCCAGGAATGCCCTGGCCTCGTCCAGCTCCTCGGTGCGGATGCGCATCTCGTCGTTCATGGTCTCCAGTTCCTCGTTGCCGGACTGGAGCTCTTCGTTGGTGGTCTCCAGCTCCTCGTTCGTGGACTGGAGTTCCTCGTTGGTGGTCTCCAGTTCCTCGATGCTGGACTGGAGCTCTTCGTTGGTGGTCTCCAGCTCCTCGTTCGTGGACTGGAGTTCCTCGTACGCCGTCTCCAGATCCTCGCGTACGCGCTTGACCTCGGCCTTCAGCTGCGTGGCCACGGTGACGTCGGTGAAGGAGATCGTGGTCGCGACATGCAGACCGTTGGGCCCGGAGAGCGGCTGGATGAGGATGTCGAGGTACTGGACCTCCTCGCCGGCCCGCCGCTCCACCCGGTTGACCCGCAGCGTCCTGCGCTCGTGCGTGGCCTGGTCGATCAGGGAGCGCAGCTCGACCGGGCGGTAGGAGATCTCCAGGTCCTGGAAGGGGCGGCCCACGTCGCCGGAGCTCAGCCCGAACTGGATCCTCGCCTGACTGTTGATCACCACGACGGCGCCGTCGCCGTCGATCGCGATCCACGGGATCGGCCCCGCGTCGAGGACCAGGTCGCGCAGCTGCCGGGTGCGGGCCACGGAGTGCAGTTCGAGCCCCGAGCTGCTCCTGACCTTCAGGGGCGCGGGCTGGTAGGGCAGCCCCGCCTCGCCGGTGCGGCGCCGGAAGACCCGCTGGCGCATGTCGGCGACCTCGAACCGGTCGGCGTCGTTCAGCAGCATCTCGGCCTTGCCCAGGAACAGGAAGCCGCCCTGGCGCAGCGCGAAGTGGAAGCGGTCGACGATCTGCGTCTGGGCCTCGACGTTGAAGTACATCAGCGTGTTCCGGCAGATCAGCAGGTCGAGCCGGGAGATCGGGGCGTCACGGGTGATGTCGTGCCGCCCGAAGATGACCCGGCGCCGCAGGTCGGGGCGGAAGCTGAGCCGCGCGCCGTTCGGCTCGAAGTACTTGTCCCGCAGCTCCGCGGTGAGCGGCTCCAGCGCCTTCGTCGGGTACAGCCCCGACCGGGCCTCGCGCAGCGCCTCCTCGTCCACGTCCGTGGCGTAGATCTTGACGCGGCGCAGACACTCCTCGATGCCCAGCGCCTCCGCGAACATGATGGCCAGTGAGTACGCCTCCTCGCCGCTGGAGCACCCGGCGCTCCACACCCGGATCTCCTGGTCGGGCGTGAGGTCCGCGATCAGTTCGGGGACGACCTCGTGCTGGAGGAAGGTCCAGGCGTCCGGGTCCCGGAAGAAGGAGGTGACGTTGATGAGGATGGTGTTGAAAAGAGCGCTGAATTCTTCGGCGCTGGTCTCCAGGAGGTCCTGGTAGTCCTGGTAGGACTCGATGCCGACGTCGGACATCCGCTTGTGGATGCGCCGCCCCAGGGTGGAACGCTTGTATCCGGTGAAGTCGAACCCGCGTGCCTCCCGGATGAAAAGCAGCAGCTCCTCGAGGGCCTCATTGGCTTCCGTGTTCTGAGGCTCTTTGCGAGGTTCTTTGCGCGTTTCGTTCATCACTGCCCCGTGGCGTCGAGAAGTCCGCGGACGACTGCCGCGATCTCCTCAAGAGGTAGCACGAAATCCACCGCGCCCGTGTTCACGGCGGCCTGGGGCATTCCGGAGAACTCCGCGGTCCGCGGATCCTCGACGATCACGGTCCCGCCGCGCGAGTGCACGGCCTCCACGCCCATCGCCCCGTCCACGCCGGTCCCGGTCAGCACACAGGCGATGGCCCGGGGCCCGTAGGCCGCGGCGACCGATTCGAAGAGGAGGTCGGCGGAGGGGCGTACGAAGTGCACCAGCTCGGCGTCGGACAGCGTCAGGTTCCCGTCCGCCCCGATGAGCAGGTGCCGCCCGGGTGGCGCGATGTGGACGGTACCGGGCACCGGCTTCTCCCCGACCTCCGCGAGAACGACAGCAAGGTCCGTGCGCCGCGCGAGGACGTCGGCGATGACGGTCCGGTGCCGTGGATCGAGGTGCTGGACCACGAGAACCGGCACCGGAAGCTCGGGGCCCAGGCCACCCAGCAGTTCGCTCAGCCCTTGGATGCCACCCGCGGACGAAGCGACGGCGACGATGGCGAAGGGGCCCGCTGCGGGCTGGTCGGCCGACACGTACCGAGCCTAGCGAAGCCTGGCCCGCAGGGTGAGGGGTGAAAGTGGCCGATGAATATGACAGGACAGCCCCGTGGTTCTCCGGCTACCCCGCGAGGAACGTGATCCGGCCAGGCGCGGGCGGGGCGCGGGGAGCGGTCGGGGTG
>NZ_LIPN01000523.1:969-1481 GCF_001418325.1 Streptomyces atriruber | reverse complement strand
CGATCCGAGGATCTCGTCACCGGCCCGCACGGCGATCGCCGCGCGCGGCAGCGCGACCTCGTCGCCCAGGGTCGGCGGCGGGATGTGCACGGGCTGGTCGCTGCGGTAGAGCTCCTTGAAGACGCCGTGCTCCTCGTGGATGCGCCGATACCGCTCGGGCACCCGCCGGGCCAGGATGCTCGCCACGCGTGGCGGGTCCGCCTCGTCCTGGCGACCGGAGAACGCCAGGATGCGGGAGCTGCGGTCCTCGATGGTGATCGGCGCGTCCAGCAGGGTCGCGATCGCGTTGGCCAGCGCGAACAGGTCACCGGACGGCACTCCGCCCAGGGTCTGTTCCCCGGTCCCGCCCACGTCGCCCTCCGAGAGCAGGGTCCGCAGCATCGCCGCCAGCTGGGCCCAGGACGCCCCGCGCGTCAGCGCCAGCAGCGTGATCCCGGTCTCCTCCGCCACGGCTTCGAGGGCCGCCGTGTCCACCGGCCCGCGCACGACGAGCGCCGCCGCGCCCGCGCCGG
>NZ_LIPN01000523.1:0-947 GCF_001418325.1 Streptomyces atriruber | reverse complement strand
CGCGGCCGCGGGGTCGCCGAGGAGCAGATCCAGGAGCGAGGGCCCGAGGTCGTCGAGCACCCGACTCAGACCACGGGCGGGGTGCGACGACATGTGCCTGATCATCTCCGCAGGTTAGGACCGGTGCGCCCCTGCGCGTCCGTACGTACGAACGAGATTACGCGGCCGTTCCCGTACCGCGGAACGAACGCCTGCCGGTTCGCGGCCCCGGTCGGCTCCGCGCGGGCCGTCATCCGGTGCGGCACCCGGAAGCACACCCGCCCCGGGGGTGCGGACCGGTACGGTCACCGCACAGCGGGAGAATCCCGATGGGCGCGTCGAGCGTGAGATGCGGATACGGTGCTGACGTGATGATCGAGAGGGAGGGGCCCATGCCTGGAACCGTGCTGCTCATCGCGGCCGCCCCGGTGGGCAAGGGACGCCTGGTGGACGCGGCTTCCGTGCTTCCCGTCCTCGCGGCGGTGCCCACGGAGACGCTCGCCGGGACACCGACCGCGAGCATCGTGGAGCTGGCCGACCCGTTGGACCCGCAGACGGTGCTCACCCGGCTGAGGGCCGCGGCGATGGCCCCCGGGCCCCTGACGATCTACCTCATCGGGCAGGTCCACCTCGACCGGCGCCAGCGGCAGTTGCACGTCGCGCTCGCCCGGACCACCCCGGCGACGGTGCGCTACACCGGGTTCCCGTGGCACTGGTTCACGCAGGAACTGCGGGTGCGTCCGGCGGGCAGCACCACGGTGATCGCCGACCTGCACGCCGACCAGGAGAGCTGGCAGGCCCTCACCGCACAGCCCCTCGACGCGGGCCCCGGCGTCGCGCTGTACGGCCGCATCGCCCCGCCCGCCCGGCGCCGCGCGCCCGCGATCCCCGCGTACATGAAGGCCGTCGCGACGATCCTCCGCAGCGGCCATCGCCCGCCGCCGCTCCAACTCCACCAGCAGGCCGCC
>NZ_LIPN01000522.1 GCF_001418325.1 Streptomyces atriruber | reverse complement strand
GGCCCGGCGGCTCCCGAGGTGAGCAGGGTCCCAGAGGTGAGAAGGGCGACAAGGGTGAGAAGGGGGAGCGGGGCGAGAAGGGTGCTCCGGGGTCCGCCTGCCCGGACGGATACAGCCTCCAGGAGCCACCCGGCGACCCCGACGCCCTGGTCTGCCGCCGCACGGGCGGTGGCCCGACGGCCCCGGCCCCCGCGCTGACCCTGCTGGCCGCGCTCCCGCCGCAGCGGCGCCGTCTGCAGGACCAGGACCACTGAGGGCGGACGTGCAGGCCGGTGCCGTATGGCCCGGCGCGGGGCCTGTCCGACGGCCCTGGGCCCGACCCTGGCCCTGCGGGCCGCCTTCCGCCCCAGCGCCGCCGTCTGTAGGGGCAGGGCCACTGAGGGCCGATGCGAGGCCCGTGCCGTACGGCCCGGAGTGGGTCTGTCCGGCCGTCCCGGGCCCGGCGCTGACCCGCTGGCCGCTCCCCCGTCCCAGCGTCGCCGTCTGCAAGGTCAGGATCACTGGGGGCCGATGTGCAGGCCGGTGCCGTATGGCCCGGCGCGGGGCCTGTCCGACCGTCCAGGGCCCCGCGCTGACCCGCTGGCCGCTCCCCCGTCCCAGCGCCGTCGTCCGCAGGGTCAGGATCACCGGGGCCGACGTGCAGGCCGGTGCCGTGCGGGCGCGGAGTGGGTCTGTCCGACCGCCTGGGCCCGCCCCCGGGCCCGCCCCGGGCCCGTGCAGCCACCTTTCCGCCGCAGCGTCGCCGTCCGCAGGACCAGGGCCACTGAGGGCCGACGCGAGGCCGGTTCCGTAGAGCCAGCCTGGAGTGGAGTCTGTTCGACCGCCCTCAGGCCCGGCCTTGACCCTGCTCGCCGCGCTCCTACCGCAGCGTCGCCGTCCGCAGGACCAGGGCCACTGAGGGAAGACGCGCAGGCCGGTGCCGTACGGCTTGGAGCGGGGCCTGTTCGGCCGCCCCGGGTCCGGCCCTGACTCTGCTGGCTGCGCTCCCGTACCAGCGCCGCCGTCCGCAGGGACAGGACCAGGACCAGGACCAGGACCACTGAGCGTCGACCTACGGCACCTGTCGTACGTCCCGGAGTGGGGTCTTTTGCGGGGGCGTCGAGTCCGGGATGCTCCAGGGTCATGAGTAGACCTGTGAGACGCGTCAATACCCGCATGCGCCACTGGATCTGGCCCGCCGTGCTCGCCGTCGCGGCGGCCGGGCTCTCCGCCGGTTCCCCGGCCGGGGCGGACTCCGACCGGTCGGGGCTTCCCGAAGCCATCGACGCCATCCTGGGCGACCCGCGCATGGAGGGCGGCGTGGCCAGTGTCGTGGTCGCCGACTCCGCGTCCGGCGACGTCCTCTACCAGCACCTGCCCAGCGGGCGCCTGATGCCCGCCTCCAACACCAAGCTGCTCACCTCGGCCGCCGCCATGGAACTCCTCGGCCCCGGCCACCGGTTCACCACGGACGTCCTCACCACCGCGCAGCGGCGCGGCCCCGTGCTCCGGGGCGACCTGTACCTGCGCGGCACCGGCGACCCGACGACGCTCGCCAAGGACTACGACCAACTCGCCGCGAAGATCGCCGACTCGGGGATCGAGCGGGTCTCGGGGCGGCTCGTCGCCGACGACACCCGGTTCGACAGCAAGCGCATCGGCGACACGTGGGGCGGCGACGACGAGTCCGCGTACTACGCGGCGCAGATCAGCGCGCTGAGCGTCGCGCCCGACACCGACTACGACACCGGGACGGTCATCGTCGAGGTCGAGCCCGGTGCGCGGGCCGGGGCCGCGCCGCGCGTGCGCGTGACGCCGAAGACCGACTACGTGGACATCGATCTGCGGGCGACCACCGTTGCGGAGGGCGGCGACGACACCATCGCCGTGGAACGTCAGCACGGCAAGAACGTCATCACCGTCAGCGGCACCGTCCCGGTCGGCGGGGACACCACCAAGGAGTGGGCCACCGTCTGGGAGCCCACCGGTTACGCCGCCGCCGTCTTCCGGGACGCCCTGGCCGCGCACGGCGTGAAGGTGAGCGGACCGACCAGGGCGGGGCTCGCCACGCCGAAGGACGCCCGGCGCCTCGCCACGCACGACTCCATGCGGCTCAAGGACCTCATGATCCCCTTCATGAAGCTGTCCAACAACATGCACGCGGAGAGCCTCACCAAGGCCATGGGTCACAAGGCGACCGGACGCGCGGGGAGTTGGGACGACGGCGTCGCGGCCATCGGCGGCTATCTGAAGACCGCGGGCGTCGACCCGGGCAAGATCCGCCAGGTCGACGGCTCCGGGCTGTCGCGCAAGGACAACGTCGCGGCCGAGCAGTACATCGAGCTGCTGCGGTCGGCGAAGGGCGAGCCGTGGTTCGCCGACTGGTACACCTCCCTGCCGGTGGCCTGCGAGCCGGACAAGTTCGTCGGCGGCACGCTGCGCACGCGGATGTGCGGGACCCCCGCCGCCCGCAACGTCCATGCGAAGACCGGGACGTTGACGGGCGCGTCCGCGCTGTCCGGCTACGTCAAGGACAAGAACGGGCGGGAGCTGGTCTTCAGCATCGTCCTGAACAACTACCTGCCCTCCTCGGTGAAGGCCCTGGAAGACGCCATCGTGGTGACCCTCGCCTCCTCGACCGAGGACAAGGCCGTCCCGGTCAAGCCGCGTTCGACGCGTGCGGCGCAGCAGGACGGCGGCGAGCTGGAGTGCTCGTGGCGCAAGCCCGTGCGCTGCTGAGCAGCAGCGCGCAGCAGGCGGCGGTGACCGGCACCCCGTAGCCCGCGGCGGAGCCCAGGTGCTCCACCGCCCAGCCGCCGCCCGCCGCGCCGCAGGCGATGCCCCCGAGGAGGCCGGTCACGGCGAGGGTCATGCCCTCGTTCAACCGCCCCTCGGGGGTGCGGCGCTGGACGAGCGTCATGGCGGTGACCATCGTGGGCGCCGTCGCCATCCCCGCGAGGAGCAGCGCTCCGGAGAGGGCGATCAGCGAGCCGGTGGCCACCACCGCGAGCAGGGGCAGCGTCATCGCTGCCGCCATCGCCGCGGCGCACAGCAGATGGCGGCGGCCCAGCGGCCCGCGCGGTCGTGCCGCTCCGTAGACGAGCCCCGCCGCGCAGGAACCCGCGGCCTGGAGGGCGAGGACCACGCCCGCGGCAGCCTTGTGCCCCCGCTCGTCGGCGAAGGCGATCGTGACGACTTCGAGGGAGCCGAAGACGGCACCGGTGGCGAGGAAGCCGATCAGCAGAGCGGGCATCCCACGCGCGCGGAGCAGCGATTTCGTCCCGGCCGACGGGTCCGTGCGGTCCTGCGGCGGCGGCTCCGTCGCCCGCTGCGCGGCGAACACGAGCACGCCGGTCACCAGCAGGATCACGCCGGTCAGGGTGCCCGCCTCGGGGAAGAGCGTGCCGCACAGGAGCGCGGCGAGGACCGGCCCGAGCATGAAGCAGAGCTCGTCGGCGGCCTGCTCGAAGGAGTTCGCGGTGTGCACGGCCCGTGCGTCTCCCTTGAGGAGGTGGGCCCAGCGGGCCCGGGACATGCCACCGGTGTTGGGTGTCGTGGCGGTGGCCGCGTACGACGCGAACAGCGTCCAGTCGGGCGCTCCGTTGCGCACGCACAGCAGCAGGGAGAGCGAGCCGAGCGCGGCGATCACGGTGGCGGGGACCGCGACGCGCGCCTGGCCGTGGCGGTCGACGAGCCGCGCCGTCCAGGGCGCCACGACGGCGGTCGCCGCGAGGCCGGTCGCGGTGACGGCGCCTGCCAGGGCGTACGAACCACGGGCCCCGGAGATCATGATGACGGCGCTCACGCTGAACATGCCCATGGGGAGCCGTGCGACGAGGTTGCCGAGGGTGAAGGCGGTGGCGCCGGGTATCGCGAAGAGACGGGCGTACGGGTTGTGGGGCATGCGGCCAGCCTGGCCGGGGGCGCCGGTGGGGGTCCAACACCTTCTGGGTGCCGATTCACGCACCTCCGTTGTAGGTTCCTGCGATGACCGCAGACCCTGTCGTACGCCGTGACGTGGACCCCCGGCTGTTGCGCGCCTTCGTCGCCGTGGCGGAGGAGCTGCACTTCACCCGCGCGGCCACCCGGCTGTACGTCGCGCAGCAGGCGCTGAGCCGTGATGTCCGGCGCCTTGAGCGGGAGTTGGGCGCCGTGCTCTTCGCGCGCAGCACACGGCAGGTCGCGCTGACCGCCGACGGGGAGCGGCTGCTGCCGTACGCGCGACGCGTGCTGGAGGCCCAGGACGACCTGGTCGCCGCCGCCACGGGCGCGGCGCGTCCGCTGCTCGTCGACCTGAACAGCCCCGGCCTGGTCTTCGGGCGCATCCTGGAGCGGGCCCGCGCGCTGGCCCCGGAGTGCGAGCTGATGGCCCGCTTCGAGAGCGGCCTCACCGGATCCGCCGCCGAGATCGTCGCGGGTCGGCTCGACGTCTCCTTCGGGCGGTACGCGGGACTCGATCCGGCACTGCGGGCCGGACTCGACCAGCAGCCCGTGCGGTACGAGCCGATGGCGGTGCTGCTGCCGGCCGGCCATCCGCTGACGGAGCTCGACGCGGTGCCGCTGGACGCGCTCGCGGGGGAGACCGTGTACGCGGGGGCGGGCAACCCCGGGACGCCGGAGTGGACCGGCCTCGCGCGCCTGCTCTTCGAGGGGCGCGGCATCGGGATCGCACCACCCGCGCCCCTCGCCGTCGGCCCCGAGGAGTTCGAGCGCGTCATGGCGAAGAACCGGAATCCGGTCCTCGCCGTGGTGGACTTTCCGGCCATGCCGGGCGCCGAGCTGCGGCCGCTCGTCGATCCCGTCCCGCTGTCCCCCGTGTCGCTGGTCTGGCGAAAGGGGTTGATTCATCCGGGTGTTGACGCTTTGCGGACGGCCGCCGCGGCACTTGCCGCCGAGGAAGGGTGGCTGGAGAAGCCCGCGAATGGATGGCTTCCCGCCACAGATGCACTCATCATGATGAGTCATAACTGACTGAGGACCACGCCTGCCTCCGGTCCGCTACGTTCGTGGCTCTAGTGCAGTGTGATAAAGGGAGCGCTCGGACCGGGTGGGGGCCCGGTCCGCACGACGGACATGCGGACATGCGGAGTCGTGCGCGCACCCGAGTCAGTGATGTGGGGGGTTGTGCGTACGCATGGAAACGTGGCGAGAAAATGCCCTGCCAGGACATACCCATGATCCGAACGAGGTCACCGTTCAGATCGACGGCTTGGGGCATCAGCTGGCGGACCTGTCCGCGGAGCCCGGCCGTGAGGGCGCGGCCGAGGGGCCGGTGTTCGTCGACGAGACGGGCCGCCGCAGCCGCAGGTTCCGCCGCTTCGGAGTGGTCGTCGGCATCGCCTGCGCGGTCTACGCGGCGGTCATAGCGGGCACGCTGCTCTCCGGCAACTCCAGCGCGCCCTGGCTGCCCATGCCGGAGCCCAGGGCCGAGAAGCCTGCGAGCAAGGTGGACGTGTCCGACCGGCCGGAGGGCTCCGCCGATCCGTCCGCCTCGCCCGCCTCGCCCGACGGGTCGCCGTCGCCCGGCGCGACGGACAGCCTCGGCGCGAAGCCCGGTCCCGGCGCCGACGGCGGGCCCGGCCCGGCCCGCGGCACAGGCCCAACCGGCGCGCCCCGCAAGCTGCCTGACACCGACTCACCCACCCCGGCACGGCGAAAGGAGGACGCCCCACGAACGGCACACGACCGCCCGCGGCGACGGAATGCAGTCAAGAAAAGAACTCGACGAAGTACGGAGAAACCCCATGAAGATTCAGGTTCTGGGTCCGTTGAGCGCCGAGGTCAACGGGGGATCGATTGTTCCGACGGCACGCAAGCCGCGGCAGATTCTGTCCCTTTTTGCCCTCTACCCCGGACAGGTCATGCCTGTCCCCACGCTCATGGAGGAACTCTGGGGCACCGAACCGCCCCAGAGCGCGCTCACCACCCTGCAGACCTACATCCTCCAGCTGCGCCGGCACCTGGGCACCGCGCTGGGCCCCGACACCCCCGGCACGGCCAAGGAAGTCCTGGCCACCCGGCACGGCGGCTATCTGATGCAGATACCGGCCGAGGGCGTGGACGTGCACGAGTACGACCGCCTGGCCACCGAGGGCCGCACCGCCTTCGAGAGCGGCGACGACGCCACCGCCGCCGACCGCTTCCGCCAGGCCCTGGCCCTGTGGCGCGGGCCCGCCCTGGTCGACGTGCGGGTCGGACCGATCCTGGAGATCGAGGTCATGCGCCTGGAGGAGTCCCGCCTGGGCACCGTGGAGCGGCGCATCGACGCCGACCTGCGGCTGGGCCGGCACTCCGAACTCATCGCCGAACTCACCGAACTGACCGCGCGCTACCCCCAGCACGAAGGACTGCACTCGCAGGCCATGGTGGCGCTCTACCGCTCGGGACGGCAGGCCTCGGCCCTGGAGATCTACCGCAAGCTGCGCATCCGCATGATCGAAGGACTGGGGGTGGAGCCCTCCCCGCAGGTCCAGCGGCTGCACCAGGCCATGCTGGCCGTCGACCCCCAGCTGGACGTCACGGCCGGACCGCGCCGCACCTCCACCTTCGACCTCTACGCCGCCTGACCCCCCGCACCACCCGCACGGTCTGTGCAGGCCGTGCCGCCTGAACCGTCCCGGGTCCGCCTCGTCCCCCGCCCGCCGGAGGACGAGGCGGACTCGAGCCGTCTTGGGGCACGCGTCGAGCCGCGGCGGGCACACTGCACAGACCACCGGCCCCACCCCGGACC
>NZ_LIPN01000521.1 GCF_001418325.1 Streptomyces atriruber | reverse complement strand
GCTTCCTCCTCAAGGACGCCCCGGCGAACGAGCTGGTGCAGGCGATCCGGGTGGTCGCGGCGGGCGAGGCGATGCTCGCGCCGAGCATCACGCGCCGGCTCCTCGACAAGTACTCGGCGCACCTCCCGTCCGGCGACGAGCCGGTGCCGGACACGTTGCACACGCTGACCGAGCGCGAGGTCGAGGTCCTGAAGCTGGTCGCCCGCGGCCTGTCGAACGCCGAGATCGCGGCGGACCTCTTCGTGAGCGAGACGACCGTGAAGACGCACGTGGGGCACGTGCTGACGAAGCTGGGGCTGCGCGACCGGGTGCAGGCCGCCGTGTACGCGTACGAGAGCGGCTTGGTGCGCCCCGGCGCGCAGTGACGCGAAAAGCGCGTGCGCAGTGCCGAGAGAACCGTGTGAACGACGAAGGTGGCCGTCCCCGAGGGGGCGGCCACCTTCGTCATGGGGCACGGTCAGCCCTTGCTGATCTCCCAGAAGCGGAAGACCGTCGAGGCGTCGAGGCAGGACTCGAGGCCGTAGACGCTGTCACGGACGACCGCGTACTGCTTGGCCTGCCACACCGGCAGGACGGGCAGCTGCTCGGCCACGATGTCCTGCAGCTGGTCGTACTGCTTGTCGGTCTTGGTGCGGTCGCTCTCCGTGGCGGTGCCCGGGATGATCTTCGACGTGATGGTGCTGTTCACGAAGTGGTTGCCGAGGACGTTGCCCTTGCCGAAGAACGGCTGCGTGAAGTTGTCGGCGTCCGGATAGTCGGGCACCCAGCCCTTGACGTAGACGCCGTACTTCCCGGCTTCGATGTCCTTCTCGTACTGCTCGAACCCGACGGACTTCACGTCGGCGTCGAACAGGCCGGACGCGTTGAGCTGCTTGGCTATGGCCCGCAGCTCGTGGTCGGTGGCCGGGCCGTAGCGGGTGGGCGTCGACCAGAGGGTCAGCTTCGCCTTGCCCTCGATGCCGTCGGCGCGCAGCGCGGCGGCGGCCTTGGCACGCTGCGGGCGGGCGCCGTAGGTGTCGAAGAAGGCGGTGTTGTGGCCGCCGATGCCCGCGGGGACGATCGAGTACAGCGGCGTGGCCGTGTCCTGGTAGACCTCCTTGACCAGGGCGTCCCGGTCCAGGAGGTACGCCATGGCCTTGCGGACGCCGAGCTTGCCCGCCACCGGGTCCTTCATGTTGAAGACCAGGTGCTGCACCTCGGCGCTGGTGCCCTCGACGATGTCGACGTCCTGGCCGTCCTTGGAGGTGTCCTGCTCGATGTCCGCGATGTCCGCGGCGGCGAGACCTCGGTAGGCCACATCGATCTTGCCTTCCAGGAGCGCCTTCTTGAGGCCCTTCTGGTCGCCGCGGAAGAACTTGATGGCCACGCCCTCGTTCTTCACCTTCGCGGTGCCCTTGTAGTCGGAGTTGACGGAGAAGACCGCCTGCTCCTTGCTGAACGAGTCCAGCTTGTACGGCCCGGAGCCGACGGCCTTGCCGTCCCCGCGCAGGCCGTTCATGTCGTACTCGGTGTGGTCCACGATCGAACCGGCACCCGAGGCGATCTTGCTGGGGAAGGTCGCGTCGGAGTACTTCAGCTTGAAGACCACCGTCTTGGCGTCCGGCGTCTGCACCTGGTCCAGCATCGGGAACATCAGCGCCGGACCGTCGTCGTCGTTGATCTTCCGCATGCGGTCGAAGGAGAACTTGACGTCCTTCGAGGTGAGCGCGTTGCCGTTGCTGAACTTCAGCCCGTCACGCAGCTCGCACTTGAAGACCTTCGCCTCCGTGTCGGTGAACCCGCACTCCTCGGCGGCCTCCGGCTCGGGCTCGGTGGCGCCCTTGGGGAAGCTCAGGAGCGACTGGAAGACGTTGTTGAACAGGAGCCAGGAACCGGGGTCGTAGCCGGACGCCGGGTCGGTGGCGAGGACGTCGTCGGACATCCCCATCACTACCGCGTCGCCCGTGTCCCCCGCACCGCCCGATTCCGTACCGCAGCCGGTCAGCAGGGCGGCGGCGAGCCCTCCCGAGAGGGGAAGGGCCAGCCACTGGTTACGACATTTCACGTACGTGCCTTAGGTGTTGTGGTCGTTCTCTGGAACTCGAGGTGCCCTCGGGCGCGGAGGTCAGTCGCTGACGCCGCGGCTGAGCTCCCACAGCTGGAGGTTCGACGAGGAGTTGAGGGCCCACTCGACGCCCGTGATGTCGTCACGCGCCGCGATGTACTGCTTGGCCTGCCACAGCGGGAGCACCGGGACGTCGTCGGCGACGATGTCCTGGATCCGGCGGATGCTCTTGGAGGCGGCGAGCCGGTCGGCCTCGCGGCGGGACGTCGGGATCAGCTGGTCGTTGATCGTGTCGTTCACGTACGGCGAGCCGAGGAAGTTGTCCTTGTCGAGGAACGGCGCGAGGAAGTTGTCGGCGTCCGGGAAGTCGGGGAACCAACCCATGCCGTAGGCCGCGTACTTGCCGTCACGCTCGGCCGCGCGGAAGGTGCTCCACGGCACGCCCTTGATCGACACGTCGAACAGGCCGGAGTCGTTCAGCTGCTTCTGCAGCACCTCGAACTCCTTCTTGGTGCCGGGCCCGTAGTGGTCGGTGGTGTAGTGCAGGGTCATCTTCACCGGTGTGGTGATGTTCGCCTTGTTGAGCAGGGTGCGGGCCTTGGCCGTGCTCGGGTTGCCGTACTTGTTGAAGAACGAGTTGGCGTGCCCGGTGATGGTCGAGGGCACCAGCGAGTACAGCGGGTCGGCCGTCGAGCCGTACACCGAGGAGGCCAGCGCGCCGCGGTCGACGAGCTGCGCCATGGCCTGCCGCACGGCCTTGTTCTTGGCCGTCGGGGCGTCGGTGTTGAAGGCGAGGTAGCGGATCTCCAGACCCTGCATCTCCACCAGGTCGATCTTCTTGCCCGACGAGGCGTCGAGCTCCTTGACCTGCTCGGGCGACATGGTGCGCGTCATCAGGTCGATGTCGCCGTCGTCGAGCGCCTTGCCCATGGCGTCGGTGTTGGCGAAGTTGCGGAGCTCCACCTTGTCGCTCTGGACCTTGAACGCGCCCTTGTACCTGGGGTTCTTGGTGAACACCGTCTTGACCAGGTGGTCGTCCTTGACCTCCTGCTTCGCCGTGTACGGGCCCGAGCCGTCCACCTCGAAGCCGTCGCGCAGCTTGTTCTTGCTGTAGTGGTCCTTGCTGATGATGCCCGCGGTGGGCGTCGCCAGCTTGAACGGGAACGTCGCGTCGGGGGTCTTGAGGTGGAAGACGATGTCGCGGTCGCCCTGGACCTCGATCTCGTCGACGTTCGAGACCAGACCGTCGGAACCGCTGGGGTCCTTGATCTTGATGTCGCGGACCCGCTCGATGGAGAACTTCACATCGGCGGCCGTCAGCGGCTCCCCGTCGGAGAACGTCAGCCCCTTGCGCAGGGTGCAGGCGTACCGCTCGTTGCCCGTGTCGGTGAAGCCGCACTGCTCGGCGGCCTCGGGCTGCGGGTCGCCGCCACCGCGCGGCATGGCCATCAGCGTCTGGACGGTCTGCCGCAGCAGGTTCCAGGAACCCGCGTCGTAGGCGTAGGCCGGGTCGAAGGGCGCAGGAACTTCCTTCGAGATGGCGAACGCGTCCGTGGTGCCGACAGCGATCGGCTTGTCGCCGTCGCCGCCGTCCGAGCCACCGCACGCGGCGAGCGCGGGGGCGAGCAGACCTATGACAGCCGGCAGCACCAAAGTCTTGCGGTTCATGCTCGACGTTCTCCAGAGCTCTTGATCCCGTGAATCCCGCAACGCGGGGTGAGGGTTGATGGGGCACGGGGGGTGGGGCGATGTTCTCGCGACGAGATTAGTCCGCACCAGATGAGCTTCGGAGGGCGCATGAACCCGGCATCAATCACGCTGCGAAACCGGGCGCGGACACACTGATAACCCGACACCGGAAGGTTTCGTGCACGCTCCCACCAATCAGGACACATCGTCACGCCACCCCGGACCCTGGAGGGGCATACTGCACACACCCGTCCCACTGTCGACCCCCGCCGGAGTGGGAAACGTCACACCCTCGGGGAGGCTTGGCGCGGAGCCGACGGAACTGTCAGTGGGTCATCAGGCCTTGCAGGAAAGGCAGGTTGACGTGTTCGAGGGAGGGGACGACGGTGCGGCCCGCGACGGCGGGGATGGGCGCGACCGACGGCACGGCGACGACCCGGCAGCCCGCGGCCTCCGCCGAGGCGACACCGGTCGCGGTGTCCTCGATGACGGCGCATCTGCCGGGGTCCACACCCAGTCCCCGGGCCGCGAGGAGGTAGGGGTCGGGGTGCGGCTTGGTCCGGGCCACCTCGTCGCCCGCGACGGTGAGTTCGAAGTGGTGGGCGCCGATCGAGCCGAGGACGCGGTCGATGATGCGGCGGTGCGAGGCGGACACCAGGGCCATCGGCACGCCGTGCGCGGCGAGTTCGGCGAGCAGGCCCGCGGCGCCCGGCATCAGCGGCAGAGAGCGGCTGATGCGGTCCTCGAAGCCGTTGTTGAGCAGCACGGAGAGTTCGGCGACGGTGATGTCGGCGCCGGTGGCCTCGATGAGGAACCCGGCGCTGCGCGTCATGGGGCCGCCGACGACGACGTCGCGCCAGGCCTCGTCGAGCGCATGGCCGAGGGAGGCGAAGACCTCGACCTCGGCGTCCCACCAGAAGCCCTCGGTGTCCACGAGGGTTCCGTCCATGTCGAGCAGCACGCCCTGCAATGCGGAGCCTTCGGCCATTCGGGTGCCGAGCGCGGGAACCGTACTGGTCATGCGACCACACCTTCCGTAAGGGACGAGAAGGCCGGTTGCCTCCTTCTTGCGGGAAGGCAACCGGCCTGCACTGGACCGACCAGTGTACGACTGCGCCGGATCAGCGCGCGTTGAAATATTTCGCCTCGGGGTGGTGGATGACGATCGCGTCGGTGGACTGCTCGGGATGGAGCTGGAACTCCTCGGAGAGCTCGACGCCGATCCGCTCCGGCTGCAGGAGCTCGGCGATCTTGGCGCGGTCCTCCAGGTCGGGGCAGGCGCCGTAGCCGAGCGAGAAGCGCGCGCCGCGGTACTTCAGCGCGAACATGTCCTCCACGTCGGCGGGGTCCTCCCCCGCGAACCCGAGCTCGCTGCGCACCCGGGCGTGCCAGTACTCGGCGAGCGCTTCGGCCAGCTGGACGGACAGGCCGTGCAGTTCGAGGTAGTCGCGGTAGGAGTCGGCGGCGAACAGCTCCGCGGTGGCCTCCCCGATCTTCGAGCCGACGGTGACGACCTGGAGGCCGACCACGTCGGTCTCGCCGGATTCCTCGGGGCGGAAGAAGTCCGCCAGGCACAGGCGGCGCCCGCGGCGCTGACGCGGGAAGGAGAAGCGGGTGCGCTCGTTGCCCTGCTCGTCCAGGATGAGCAGGTCGTCGCCCTTGGACACACAGGGGAAGTAGCCGTAGACGACGGCCGCTTCCAGCAGGTTCTTGGTCTGCAGTTCGTCCAGGAGCCCACGCAGGCGCGGGCGGCCCTCGGTCTCGACCAGTTCCTCGTACGTCGGTCCGTCGCCGGTACGGGCCTGCTTGAGGCCCCACTGG
>NZ_LIPN01000520.1 GCF_001418325.1 Streptomyces atriruber | reverse complement strand
CCCTGCCCGCTGCCGTACAGGGCCTCCACCGCGGTGGGCGCCACCTCGCCCGCCCACACCCAGCCACCGGTGCGCTCCAGGCGGTGCAGCGTCTCCTCCACCGCCTCGCACGCCTGGCCGGGGCGTCCGGCCTCCAGATGGACGCGGGCCGTGGCGGCGGCAGCGGCGGTGAGGATGACGCCGGTGTCGTAGCGCGTGGTCCGGGCCGCCTCCGCCAGGTCGCGTCGGGCCTGCGGGACGTCGCCGAGGACGTGCAGCCCGGTCAGGCCGCGGACCAGCATGGCCTCGGCGGTCAGGTCGGGTATCTCCGCGTAGAGCCGCGTGGTGCGGTCGGCCGCGGCGTGCAGCCCGTCCCACCGTCCCTCGTGCCAGCCGAGCACCAACTGGGCGGTCTGCGTGAGTCCTTCCAGGTAGGGGCTGCTGGTCTCGGCGAGGCCGTGGGCGGCCCGCGCGAGGAACTCGCGGGCCCGTGCGTCGTACCCGAGTGCGGTGGCCGCGTGCGCCAGATTGGTCCAGCCGCGTGCGTGGTGCGCGGCTTCCATGGCGGTCGCGGCCGGACCGCGCAGCGCGTCCGCGGCGGCCCAGGCGCGGGGATCGCCGAGCAACATCAGCGCGGTTGCCCGGTTCGCGGCGATGGCGGCGCGGGCACCCGGCTCCGTGACCTGGCCGTCGAGCGCCTCGCACCGGTCCAGCCAGTGCAGATGACGGTCGACGGGCCAGCCCTTGATGGACGGGATGGCGGCGACCGCCATGGCGCGCGCGGCGGTCTGCGGGTCCGTCAGCTCGAGATCGGGTATGGCGCGGGCCACCTCGGCCAGGCTGTCCAGCGCCCCGCCGCTCTGGTTGCGGAGCACGACGCTCAGGTGCAGCCGGATCTCGCCGCGCAGTCGGGGCGGCGGGGCGTCCTCGTCGAGGACGCGCCGTACCGCGGCGACCACGCGCCCGTCGGCGCGGGCGAGTTGGGCCGTGCGTGCGAGTTTCGCGACGGTGCGGATGCGGCCGTCGGTGCGTGGGTCCTGATCGACGGCGTGGGTGTAGAGGTTGGTCGCGGTGGAGTAGTCGCCGGCCGTGGCGGCCCGGTCGGCCGCGGCGACGAGGCAGCGTACCCCCTCGCGTACGCGCCCGGCCGCCCGGTACAGCCGGGCGAGGTCGACCAGCGGCAGCGGACCGTCACCGCCCCGGTGCAGGGCCCGCGCGGCGCGCAGACTCAACCGGGCCAGCCGGGGCCCGGGCATGCGCGCCAGCGCGGCGCGACGGTCCAGCGGATGGCGGAAGACGGGGCGAGGGCCGTCGGCCCGCAGCACGGCCCGCAGCACGGCCCGTCGCAGGCACGTCTCCACGGCCGCCCCGGCGCGGTCGGGAGCGACGTCGCCCACTTCGGCGAGCACGGCGACCGGCACGGGGTGGCCGAGCACCGCCGCCGCCTCGACGATGCGCCGGGCGTCCTCGTCGAGGCGGGCGTACCGCAGTGCGAAATCGCGCCGGAGCGGGGGCGGAACGCCCACGGACCGCACGGCCGCGAGCACGGAGTCCGTGGCCGGCAGCGCGCTTGCGCAGCCGATGGGTGTCGGCGCTGTCTCCGTCGCGCCGATGCCGTCCAGGGCGGTCGGCTCTTGGTGTGTTCGGCAGGCGTCGGCGCCGTCGGCCCGCGCGTGAGGTGCATCGCTCTCCGGACGGCGGTTTCCTGCTGCTGTCATCGGCGGACCGGCACTTCCGATGTCCCGCACCTTCCGGCTTTCGACCGCGGCCAAGGGGGTGCGGCGGCCGCCCTCCGCCCGAGCGCGCAGCAGCTCTTCGGCGGCTCGCAACAGGGCCTCGGCGACCTCCGGGAGGCCACCGGCCCACTCGTGCACCAGGACGACCAGATCGTGCAACTCCTCGACGTGCTGCGGACGGTGGACGTGCAGCCACCGGCGTACGAACTCCTCGGTCTCCCCGCACGTCCAGGGCCGGACGTCGATCTCCGTCACCGGGGTCCGCACCGCCAAGCCGACCCCGAAGAGCGGCAGGCCGGGTGCGGCGTCCTCGGTTACTACCAGCCGCAGCCGGGGCGGCATCGCGCTCATCAGGTGGTGGAGCAGGGCGAGGGTGGCGGGGTGCGCGTGGTGGACGTCCTCCACGACCAGGACTGCGTCCCCCAGCCCCGCCAGCAACGCCGCGACGGCACGCGGCAACATCGCACGCCGCGACGCAGGGTCGGCCGCGGCCGCGGGCGGTTCCGGCAACTGCTCGGCCAATTCGGGTACGAGGAGTCCCACGATCCCGGCGATGGCGGGAAGGGACCGCTCTGGACCGCCGGGACGGCACGGCAGCCCGGCGAGGGCGTCCGCTATGGGGGCGAGGGCATGGTCGACGGGTGATTCCGTGACGGCGGCGACGGAGGTGCGCGTGCCCGAGCCCGGCGGGACGGACGGAAGGTGTGAGACGTCGGCGGCGGGGGAGAGGGGCGGATGAGTTGGCGCACTGCCGCCTCGAACTTCGGGCGCCGCAGGCACCTGCGCGGCTGCGCCGACCCCGCGGGGGTCGGCAACGGTGGCGTCACTCGACACGGCCGGACCGGCCTCACCGGGCGCAGGCAGGTCAACCCCGCTGGGTGCGGCGACATCGGCTTTGCCGGGCGCGGATACGTGGGTCGCATGGAGCGGCTTGCCCACGGTCGCCTCACTCGGCCCGGCAACACCCGCCCCCCTCGCCGCGGCAGCGTCCTGGCCGACGTCGGGGCCGCCCCTCCCCCCCCCCCTCGGCTCTGGGCACGTCCCGCGCAACTGTGTCCCCCCGGCGAACTCCGTCTCAACGAGGACCTCGTCCACCAGACGGGACACGCCCGTCCCGGACTCTCCCCGCACC
>NZ_LIPN01000052.1 GCF_001418325.1 Streptomyces atriruber | reverse complement strand
TCGATGGATAACCGGTTGATATTCCGGTACCCGCTGTGAAGCGTCAAACATTGAATCAGGCGATGCTAAGTCCGTGAAGCCGTCCTGGAGCCTTCGGGCAAAGGGAAGTGGTGGAGCCGACGGACCAGACTTGTAGTAGGTGAGTGATGGGGTGACGCAGGAAGGTAGTCCAGCCCGGGCGGTGGTTGTCCCGGGGTAAGGGTGTAGGGCGCTGTCTAGGTAAATCCGGACAGCTTGTGCCTGAGACCTGATGCCGAGCCGATTGTGGTGAAGTGGATGATCCTATGCTGTCGAGAAAAGCCTCTAGCGAGTTTCATGGCGGCCCGTACCCTAAACCGACTCAGGTGGTCAGGTAGAGAATACCGAGGCGTTCGGGTGAACTATGGTTAAGGAACTCGGCAAAATGCCCCCGTAACTTCGGGAGAAGGGGGGCCATCACTGGTGATCGGATTTACTCCGTGAGCTGGGGGTGGCCGCAGAGACCAGCGAGAAGCGACTGTTTACTAAAAACACAGGTCCGTGCGAAGCCGTAAGGCGATGTATACGGACTGACGCCTGCCCGGTGCTGGAACGTTAAGGGGACCGGTTAGTGCGCTTTCGGGCGTGCGAAGCTGAGAACTTAAGCGCCAGTAAACGGCGGTGGTAACTATAACCATCCTAAGGTAGCGAAATTCCTTGTCGGGTAAGTTCCGACCTGCACGAATGGCGTAACGACTTCTCGACTGTCTCAACCATAGGCCCGGTGAAATTGCACTACGAGTAAAGATGCTCGTTTCGCGCAGAAGGACGGAAAGACCCCGGGACCTTTACTACAGTTTGATATTGGTGTTCGGTTCGGCTTGTGTAGGATAGGTGGGAGACTGTGAAGCGGGCACGCCAGTGTTCGTGGAGTCAACGTTGAAATACCACTCTGGTCGTGCTGGATGTCTAACCTCGGTCCGTGATCCGGATCAGGGACAGTGTCTGATGGGTAGTTTAACTGGGGCGGTTGCCTCCCAAAGAGTAACGGAGGCGCCCAAAGGTTCCCTCAGCCTGGTTGGTAATCAGGTGTTGAGTGTAAGTGCACAAGGGAGCTTGACTGTGAGACCGACGGGTCGAGCAGGGACGAAAGTCGGGACTAGTGATCCGGCGGTGGCTTGTGGAAGCGCCGTCGCTCAACGGATAAAAGGTACCCCGGGGATAACAGGCTGATCTTCCCCAAGAGTCCATATCGACGGGATGGTTTGGCACCTCGATGTCGGCTCGTCGCATCCTGGGGCTGGAGTCGGTCCCAAGGGTTGGGCTGTTCGCCCATTAAAGCGGTACGCGAGCTGGGTTTAGAACGTCGTGAGACAGTTCGGTCCCTATCCTCTGTGCGCGTAGGAATATTGAGAAGGGCTGTCCCTAGTACGAGAGGACCGGGACGGACGAACCTCTGGTGTGCCAGTTGTCCTGCCAAGGGCATGGCTGGTTGGCTACGTTCGGAAAGGATAACCGCTGAAAGCATCTAAGCGGGAAGCCTGCTTCGAGATGAGTATTCCCACCCCCTTTGAGGGGTTAAGGCTCCCAGTAGACGACTGGGTTGATAGGCCAGATCTGGAAGCCCGGTAACGGGTGGAGGTGACTGGTACTAATAGGCCGAGGGCTTGTCCTCAGTTGCTCGCGTCCACTGTGTTGGTTCTGAAACCACGAACAACCGTCGTAGCCATGTGCCACGGCTCCGGTTGACAGTTTCATATTGTTTCGGTGGTCATAGCGTGAGGGAAACGCCCGGTTACATTCCGAACCCGGAAGCTAAGCCTCACAGCGCCGATGGTACTGCAGGGGGGACCCTGTGGGAGAGTAGGACGCCGCCGAACTCATTTTAATAAGAGCTGGTCCCTGAACTTCGGTTCAGGGACCAGCTCTTTTTTGTTTTCTGTTACTTGCCGTTCACGTTGCGCAGCCAACATCCGCGACATGGGGACAGTTGGAATGTTGCGCGCCGCCGGCATCGGTACCGGTGACGAGGTCGTCGTGCCCGCCTACGGGAACACCGAGGTGGCCGAAGCCGTGACCCTCGCGGGAGCGGTGCCCGTCTTCGCGGACATAGAGGCCACCACGTACTGCCTCGATCCCGACGCCGTCGCCGCCGTGGTCACCCCGCGGACGGCCGCCGTCGTCGTAGTGCACCGCTTCGGCAACCAGGCCGATGTGCGGCGGCTGCGGGACGTAGGGCAGCGTCACGGGCTGCTCGTCCTGGAGCAGGGCGAGTCGGAGGCTTCGTACGACGGGCTGTCGCGTCGGAGGGCGCATGCCGCGTATCTCAGTGGGCGGCTCAGCGGCGTCGTGACACCCGATGGCGGTGAGGGGCACAGCTACGAGCAGTACGTCGTGCGCGTGCCCGGGAACGGTCGGCCCGACCGGGACGCGTTCGCACGTGCCGTACGGGCCAAGGGCGTCGACTGCCATGTGCCGGTGAAGACTCCCGTGCACCGCATGCCGCAGTTCTGGCGGGACGTGCGGCTGCCCGAGACCGAACGGGCCGCGGACGAGACGCTGGCGCTGCCGGTGGGCGCCTCCATGACGCGGCGCGAACTTCAGCGCGTCGTGTCCGCGTGCAACGCGCTCGGTGGGCTTCTGCAGCCGGCCTTCTGAGCTCTACGCGGCCGTCCTGGAGTGGGACTTGAAGAACTCCCACATCAGGTCGGTCGCGTGGACGCCTGCGGTGGGGTCGGACATTCCGCCGCCCGCGCCGTTCGGCCAGGCATGGCCCATGTCGCGCAGCCGGTAGACGACCACGTCCGAGCCGTCCCGGCACTCGGCGACTGTCTTCTTGATGTGGTTCTTGAGTGTTTCGGGGCGCTCCGGGGTGCAGGACATGCGTTGCTGCCAGGTCCTGATGCCCTTGTTCATCGCGGCGAAGTACTGGTCGGCGCCGCCGAGGAACGTGATGACGGAGACCGGGGTCTTCGGTATGTAGGAAGCGTCCTCGGTATCGGCGCCGAGGTATCCGCCGCTGACCGGGGCGATGGCCGCGAAGGTGTGGGGGAGTTCGACGGCGAGCTTGTACGACATGTCGCCGCCGTTGGAGATGCCGGTCGCGTAGACCCGGTCCGGGTCGGCGTTCCATGTGCTGGTCAGTCGTTTCGTCATGGTGCGGATGAAGCCCACGTCGTCTTCGGTGCCGCAGCACAGCAAAGCGTTGAAGCCTTTGTTCAGGCCGTCGGGATAGGCGACGAGGAAGTTCTCCTCGTCCGCCTTGGTGTTGAGTCCGCTGATGGCGGCTGCGGCTCTGCCGTCGCCCGGATACGGGTGCATGGCGACGACGAGCGGGAGACTCTTGGTGCGGGAGAAGCCGGGCGGGGCATGGACGGTGTAGACGCGTTTGTGGCCCTTCCAGGAGATCGTGACCTTCTGGTCGCCCGAGCGCGGGGTCTCGGCAGCTGCCGCCTTCTTGCTGGGGGTGCGGTCCGGGGCGTTGTCCGCGTCGTCGGATCCGCATGCCGCGAGGGGCAGGAGCAACACGGTGAGGGCCACCGGACAGGCGTACTTCACATGCTTACCGGGTCGGGTCGGCATGGCCGCAGAGTGGCAGCGTCGGCGCGGGTGGTCCAGAGGAAGGGGCGGTTCGAGGCACCTTCGATTTCAGGTATGATCTATTCCGTTGCCGCGGGGAAAACCCCGAAGGACAACAGGCCCCTATAGCTCAGTCGGTAGAGCGTCTCCATGGTAAGGAGAAGGTCAGCGGTTCGATTCCGCTTGGGGGCTCAAGCAGGAAAGGCCTCCGCCCGGTTGGGCGGAGGCCTTTTTCGTGTCCGGGGCGAATCCCGAGGGTGTATGCAGGGCTTCCGGGGCACCGTCCGGATGGCGGTGCCCCGGAAGCCTCAGTCCTTCTGGAGGCCGGGGACGCGCATCGCGAGGATCGCCATGTCGTCGGACGGGGCGTCCGTGGCGAAGCGCTCCACCGCGCGCATGATGCGTGCCGCGACCGCGCCCGCCGTCAGGCCCGTGCAGGTCGTGAGGACGTCGGCGAGGCCGTCGTCGCCGAGCATGCGGGTTCCCTCGCGGCGCTCCGTGACGCCGTCGGTGACGCACAGCAGGACATCGCCCGGGTCGAGCGTCATCGTCTGCTCGTACAGTTCGAGGTCGTCCATGACGCCGAGCAGGGGCTGAGGTTCCGCGTACGGCTCGACCGTGCCGTCCTGGCGCAGGCGCAGCGGCAGCGGATGGCCGGCGCAGACGATCTTCAGGACCGCGGAGCCGTCCTCCTGGGGCCACAACTCGCCGTACAGGAGCGTCAGGAAGCGGCTGCGGGCTCCCTCGTCGAGGATCGCGGCATTGAGGCGTTCGAGGACCGCGGGGCCGCCGAAGCCCTCGCGGGCGAGCAGGCGCAGGGCGTGCCGGGCGAGGCCCGTGACGGCCGCGGCCTCCGGGCCCGTGCCGCAGACGTCGCCGATCGCGAAGCCGTACGCGCCGTCGCGGATCGGGAAGAGGTCGTAGAAGTCGCCGCCGACTTCGTTGCCCTCGCCGGCCGCGCGGTAGATGACCTCGACCTCGACGCCCGGCACCTGGGGGAGTCCCGGCGGCAGCAGACTGCGCTGGAGGGACTGGCTGATTGCCATGCGCTCGGAGTAGAGACGGGCGTTGTCGAGCGCCAGGGCGGCTCGGCGGGAGAGATCTTCGGCCAATTCCAGGATCTCTTGGCGGAAGTGCTCGTCGGCCGGCTTGCCGAGGGTGAGCATCCCGATGACGCGGTTGCGGGCGACCAGCGGGAGGACCACGGTCTCGCCGCCGACCGCCGATGCGGTGGAGAGCGTCGTGCCGATGCCCGAGCTGAGGTCCGGGGGTTCGCCCAGGCCCAGGCTGCGCATGGAGGTGCGCAGGGCGTCCTCGTGGGCGGCTTCGGAAGGGGCGGCCCAGACGCGGGCGCCCGGGGTGGGCACCGGATCCGGCGGCGCGATCTTGGAGAGGAGGGCCTTGAGGCCGTCGATGCGCTCCTCGTCCTCGTGCAGGACGTACGAGAGATAGGGCTCGGCGGACTGGTCGGCGATCGTGTAGACGGCGCACCAGGTGGCGAGCGTCGGGACCGTCATCTGGGCCATGAGGGCCAGCGTCTGGTCGCGGTCGAGGGTACCCGCGAGGAGGTCGGAGGCCTCGACGAGGAAGGAGAGCGAGCCGCGGCGGAGCCTTTCCAGCTCGCCGAGGCGGGCGGATTCCACGGCCAGGGCGATGCGGTCGGCGGCGAACTGGAGACGCAGGGCCTCCTCGTTCGAGTACCGCCCGGAGGCCTCGGCGGCGACTCCCAGGGAGCCCGTGAGGCGGCCCTCCACCTTCAGGGGGACCGTGACGACGGAGCGCATGCCGGTGCCGGAGAGCAGCGGGACCGCGCCCGGCACCACCGTGAGGTCCTCGTGGACGGCCGGCATGCGGGCGGAGCCGTAGCGCCCCGGGGCCGACTCGACCTGGACGCGGGCGAAGCGCTGGCGGGCCGACGGCAGGCCCGTGGAGGCGCGCACTTCGAGCTCGGTCTCGTCGTCCGTGGCCAGGAGCAGGAACGCCGCGTCGCCGTCGAGCATGTCGCGGGCGCGCTCGACGGTGCGCTGGAGCAGGCCGTCGAGGTCGTCGGGGGCGGGGGAGCCGATGAACACCTCGAAGGGGTCCGCGGCGTGCGGCTCGCTGAGGGAGCCGGGTTCGGGGGCCGTGCCGCGCAGCGGGGTCTGGAGCACGGCGCGCTCCTCGTCGCGCACGAGGAGGCAGACCGTGGACGGTTCGCCGTCGGCGTCGCGGACGCGCAGGTGCGAGGCGTACACGGGGATCACGCGGCCGTGGGCGTTGCGGACGCCGTAACTCCCCTCCCAGCGGGAGAGCTGGAGGGCCTCGGCGATGCCGGTGCTGGTGCCCGGCGTGTGGGGCCAGGCCGCCAGGTCGTTGAGGGGCTTGCCCATGACCTGCTCGGCGCCGTACCCGAAGAGTTCCTCGGCGTCTTCGTTCCAGGCGGAGATGGCGCCCAGGCGGTCGATCTGGATGACGGCGACGCGGACCCTGCCGTCGGCGATGGGCAGGAGGTCGGCCGGGAGCGAGGGGCCCGCGGCGCGGGTACCGACGGAGCGCTGCGGCAGGTCGAGCTGGAACCAGACCTGTTTGTGCGTGGGGGTGTAGTCGACGCCCCAGCGGGTGGCGAGCGCGGCGCAGAGCTGGAGGCCGCGGCCGCCCTCGCGGTCGGGGCTGCCCATGTTCACGGAGGACTGCTGGAGCGGGATCTCCCGTTCCGGATACCGGTCGGAGACCTGGATGCGGACGGCGTCCTCGCTGCGCAGGCACTCGACGTCGGCGGCCGTGCCTGCGTGCACCACGGCGTTGGTGACCAGCTCGCTGGTGAGGACCACGGCATCGTCGATGACGTCGGAGAACCCCCACCCCTGGAGGGTGTCGCGCACGAAGGAGCGGGCCGTCGCGACGGAACGCCCGACGGGGTCGAAGGTGGCAGCCGCACGCGCGGTGATCACAGCACTCCTCGTACGAGTATCGACAGTGTCGACTGTATCGACGCCCAGTTCTCCCGAACCCATGGTGCGGCCGCCCCTCCGATGCCCGCTTGTTTCGTGTACCACCGCCCAGGCCGGGCAGGACCGGGGTGGTTGGACAGCCGGATGCAAGGTTACTTACCTTCGCCGTCCATGCTGATGCCGGTCGTCAGTGTTTCCGCCCGGAGGGTGTGCGGACGGTGTGCGAAGCTGCCGAACTGTTATGGCCTGGTTCGGCCATGGTGAAACACTGGGCAAGCTTCATGGAGACAGGGCAGAACAACCCGAGCAGTACCGGTCGACCCTTGCGGGAGGGACACAGTGGAGTCTGGCGCAGCGACGCGGGGCACTAAGACGCGCGCGAAAGACGGACAGTCCCTGAACAAACAGCGCAAACCGCGCAACGGGACGACGGCGTCCGTGGATGCGGCGGCTCTGAACAGGCTCCTGGCGGCCTTGGTGGCGATGCGGGACGGCAATTTCCGCAAGCGGCTCACGGTCTCCGGCGACGACGTCATGTCGGAGATCGCCGCCGTATTCAATGAGGTCGCCGACCGGAATCTGCATCTGACGGGTGAGCTGTCTCGGGTGCGGCGGATGGTCGGACGTGAGGGAAAACTCACGGAGCGGCTGGAGGGCGGCGCGAGCGAGGGCTCGTGGGCGGCCGCGATCGACGCGTCGAACGCGCTGGTCGACGATCTCGTACGTCCGGTCTCCGAGGTCGGCCGGGTCCTTTCCGCGGTGGCGGACGGCGACCTGGAGCAGCGCATGGAGCTGCGGGCGCCGGGGGCCGACGGGAACGGTCATCCGCTGCGCGGCGAGTTCCTGAAGGTCGGGCGGACGGTCAACAACCTCGTCGACCAGCTCTCCACCTTCACGGACGAGGTCACGCGCGTGGCCAGCGAGGTCGGCACCGAGGGCAAGCTCGGCGGGCAGGCCAGGGTGCGCGGCATGTCCGGTTCGTGGAAGGACCTCACGGACTCCGTGAACACCATGGCGTACCGCCTGACCGCACAGGTGCGGGACATCGCGCTGGTGACGACGGCCGTGGCCAAGGGCGACCTGTCGCGGAAGGTCACCGTCCATGTCGCCGGCGAGATGCTGGAGTTGAAGAACACCGTCAACACGATGGTGGACCAGCTCTCGTCGTTCTCGTCCGAGGTGACGCGCGTCGCCCGGGAGGTCGGCACGGAGGGCGAGCTCGGTGGCCAGGCGCAGGTGCCGGGTGTGGCGGGCGTGTGGAAGGACCTCACCGATTCGGTGAACCTCATGGCAGGCAACCTCACCGCCCAGGTGCGCGGCATCGCCGAGGTCACGACGGCGGTCGCGAACGGTGACCTGTCCAGGAAGGTGACGGTGAGCGCGCGCGGCGAGGTCGCCCAGCTCGCCGAGACCATCAACCAGATGACCGAGACGCTGCGTACGTTCGCGGACGAGGTCACCCGGGTGGCGAACGAGGTCGGTGCCGAGGGGCAGCTGGGCGGTCAGGCGAACGTGCCGGGTGCCGCCGGGACGTGGAAGGACCTGACGGACTCGGTCAACACGGTCTTCCGGAACCTCACCACGCAGGTGCGGGACATCGCGACGGTGACGACGGCGGTGGCGAACGGCGATCTGTCGCAGAAGGTCACGGTCGATGTCGCGGGCGAGATGCTCGAGCTGAAGAACACCGTGAACACGATGGTGGACCAGCTGTCGGCCTTCGGTTCCGAAGTGACGCGTGTGGCGCGGGAGATCGGTGTCGAGGGTGAGCTCGGCGGCCAGGCGCAGGTGCAGGGCGCGGCCGGTACGTGGAAGGACCTCACCGACTCGGTGAACACCGCCTTCCGCAACCTCACCGGGCAGGTCAGGAACATCGCCCAGGTGACGACGGCGGTGGCGAACGGCGACCTGTCGCAGAAGGTCACCGTGGACGTCTCCGGCGAGATGCTCCAGCTGAAGAACACCGTGAACACGATGGTGGACCAGCTGTCGTCGTTCGCCGACCAGGTCACGCGGATGGCGCGCGACGTGGGTACGGAGGGGCGCCTCGGCGGTCAGGCCCGCGTGGACGGCGTGAGCGGTACGTGGAAGGACCTGACGGACTCCGTCAACTTCATGGCGGGGAACCTGACGTCGCAGGTGCGTCAGATCGCGCAGGTGACGACTGCGGTGGCGCGCGGTGACCTGTCCCAGAAGATCGAGGTCGACGCGCGCGGCGAGATCCTGGAGCTGAAGAACACCATCAACACGATGGTCGACCAGCTCTCCGCGTTCGCGGACCAGGTGACCCGGGTCGCCCGCGAGGTGGGCACCGAGGGGCGCCTCGGCGGGCAGGCGCAGGTGCCCGGTGTGGCCGGTGTGTGGCGCGATCTGACGGACTCCGTGAACGGCATGGCCGGGAACCTCACCGCGCAGGTCCGCAACATCGCGCAGGTCGCGACGGCGGTGGCCCGCGGTGACCTGTCCCAGAAGATCGACGTGGACGCGCGCGGCGAGATCCTGGAGCTGAAGAACACCCTGAACACGATGGTGGACCAGCTGTCCGCCTTCGCCGAGCAGGTCACCCGGGTCTCCCGCGAGGTGGGCACGGACGGCATCCTCGGCGGTCAGGCCGAGGTCCAGGGCGTCTCGGGCACCTGGAAGGACCTCACCCAGTCCGTGAACGGCATGGCGAACAACCTCACCCTGCAGGTGCGGAACATCGCCGAGGTCACGACGGCCGTCGCCATGGGCGACCTCTCCAAGAAGATCACCGTCGACGCGAAGGGCGAGATCCTCGAACTCGTCACGACCGTCAACACGATGGTCGACCAGCTGTCGTCCTTCGCCGAGCAGGTGACGCGGGTGGCCCGCGAGGTGGGCACCGAGGGCCAGCTGGGCGGCCAGGCGCGCGTGCCGGGCGTCACGGGCATCTGGAAGGACCTGAGCGACAACGTCAACCTGATGGCCAACAACCTGACCAGCCAGGTTCGGAACATCTCCCAGGTCTCGGCTGCGGTCGCCAACGGCGACCTCACCAAGAAGGTCACGGTCGAGGCGCGCGGCGAGGTCGCGCAGCTCGCCGACACGGTCAACACCATGGTGACGACGCTGAGTTCGTTCGCCGACGAGGTCACGCGGGTGGCCCGCGAGGTGGGCACGGACGGCATCCTGGGCGGCCAGGCGCGCGTGCCGGGGGTCTCCGGTACGTGGAAGGACCTCACCGAGTCCGTGAACTCGATGGCGTCCAACCTGACCGGCCAGGTCCGCAACATCGCGATGGTGACCACCGCGATCGCCAAGGGCGATCTGACCAAGAAGATCGACATCGACGCCCGGGGCGAGATCCTGGAGCTCAAGACCACGATCAACACCATGGTCGACCAGCTGTCGTCGTTCGCCGAGCAGGTGACGCGGGTGGCCCGCGAGGTGGGCACCGAGGGCCAGCTGGGCGGTCAGGCGCGGGTGCGGGACGTCGACGGCACGTGGCGCGACCTCACCGAGTCCGTGAACGAGATGGCGGGGAACCTGACCCGTCAGGTGCGCGCCATCGCGAAGGTCGCCACCGCGGTGACCCGGGGCGACCTCAACCTGAAGATCGAGGTCGACGCGGCCGGCGAGATCCAGGTCCTCCAGGACAACATCAACACCATGATCGCGAACCTGCGCGACACCACCCTCGCCAACAAGGAACAGGACTGGCTCAAGGGCAACCTCGCGCGGATCTCCGGCCTGATGCAGGGCCGCCGCGATCTGGACGACGTCGCCTCGCTGATCATGAGCGAGCTGACGCCGGTGGTCTCCGCGCAGCACGGCGCGTTCTTCCTGGCGATGCCCACGGACGACGGGCAGGATCTCGGGGGCGATCACGAGGACGCGTACGAGCTGCGCATGCTCGGTAGTTACGGCTACTCGATGGGGTCGATGCCGACGTCCTTCCGGCCCGGCGAGACGCTCATCGGGACGGCCGCGAAGGAGCGGCGCACCATCCTCGTGGAGAACGCGCCCTCCGGTTACCTGCGGATCGCGTCCGGTCTCGGGGAGGCGCCGCCCGCGCAGGTCATCGTGCTTCCCGTGCTCTTCGAGGGGACCGTGCTCGGGGTGATCGAGCTGGCCGCCTTCCAGCCCTTCACGCAGATCCAGAAGGACTTCCTCAGCCAGATCGCCGAGATGATCGCGACGAGCGTCAACACCATCAGCGTCAACACCAAGACCGAGGTGCTGCTCAAGCAGTCGCAGGAGCTGACCGAGCAGCTGCGGGAGCGCTCGGCCGAGTTGGAGAACCGGCAGAAGGCCCTTCAGGACTCGAACGCCGAGCTGGAGGACAAGGCCGAGCTGCTGGCCCAGCAGAACCGTGACATCGAGGTCAAGAACACCGAGATCGAAGAGGCCAGGCAGGTCCTGGAGGAGCGGGCCGAGCAGCTCGCGGTCTCGATGCGCTACAAGTCCGAGTTCCTCGCGAACATGTCGCACGAGCTGCGTACGCCGCTCAACTCCCTCTTGATCCTGGCCAAGTTGCTCGCCGACAACGCCGACGCGAACCTCACCCCCAAGCAGGTCGAGTTCGCCGAGACGATCCACGGCGCGGGCTCGGACCTGCTGCAGCTCATCAACGACATCCTCGACCTGTCGAAGGTCGAGGCGGGCAAGATGGACGTCTCCCCGACGCGCATCGCCCTGGTCCAACTCGTTGACTACGTAGAGGCCACTTTCCGGCCGCTGACCGCGGAGAAGGGACTCGACTTCTCCGTACGTGTGTCCCCGGAGCTGCCCGCGACGCTGCACACGGACGAGCAGCGCCTGCTGCAGGTGCTGCGCAACCTGCTGTCGAACGCGGTGAAGTTCACCGACTCCGGAGCGGTCGAGCTGGTGATCCGGCACGCCAACAACGACGTGCCCAACGCGATCCGCGAGCAGCTCCTGGAGGCGGGTTCGCTGCGCGACGCCGACGCCGACCTGATCGCCTTCTCGGTGACGGACACCGGCATCGGCATCGCCGCCAGCAAGATGCGCGTCATCTTCGAGGCGTTCAAGCAGGCGGACGGCACGACCAGCAGGAAGTACGGCGGCACCGGCCTCGGCCTCTCCATCAGCCGGGAGATCGCGCGACTGCTCGGCGGTGAGATCCATGCGCAGAGCGAGCCGGGACGCGGCTCCACGTTCACGCTCTATTTGCCGCTGCACCCGAGCGAACTGCCGCCCCAGGGCTATGCGCAGCTGGCGCCCTCGCCCCAGCCGCGCGAACTGCCCGCCCTGGAGGAGGCTCCCGCCGCCGAGGGCACCGCACAGCCGGAGGCCGCTCCGGCGCGCCGCGAGGAGCCGCTGGGGACCTCGTCGCTCTTCCGCAGGCGGCGCCGTTCCGCGCCCCCGCAGGAGCCCTCGGCGCTGCCGGGCCAGCCGGTGGGCGGAGCCCAGGAGGAGCAGCGGGCGCAGGAGCCGTGGCCGTCCACGGGCCAGGAGACACCGGCCGCGGCGCGGCCCGGTTTCCACTTCGGCGGCGAGAAGGTGCTGATCGTCGACGACGACATCCGCAACGTCTTCGCACTCACCAGCGTCCTGGAACAGCACGGTCTGGCGGTGCTGTACGCGGAGAACGGCCGTGAAGGCATTGAAGTGCTGGAACAGCACGACGATGTGACGGTTGTTCTGATGGACATCATGATGCCCGAGATGGACGGGTACGCGACGACGACGGCGATCCGCAGGATGCCGCAGTTCGCCGGGCTCCCGATCATCGCGCTCACCGCGAAGGCGATGAAGGGCGACCGGGAGAAGGCGATCGACTCCGGAGCTTCCGATTACGTTACGAAGCCGGTCGACCCGGATCACCTGTTGTCGGTCATGGAGCAGTGGATGCGCGCACAGTGACCGAGAACCGGCTTCGTCACACGGAGTTGCTGACAGAGTGTGGCGGAGGTCGTGTAGAACCGCGGTATTCGGGGAACCTTCTGGTCTCCCACCGCGTTTCTGCTACGTGCACAGTGACATCGCGGTGACAGGGTGTGGCGACAGGCGGGGTGCGGCTACCATGACCGGCACAAGGACGGGCGGCGCAAGGGAGTCGTCCTCTGGGGCGGCGCCCGGTGTTTCGCCGGGGCGAGGAGGGCGGGCCATGGTGCAGAAGGCCAAGATCCTCCTGGTCGATGACCGGCCGGAGAATCTGCTGGCGCTGGAGGCCATCCTCTCTGCGCTCGATCAGACACTGGTGCGGGCATCGTCCGGGGAGGAAGCGCTCAAAGCACTACTCACGGACGACTTCGCAGTCATTCTGCTGGACGTCCAGATGCCAGGAATGGACGGTTTCGAAACCGCGGCGCACATCAAGCGGCGGGAGCGGACCCGGGACATCCCGATCATCTTCCTCACCGCCATCAACCACGGGCCGCACCACACCTTCCGCGGGTACGCCGCGGGCGCTGTGGACTACATCTCGAAGCCTTTCGACCCGTGGGTGCTGCGCGCGAAGGTCTCGGTGTTCGTCGAGCTGTACATGAAGAACTGCCAACTGCGGGAGCAGGCGGCGCTGCTGCGGCTCCAGCTGGAGGGCGGCGGCAAGGCCGCTGCCGGTGACGCGAAGGAGCCCGCGGGGCTGCTCGCCGAGCTGTCGGCGCGGCTCGCCGCGGTCGAGGAGCAGGCCGAGGCGCTGTCCAAGCAGCTGGACGACGAGTCGGCGGACGCGGCGGCGGTGGCCACCGCCGCCCATCTCGAACGCAAACTCACCGGTCTGCGACGGGCTCTTGACGCGCTGGAGCCGGGCACCGGCACCGGCGCCCCTTCGGTTCCCTCGCAGAACTGACGCGGCGCGAAGCCTCACTGGCGAGGTTTCGTGCCGCGGGCACCCGGTGAATCACCGTCAGTTCTCCGCCTCCGCAGAGGCGACACGAACGGGTGAAGCAGTGGGCACACGTGTCCGCAGTGGCCCGCACCGGTAACCTCACACCCATGGCCTCACGTCAGTCCGCAGCCAAGAAGACGCCCGCGAAGAAGGCGGCCGCGCCGACGAAGGCTCCGGCGAAGAAGGCCGCTGCCAGACCGCCCGCGAAGAAGACCGCGGCAAAGAAGGCGCCCGCGAAGAAGGCACCGGCCAAGAAGGCCGCTGCCAAGAAGCCCGCGCCCAAGCCGGCGCCCAGCCCCACAGGGGGCGTGTACCGGCTCGTGCGCGCCGTCTGGCTGGGCCTGGCGCACGGGGTCGGCGCGATGTTCCGCGGCATAGGGCGGGGCGCCAAGGGCCTCGACCCGGCCCACCGCAAGGACGGTCTCGCGCTCCTGCTGCTCGGCATCGCGCTGATCGTCGCGGCGGGCACCTGGTCGAATCTGCGCGGCCCGGTCGGCGACCTCGTCGAGGTCCTGGTGACCGGCGCGTTCGGCCGTCTCGACCTGCTGGTGCCGCTGCTGCTGGGCGCCATCGCCGTACGCCTCATCCGGCACCCGGAGAAGCCCGAGGCGAACGGCCGCATCGTGATCGGCCTGTCCGCCCTCGTCATCGGCATCCTCGGTCAGGTCCACGTCGCCTGCGGTTCACCGGCGCGCAGCGACGGCATGCAGGCGATAAGGGACGCCGGCGGCCTGATCGGCTGGGGCGCCTCCACACCCCTGATCTTCACCATGGGCGAGATCCTCGCGGTGCCGCTCCTGGTGCTCCTCACCGTCTTCGGGCTGCTCGTCGTCACGGCGACGCCCGTCAACGCCATCCCGCAGCGGCTGCGGCTGCTCGGGGTCAAGCTCGGCGTGATCCAGCCGGAGCCCGAGGCGCACGAATTCACGGACGACGACGAGCGCTACGACGAGCAGTGGCGCGAGGCGCTGCCCGCACGCCCCGCGCGCAGGCGCAGCGCCGCCCCCGACGCGTACGACCCGGACCTGGCCGAGGAAGAGGCGCTCACCAAGCGCCGCAGGCCGCGCAGGGCCCCCGTACAGCCGGACATGGACCGGCCGATGGACGCCGTGGACGTGGCGGCCGCCGCGGCCGCGGCCCTGGACGGCGCCGTGATGCACGGCATGCCTCCCTCGCCGCTGGTCGCCGATCTGACGCAGGGCGTCTCCGGGGAGCGGGAGGAGCGCGGACAGCGCGAGGAGCGGGAGCACAGCGCGCCTGTACCGCCCGCGCGCGCCACGGACGCGCCGGTGCCCGGCAAGCTCAAGAAGAAGCCGCAGACGCCCGGTGGCGGCTCCGACGGCCCCGTGCCGGACCTCACCAAGTCCGCGCCCGAGACCCACCGGGAGCTGCCGCCGCGCGCCGAGCAGCTCCAGCTCTCCGGGGACATCACCTACTCGCTGCCCTCGCTCGACCTCTTGGAGCGCGGCGGCCCCGGCAAGACCCGCAGCGCGGCGAACGACGCGGTCGTGGACTCGCTGACGAACGTGTTCACCGAGTTCAAGGTCGACGCGGCCGTCACCGGCTTCACGCGCGGTCCGACGGTCACGCGCTACGAGATCGAGCTCGGCCCCGCCGTGAAGGTCGAGAAGATCACGGCCCTGGCCAAGAACATCGCGTACGCGGTCGCGTCCCCGGACGTCCGGATCATCTCCCCCATCCCCGGCAAGTCCGCGGTCGGCATCGAGATCCCGAACACCGACCGTGAGATGGTCAACGTGGGAGACGTGCTGCGGCTGGCCGACGCGGCCGAGGACGACCACCCCATGCTCGTCGCGCTCGGCAAGGACGTCGAGGGCGGCTACGTGATGGCCAACATGGCGAAGATGCCGCACATCCTGGTGGCCGGAGCCACCGGATCCGGCAAGTCGTCCTGCATCAACTGCCTGATCACGTCGATCATGATAAGAGCGACGCCCGAGGACGTACGGATGGTCCTGGTGGACCCCAAGCGCGTCGAGCTCACCGCGTACGAGGGCATTCCGCACCTGATCACGCCGATCATCACCAACCCCAAGCGGGCCGCCGAGGCGCTCCAGTGGGTCGTCCGCGAGATGGACCTGCGCTACGACGACCTCGCGGCGTTCGGGTACCGCCACATCGACGACTTCAACCAGGCCGTGCGCGAGGGCAAGCTCAAGACGCCCGAGGGCAGCGAGCGCGAGCTCAAGGCCTACCCGTACCTGCTCGTGATCGTCGACGAGCTCGCCGACCTCATGATGGTCGCCCCGCGCGACGTCGAGGACTCGATCGTGCGCATCACGCAGCTGGCGCGCGCGGCCGGCATCCACCTCGTGCTTGCCACCCAGCGCCCCTCCGTGGACGTCGTCACCGGCCTGATCAAGGCGAACGTGCCCTCCCGGCTCGCCTTCGCGACCTCCTCGCTCGCCGACAGCCGCGTCATCCTCGACCAGCCGGGTGCGGAGAAGCTCATCGGCAAGGGCGACGGACTGTTCCTGCCGATGGGTGCGAACAAGCCCACTCGTATGCAGGGCGCCTTCGTCACCGAGGACGAGATCCACGCGGTCGTCCAGCACTGCAAGGACCAGATGGCGCCCGTCTTCAGGGACGACGTCACCGTCGGGACCAAGCAGAAGAAGGAGATCGACGAGGACATCGGCGATGACCTGGATCTGCTGTGCCAGGCCGCTGAGCTGGTGGTTTCCACACAGTTCGGGTCCACGTCCATGCTGCAGCGCAAGCTGCGCGTCGGCTTCGCCAAGGCCGGCAGACTCATGGACCTGATGGAATCGCGTTCCATCGTGGGGCCCAGCGAGGGCTCCAAGGCACGTGACGTTCTTGTGAAACCTGATGAGCTGGACGGAGTGCTCGCGGTGATCCGCGGGGAGGCTCACCCGGAAGGGTGAGCGAGGCTCACCCGTAAGGGAAGGGCAGGCAACCGTTTCTCTTCGGCATACGTCAAGTTGAGGGAGAGAAGAGCACGATGTCCCACCATCAGGATGTCCGGCCATTCTGATGGCGTACAAAGTCCGTCCGCCCGGTTGCCCCACCCTTTCAAGACCCCCCTAAACTGAACCTCCGGCAGGTGGCTACACGCTCGAAAGGCGCCCCCGTGTCCATCGGTAACTCCCCTGAAGACGACCGACCTTCGGACGACCGCCTCGACCGCACCGACCGCGTCACGGACGAGAGTCCGGCAGACGAGAGCCGGGCGGCCGACCGCCCGGCCGAGGAACGGCCCTCGATCGGCCGCGTCCTGCAGCAGGCCCGCATCGACGCAGGTCTGACCGTCGACGAAGTGAGCACGTCCACCCGAGTGCGCGTCCCGATCGTGCACGCGATCGAACAGGACGACTTCTCCCGATGCGGCGGCGATGTGTACGCACGCGGCCACATCAGGACGCTGGCCCGCGCCGTCGGCCTCGACCCGACCCCACTGGTCGCCCAGTACGACGAGGGCCACGGCGGCCATCCGCCCGCGCCCACACCGGCCGCGCCCCTCTTCGAGGCCGAGCGCATCCGCTCCGAACCGCGTCGTCCGAACTGGACCGCGGCCATGGTCGCCGCGATCGTCGCGGTGATCGGCTTCGTCGGCTTCACCGCGTTCAACGGCGGCGACGACAGCGACGACGGCTCCAAGTCGGTCGCCGAAGGCTCCACCCCGGCTCCCACCAAGTCCGCCGAGAAGCCGAAGCCCACCAAGCCCGCCGACCCCAAGCCCGACCCCTCGGACAGTGCCATCGCCGGGGTCCCGCGCGACAAGGTCACGGTCAAGGTCCAGGCCGCGGACGGCCGCAGCTGGATCTCGGCGAAGGACCACAGCGGGCGCACGCTCTTCGACGGCGTTCTCGAGCAGGGCCAGGACAAGACGTTCCAGGACAAGCAGAAGGTCGACCTCGTCCTCGGCGATGCCGGAGCGATCGAGCTGTATGTGAACGGCAAGCAGGTCGAGAACGAATTCGAGCCCGGCCAAGTGGAGCGCCTCACCTACACGAAGGGCGACCCCGAGGTCGGCTGACAGCCCTCCCTTGCGCCGCTGACCAGCGGTTCCGTACGAGGCGCGGTGACTGCTGGATGACGGGTCGGCGGCCCTGGGCCGACCGCCGGGTAACCCTGGCGGCCGGGGCCCGGGCGCGGACGAAGTAGTCTTGAGACCATGCCCGAACGCCGCACCGTCGCCCTTGTCACCCTTGGCTGCGCCCGTAACGAGGTGGACTCGGAGGAGCTCGCAGGCCGCTTGGAGGCGGACGGCTGGCAGCTCGTCGAGGACGCCGAGGACGCGGACGTCGCCGTCGTCAACACCTGTGGCTTCGTCGAAGCCGCCAAGAAGGACTCCGTCGACGCCCTCCTCGAAGCCAATGACCTGAAGGGTCACGGCAAGACCCAGGCCGTCGTCGCGGTCGGCTGCATGGCCGAGCGGTACGGCAAGGAGCTCGCCGACGCCCTGCCCGAGGCCGACGGCGTGCTCGGGTTCGACGACTACGCCGACATCTCCGGCCGTCTGCAGACGATCCTCAGCGGCGGCAGCGTCGAGGCCCACACCCCGCGCGACCGGCGCAAGCTGCTGCCGATCAGCCCCGCGGAGCGCCAGGACGCCCAGGCCGCCGTCGCCCTTCCGGGCCACGGCCCCGCCGAGCCCGCCCCGGCCCCCCAGGACCTTCCCGAGGGGGTCGCGCCCGCGTCCGGGCCGCGCGCCCCGCTGCGCCGCCGCCTCGGCACCAACCCCGTGGCCTCGGTGAAGCTGGCCTCCGGCTGCGACCGGCGCTGCTCGTTCTGCGCCATCCCCTCCTTCCGCGGCTCCTTCATCTCGCGCCGCCCCTCCGACGTCCTCGGTGAGACCCGCTGGCTCGCCGAGCAGGGCGTCAAGGAGGTCATGCTCGTCTCGGAGAACAACACTTCGTACGGCAAGGACCTGGGCGACATCCGGCTCCTGGAGACGCTCCTGCCCGAGCTGGCCGCCGTCGACGGCATCGAGCGCGTGCGCGTCAGCTATCTGCAGCCCGCCGAGATGCGGCCCGGCCTCATCGACGTCCTCACGTCGACCGAGAAGGTCGCCCCGTACTTCGACCTGTCCTTCCAGCACTCCGCTCCCGGCGTCCTGCGCGCCATGCGGCGCTTCGGGGACACCGACCGCTTCCTGGAGCTCCTGGACACCATCCGGTCCAAGGCGCCGCAGGCCGGCGTGCGGTCCAACTTCATCGTGGGCTTCCCCGGCGAGAGCGAGGCGGACCTCGCGGAGCTGGAGCGCTTCCTGACGGGCGCGCGCCTCGACGCCATCGGCGTCTTCGGATACTCCGACGAGGAGGGCACCGAAGCGGCGACGTACGAGGAGAAGCTCGACCAGGACGTCGTCGACGAGCGGCTCGCGCACATCGCGCGGCTCGCCGAGGAGCTCACCTCGCAGCGCGCCGACGAGCGGCTCGGCGAGACCGTCGAGGTCCTCGTCGAATCCCTCGACGAGGAGGAGGGCCCGCTCGGCAGGGCCGCGCACCAGGCCCCCGAGACCGACGGCCAGATCCGCCTGACGGGCGCCACGGGTGGGGACGGCCTGCAGGTCGGCCGTATGGTCGTGGCAAAGGTCGTCGGCACGGAGGGCGTGGACTTGGTGGCCGAGTGTCTCGAGGAGGTCCGCAGATGACAGGAGTCCCGGCACCCGCGGGCGGCTCCGGCGCTCAGGGCGCTTCGAGCGCCAAGCCGGTGCGCGGCGGGAAGCTGGGCGCCGCGGCGGTCAATCAGGCCAGCCTGTGGAACGTCGCGAACCTGCTGACCATGGTCCGGCTGCTGCTCGTGCCCGGCTTCGTGATGCTGCTGCTCGGCAACGGCGGGTACGACCCGGCCTGGCGCTCGTTCGCCTGGGCCGCCTTCGCCGTGGCCATGATCACCGATCTCTTCGACGGACACCTGGCGCGCACGTACAACCTGGTCACGGACTTCGGGAAGATCGCCGACCCCATCGCCGACAAGGCGATCATGGGGGCGGCGCTGATCTGTCTGTCCTGGCTCGGCGATCTGCCCTGGTGGGTGACCGGAGTGATCCTCGGGCGCGAGCTCGGGATCACGCTGCTGCGGTTCTGGGTGATCCGTTACGGCGTCATTCCGGCCAGCCGCGGCGGAAAGATGAAGACGCTGGCGCAGGGCACGGCCGTCGGGATGTACGTTCTCGCGCTGACCGGGCCGCTCGCGACCCTGCGCTTCTGGGTGATGGCGGTCGCCGTCGTGCTGACGGTGGTGACCGGGCTGGACTACGTGAAGCAGGCCGTCGTGCTGCGCAGGCAGGGCATGGCCGAGGCGCGTGCGGAAGCCGCGGAGTCCGCGCGGGAGGCCGCGAAGTGACGTCCCCCGGGCTCCCGGCCGCCGAGGTGCAGGCGAGCGCTCTCGTGCGGCTCCTGGCCGCGCGCGGGGAGACGCTCGCCGTCGCCGAGTCGCTGACCGGGGGGCTGGTGGCCGCGGGGATCACGTCGGTGCCGGGGGCCTCGAAGGTCTTCCGGGGGTCCGTGACCGCGTACGCCACCGAGCTGAAGCGGGACGTGCTCGGCGTCGACGGCACTCTGCTGGACCAGCGCGGGGCCGTGGATCCCGAGGTCGCGCGGCAGATGGCGGACGGTGCGCGCCGGGTTCTCGGCGCGGACTGGGGGATCGCGACCACCGGGGTCGCCGGGCCCGAACCGCAGGACGGCCGGCCGGTCGGGACCGTGTACGTGGCGGTTGCGGGACCGGACGGCGCGGTCACGGGGCCGAATATCGCCGCCCCGGTGTCCGATTTCGAAAGCATGCGCGGTTACGCCGATGGCGGAGCCCGTGGGAAAGTGGCCGCCCTGCGGTTGAACGGCGACCGTTCGGAAATCCGTATGGAGAGTGTACGGAGCGTGCTCACGTTGCTTCACGAGCAGCTGACCGGAGAACGTTCCGGGAATGGGCGGGCACAGGATACGGAACAGAACGGGGGGAATTGATGTTTGCAGCCCTGAGTGAACACGACATCGCTCCCCGCACGGCCGCCGCGCGAGGCGGTACGGTGGGGCGTGAAGGATGCGGCTACGCGGTCCGAGGAGGGAGCCACCGATGATTCTGCTCCGTCGCCTGCTTGGTGACGTGCTGCGTCGGCAGCGCCAGCGCCAGGGCCGTACTCTGCGCGAAGTCTCCTCGTCCGCCCGAGTCTCGCTCGGCTATCTCTCCGAGGTGGAGCGGGGGCAGAAGGAGGCTTCCTCCGAGCTGCTTTCCGCGATCTGCGACGCGCTTGACGTACGGATGTCCGAGCTCATGCGTGAAGTGAGCGATGAACTGTCGCTCGCCGAGCTGGCTGAGTCTGCAGCAGTCCCGGAGCCGGTGCGCGCACCGGTTCGTTCGATGCTCAATTCCGTGTCCGTGGCCGGCGTGCCACCGGAACGGGTCACGATCAAGGCACCCGCGGAGGCGGTCGACGTCGTCGCCGCGTGATGCCGAGCTGCTGCTGAGCAGCCGAGAAGTGTGTGGAAGCCCCGACCGGGTACCCGGTCGGGGCTTCTGTGTTGTCAGAGGTTGTCCGGCCATCCGCGAATCGACCTATTTGGTTAATTTATGACATGGTTGGTTGGGATTTACCTCATTCGCTCGTGTGTTGGAGGAGACAGATGTACGTCGTGAAGAGCCCGCTGTCCGATGCGGATCTGAAGACGGTCTCGGAGGCCCTGCAGGGTGCGCTCGTGGACCTGGTCGACCTGTCACTGGTGGCCAAGCAGATCCACTGGAATGTGGTCGGCCCGCGCTTCCGCTCCGTGCACCTGCAGCTCGACGAGGTCGTGGACACCGCCAGGCAGCACTCGGACACCGTTGCGGAGCGCGCCTCCACGCTCGGTGTCTCGCCCGACGGGCGCGCGGCCACGGTGTCGCAGAGCAGCGGCATCGGGAAGGTCCCCGAGGGCTGGGTCAAGGACGTGGACGCGGTCGGGACGCTCGTGGAGGCGCTCGGGGCGGTCATCACGCGGATGCGTGAGCGCGTCGAGGCGACCGGTGAGGCGGACCCGGTCAGCCAGGACATCTTCATCGGCATCACGGCCGACCTGGAGAAGCACCACTGGATGTTCCAGGCGGAGAACAGCTGACCCCTCCGGGTGTCCGCTGCCCGTGGGGCGGCGCAGGGGTTGACGTCGCCGTTCGTGCGCCGTGGTGCTCTCGGCGCTGCCGGGTGCTTCCAGCGCCGCCGGTGCGCCCTCCCAGGGAGTGAACCCCGGCGTTTAGCGTCGATCTCGCGTTGGGCGGGAGGTGGCATCTGTGGCAACCGTGAGCGGGGCGGCCGTGACATGGCGGGCCGTGCGATGGGTGCCCCTCCTGGCGCTCGGCGCCCTCTGGTGGTGGGGCGTGCTGCGGCTCGCCTTCTCGCCCGACGCGGGGGTCCTGGAAGGGGCGGTCGCGGCCGGTGGGTGGGGGCTGAGCGTGCTGCCCGTGCACTGTGTGCCCAAGGCCCGCGCGCTGGGCGAGGCGAGGGCGGCACGAGGGGCCGGTCCCGAGCGTCACGCGCGGCGGCCCGACGGGGAATTGCGGTGGCCGGGGGAGCGCACGGCCCTCGCGTGGTGGGGGAAGGCGGCCGTTTCGGCGGGGCGGGTGCGGGCCGTCAGGGTGCGGGCTACCAGGGCATGGCGACGCCGCCGTTCGGGCGGAGGATCTGGCCCGTCGTGAAGGACGCGGCGTCCGACGCGAGGTGCAGGACGGCCTGTGCGATGTCGTCCGGTTCGCCCACGCGGCCGAGCGGTGACATGCGCAGCATGGTGCGTTCGGTGTGGGCCTGCTTCTCGGTGTCGTAGCGGGTCGTCATGGGAGTACGGATCCAGCCGGGTGCGACGACGTTGACGCGGATGCCGTGCGGGCCGAGCTCCGTGGCCAGGGTCTTGGAGAGCTGGACCACGGCCGCTTTCGCCGCGCCGTAGCAGAGGAGTCCGGGGGCACCGGTGTCGACGGCGCCCGATGCCATGGTGATGATGCTGCCGCCCGAGCCCGCGTCGATCATGGTGCGTGCCGCGGCCTGGCAGACGTACAGGACGCCCTTGAAGTTGATGTTCAGGACCCGGTCGAGGTCCTCGTCGCGCGTCTCCAGGACCGGGCTGCTGTGCATCACGCCTGCTATGGCGGCCGTGATGTCGAGGCGGGGGGCGGTCGGGGTGCCGTCCGGGCCGGTGGGTGTTGCTGCCGCCGTGGCTATTGCCCGGTCGACCTGCGCGCGGTCGGTCACGTCCAAGAGGTACGTGTGGGCGGTGCCGCCTGCCTTGGCGATGAGGGCGGCGGTCTCCTGGAGCCCCTGCTCGTCGCGGTCGGCGCAGTGCACGGTGGCGCCCGCCTCCGAGAGGAGCAGGGCCGTTGCGCGGCCGATGCCGCTGGCGGCGCCGGTGATGAATGCGGTGCGTCCGGTGAGGTCGTACGCCTTGACGGGCATGACGGGACGGTACGGCGAGCTCTGACGGGGCGTCAACTGGTCTGGCGTTGTGTGCTGTTGCTAGGTGCTGTTGCTAGTGCGTGTGGGGGGGCGGTCTTGAGGTTCAGGGGGTCGGGCCCTGTTGGCAGGTGGGGCACCAGTACGTGGGGCGGCTGCGGGAGCCGTCGCCCTGCTCGGCCGCGCGGATCGAGGTGCCGCAGCGCAGGCAGGGGCGGGGTGCCCGGCCGTAGACGTAGAGGCGCTGTCCTGGGCGGTCGAGGCCTGTGGTGGTGCGGTTGGGCCGGTTCCGGTTGGCTTCCAGGAACTTCTTGGCGAGGACGGGGACGCGGGCGGCGGTCTCCTCGGTGAGCTCGCCGACGGGCAGCCAGGGCGTGACGCCCAGGGCGAAGCAGAGCTCGCTCTTGAAGATGTTGCCGATGCCCGCGAGGTTGCGCTGGTCCAGGAGGGCTTCGCCGAGGGCGCGGTCGGGCGCGGACAGGAGGTTGCCCAGCGCGCGCTCCGGGTCCCAGTCGGGGCCCAGCAGGTCGGGGCCCAGGTGGCCCACGGCCTTGTCCTCGTCGGTCGTGCGGAGCAGTTCCAGGACGGGCAGGCGGTAACCGACGGCGGTGCGCTCGGCGGTGCCGAGGATCGCCCGGATCTGGTGTCCGGGGCCGCCGCGCCAGCGCTCGCCTGGGGCGTACACCCGCCAGGAGCCGTCCATCCGTAGGTGGGAGTGGAGCGTGAGCCCGCCCTCGACGCGGGTGAGGAGGTGCTTTCCGCGCGGGGTGACGTCCAGGACGGTGCGTCCCGTGAGGTCGACCGTCGCGAGCTTGGGCACGCGGAGGTCGGAGCGCGTGAGGGTGTGCCCGGCGAGGGCGACGTGCAGGCGCCGGGCCGCCTGGTGGATGGTGTCACCTTCGGGCATGGGTCCAGGGTGGCATGGCGGGGGCGGGGAGGCCTTCGGTGGTTACCGGGGCGGGTCCGGAAGGACACGGTTGGTTTGTCTACCAGCGCGGTCGGGGGCTGCGGGACAACCAGAGGGGCGCTGAGACTGCTGGAGCACGGCCGGTGCCCGATGCTGCCGGATGTCACGGCAGGGCGCCGTCGCCGGGCTTCATACGGACATCCCCTTCTGGACAGAGGAGTTGCAGTGACCCGCTTGAGGAAGACACTCGCCGCCTGCGCGCTGACCGTGGGCGTACTCGGTGCTGTGGTGACGCCTGCCATGGCAGAGAACCATTCGTCCGTCGCGCCGCTGGACAACCATCAGACCGTAGTCCCGCCCGAGCGTCATCAGACTGTCGTGCCGCTGGACCGCAACCAAGACGTCGCGCCACTGGAGAACCACGGAAGCTGAGATGACGCCGACCGGTCACCCGGTGCCTGGGCCTGGTGCCTGGGCCCGCGCCCGGGGCTCGGGGGCTGGGTGACCGGTCGGCTGTCGGCGCGTGGTCCCTCACGCGCGCAGCCGCAGCCCGCGCGGGGTGGCGTGGAAACCGGCTCCTTCCAGGAGTGGGGCGAAGGGGGACGTCAGGGCGGCGGAGCCGTTGACGCGCTCCACCGTGACCGTGCCGAGCGAGCCCGCTCGGGCGGCCGAGGCCAGCGCTTCGGCGGCGGCGTGCAGCCGGGGGTCGTCGGCGATCGGCTCGTCCGGGGCGGCGGGCCAGGCCAGGAGCGTCTTGCCGCCGCGCTCCATGTAGAGCGTCAGCTCGCCGTCGACCAGGACGACCAGGGAGCCCGCCTTGCGGCCCGGCTTGTGGCTCGCGCCGTTCGGCGGCTCGGGCCAGGACAACGCGGCCCCGTACGCATTGGCGGGGTCGGCGGCGGCCAGGACCACCGCGGCCTGGGCGTCCGAGGGGCGCGCACCGTCCGCGCGGTCGCGGGAGTTCGCGGTGGCGCGCAGGCGGTCCACCGCGCCGTCCATCGCGAACTGCGCGGCGCCCAGCCCTTCGACGACATAGCCGCGACGCGCCTGACCGCTGTCTTCGAAGGCGGACAGAACGCGGTACGTCGCCGAGAAGCCGCCCTCGACCCCTTCGGCGGCGACCGCGCCGCGCGTGACGACGCCGTGCCGGTCCAGGAGGGCGCGGGCCAGGGCGTGGGCGCGCAGGGTCGGGTCGGGCTCGCGGGGAGGCAGCAGCGACCAGCGGCCCGCGACGGTGGGAGGGCCGGTGCGGGAGGCGGTGCGGGCGGCCGCGGTGAGGCTGCCGTAGCGCCCGCGCGGGACGCCGCGCTTGGCACGGTGGGCCGTGGATCCTGCGGTGCGGCCGGAGCCCAGGAGCGAGCGCATCGGGCCGAGGGTGTCGTTCGTGAGCATGCCGGACCAGGCCAGTTCCCAGATGGCGTCGGCCAGTTGCGGATCCAGGGCGTCCGGGTGCGTGGTGGCGCGGACCTGGTCGGCGATCTGGCGGAAGAAGAGGCCGTACCCTCCGGAGAGGGTGTCCAGGACCGACTGGTGCAGCGCGGTGAGCTCCAGGGGGTGCGGGGGCGGCAGGAGCAGCGGCGCGGTGTCGGCCAGGTAGAGGGAGACCCAGCCGTCCTTGCCCGGCAGGGACCCGGCGCCGGCCCAGACGACCTCACCGGCCGCGGTCAGTTCGTCGAGCATCGCCGGGTTGTAGCCCATCACGCGCGAGGGCAGGACGAGCTTCTCCAGGGCGGAGGCGGGCACCGTGGCGCCCTGCAACTGCTCGATGGCGCGCACCAGACCGTCGATGCCGCGCAGACCGTGCCCGCTCAGGTGCTGCCACTGGGGCAGGAACTGGGCGAGGGCGGCGGGCGGCACCGGTTCCAGCTCGTGCCGCAGAGCCGCGAGGGAACGGCGGCGCAGGCGGCGCAGCACCGCGGCGTCGCACCACTCCTGGCCGATGCCTGCCGGGTGGAACTCGCCCTGCACCACGCGGCCGTTCGCCGCGAGGCGTTGCAGCGCGCCCTCGGTGACCGCCGCCCCGAGCCCGAAACGGGCCGCGGCCGCGGCGGACGTGAACGGGCCGTGCGTGCGGGCGAAGCGGGCGAGGAGGTCGCCCAAGGGGTCCTTGACCGGCTCGGTGAAGGCCTCGGGGACGCCCACGGGGAGGGCGGTGCCCAGGGCGTCGCGCAGGCGGCCCGCGTCCTCGATCGCCGCCCAGTGGTCCGTTCCGGCGATGCGGACCCGGATCACACGGCGGGCGGCCGCGAGCTCCTCCGCCCAGTCCGGTTCGGCTCCCCGCTCGGTCAACTCGGCCCCGGTGAGCGGGCCGAGGAGCCGCAGCAGGTCGGCGACGCCTTCGGCGTCCTTGACGCGACGGTCCTCGGTGCGCCACTGGAGCTCCTGCTCCAGCTCCGCCAGGACGTCAGCGTCGAGCAGCTCGCGCAGTTCCGCCTGGCCGAGGAGCTCCGCGAGCAACCTGGAGTCGAGGGAGAGGGCTGCCGCGCGCCGCTCGGCCAGGGGGGAGTCGCCCTCGTACAAGAACTGCGCCACGTACCCGAACAGGAGGGAGCGGGCGAAGGGGGAGGGCTCGGGCGTGGTGATCTCGACGAGGCGGACGCGGCGGGACTCGATGTCGCCCATCAGCTCGGTGAGGCCCGGTACGTCGAAGACGTCCTGGAGGCACTCCCTGACCGCCTCCAGGACGATGGGGAAGGAGCCGAACTCGCTGGCCACCTCCAGGAGCTGGGCGGCGCGCTGGCGCTGCTGCCACAGCGGGGTGCGCTTGCCGGGGCTGCGGCGCGGCAGCAGCAGCGCGCGGGCGGCACACTCACGGAAGCGCGAGGCGAACAGCGCCGAGCCGCCGACCTGGTCCGTGACGATCTGATTGACCTCGCCCTTGTCGAAAGTGACGTCACCGGCGCCCACCGGGGGCTTGTCGGCGTCGTACTCCACAGGGGGTGCGCTGGGCTCCTGGTCGAGCAGGTCGAGACCCATCAGGTCGGCGTCCGGGAGCCGGAGCACGATGCCGTCGTCGGCGTGCATGACCTGCGCGTCCATGCCGTACCGCTCGGTGAGGCGGGCACCGAGGGCGAGGGCCCACGGAGCGTGCACCTGGGCTCCGAAGGGGGAGTGCACGACGACCCGCCAGTCGCCCAGTTCGTCGCGGAACCGCTCGACCACGATGGTGCGGTCGTCGGGGATGTGCCCGCAGGCCTCGCGCTGCTCGCCGAGGTACGCCAGGACGTTGTCGGCGGCCCACGCGTCCAGCCCCGTGGCGAGGAGGCGCCCGCGCGCGTCCTCCTGCGACAACGCGCCGACCTCGCGGAGGAACGCGCCGAGGGCGCGGCCCAGTTCGAGCGGGCGGCCCAGCTGGTCGCCCTTCCAGAAGGGGAGCCGGCCCGGGACGCCGGGAGCGGGGGAGACGAGAACCCGGTCGCGTGTGATGTCCTCGATGCGCCACGAGCTCGTGCCGAGGGTGAAGACGTCACCGACCCGGGACTCGTAGACCATCTCCTCGTCGAGCTCTCCGACGCGGCCGCCGCCCTTCTTCGGGTCGGCGCCCGCAAGGAAGACCCCGAAGAGACCCCGGTCGGGAATCGTGCCCCCGGAGGTGACCGCGAGGCGCTGCGCACCCGGCCGCCCGGTGACCGTTCCCGCGACACGGTCCCAGACCACGCGCGGCCGCAGCTCGGCGAAGGCGTCGGAGGGATAGCGCCCCGCGAGCATGTCCAGGACGGCCGTGAACGCGGATTCCGGGAGGGAGGCGAAGGAGGCCGCGCGGCGGACCACCGCCAGCAGGTCGTCCACCTGCCAGGTGTCGAGCGCGACCATCGCGACCAGCTGCTGGGCCAGCACGTCCAGCGGATTGGCCGGGACGCGCAGGGACTCGATGGAGCCGGTCCGCATCCGCTCCGTCACGACCGCGGCCTGGACGAGGTCCCCCCGGTACTTCGGGAAGACGACGCCCGTCGAGACCGCGCCCACCTGGTGGCCCGCCCGGCCCACGCGCTGGAGCCCGGAGGCCACCGACGGCGGCGACTCGACCTGCACGACCAGGTCGACCGCGCCCATGTCGATGCCCAGCTCCAGACTGGACGTGGCGACGACGGCCGGCAGCCTGCCCGCCTTCAGGTCCTCCTCGACCTGCGCGCGCTGCTCCTTGGAGACCGAGCCGTGGTGGGCGCGGGCCAGGACCGGCGGGGCGCCCTTGGCGGCGCCCGACTCCGCCATCAGCTCCGCTGGGGAGTGGTCCTCGGGGAGCGCCTCGCCGGTCGCTCTCTCGTACGCGATCTCGTTGAGGCGGTTGCACAGGCGCTCGGCAAGGCGGCGGGAGTTGGCGAACACGATCGTCGAGCGATGGGCCTGCACGAGGTCCGTGATGCGCTCCTCGACGTGCGGCCAGATCGACGGGCGCTCCGCCTCCGCCCCGGGGCCTTCTCCGGAGTCGCTGACCGGGGACCCGCCGAGCTCCGCGAGGTCCTCGACCGGAACGACCACCGACAGGTCGAACTCCTTGCCGGACGTCGGTTGGACGATCTCCACCTTGCGCTTCGGGGACAGATAGCGCGCCACCTCGTCCACCGGACGCACTGTCGCCGAAAGCCCGATGCGGCGCGCGGGCTTCGGCAGCAGTTCGTCGAGCCGCTCCAGGGACAGGGCGAGATGGGCGCCGCGCTTGGTGCCCGCGACGGCGTGCACCTCGTCGAGGATCACTGTCTCGATGCCGGTCAGCGCGTCCCGCGCGGCTGACGTGAGCATCAGGAAGAGCGACTCGGGCGTGGTGATCAGGATGTCCGGCGGGCGCGTCGACAGCGCTCGGCGCTCGGCGGGCGGGGTGTCACCCGAACGGATGCCGACCCGCACCTCAGGCTCGGGCATGCCGAGGCGCACCGCCTCCTGCCGGATGCCGGTCAGCGGGCTGCGCAGATTGCGCTCCACGTCGACCGCGAGCGCCTTCAGCGGCGAGATGTACAGCACCCGGCAGCGCTTCTTCGCGTCCGCGGGCGGTGGCGTCGATGCCAGCTGGTCGAGGGCGGCGAGGAACGCGGCCAGGGTCTTTCCGGAGCCCGTGGGCGCGACGACCAGCACGTCCGAACCCTCGGAAATGGCCTGCCACGCCCCGGCCTGGGCGGAGGTGGGCGCCGAGAAGGCACCCGTGAACCAGCCGCGGGTCGCGGCGGAAAATCCGTCGAGAGCGCTGGGGGCGCCGGGGGCACTGGACGCGGAGCTGACCATGACCCCATCGTGCACCCCGCCACTGACATCGGCGCCGACCTGCGGAAAAGAGGCTGCGCGTCCCCCCCCCGTGCCCCTGAGGGGCTCCCTCAGTCGATGTGCCGCCCGTACGCCCGGAGCGTGCGCAGCGCCTCGATGGTGACGATCGGCCGCGACTCCAGGGCCGTGCCCGGCGCCCACTGCCGCCAGCGCACCGGCCAGCCGCCGTCCGCCTCCTGGTCCCGGGCCAGGAAGTCGAGCGAGCGCTCCATCTCCGCGTCGGTGAACCACGAGCGCGCCAGCGACTCGGGAACCTTCGCGAAGTCGTGCGGGAAGTGGTGTTCTGCCGGCGCATAGCCGGGCGACACCGGATAGGCGTCGAGGTCCGCCGGGTCCAGCGCGGCGAGTCGTTGCTCGCGCACGAGACGCCCCAGGCGGTCGGCGGCGCCGCGCGCGCGTGGGCGGTCGGGTACGCCGTCCAGGAACGCGATGGCGGCCCGGATCTCGTACGGATGCGACCTCTCGAGCGATTCGACGGCCGCCCAGCAGAAGTCCGTTGCCCGGAAGAGCCAGGCGTGCCACACCTCGTTGCGGTGCAGGAGGCCCACCACGGGGCCGGTGGCGAGCAACTCGCTGGGCGGGTCGTCCAGGATCGGCACGAACGGCGCCGAGGGGTAGCCGCGCTGGCTGGGATGGATCGCGGGAAGGGCGCCCTCGGGTGTCGACACGGAGGTCAGATACCGGCAGACGCGCTCCACCCGCTGCCCGCCGCAGCGGCGGATCGAGTCGAGCACGCCCAGCGCGTGCCCGGTGTGCAGCGGCTGGCTCACGGGCCCGCGCAGATCGGGCTCGAGCGCGAAGCCGTACCCGCCGTCCGCGGTGGCGTACGAGGTCAGGGCGGTCTCCACCGCGTCCGCGGCGGGGTCGCCGCCCGCCCCGTCGAGGAAGTGGTACGCGAACCGTCGCTGTTCCAGGACGCGCGCGGTGAGCCAGACGAAGTGCTCGGCGCGGGCGAGCGGGGAGAGCGCCGCGTCGGGGGAGGGCACAGCCTCGGGGGATGCTCCGGTTTCGGCCATGCACCGAACCGTAGGACGGAAAGCGTTCTCGGCGAGCCCCCTGCGCCCGGCTGCCCCCTCAGGGGCGTGATACTGGAGGCATGCGGTTGACGGTCTTCTGGCAGCGGATGGCGGCCCACTTCGGTGCGGGGTACGCCGATTCCTTCGCGCGCGATCACGTGATGGCGGAACTGGGCGGGCGTACGGTCCACGAAGCGCTGGAAGCGGGCTGGGAGGCCAAGGACGTCTGGCGCGCGGTGTGCACGGCGATGGACGTACCCGCCGAAAAGCGCTGACTACGGACGGTTCGGTGGCGCCGGAGGGCGCCACGCGCGCGTGCGCCGTCCCAAGCCCGTCCCAAGATGCGAGGGTGGCGACCGGCAGGCGGCGGCGTGGGCGAGACTGGCCCCGTGGCACCGACAGACGAGACCGCGCAGGTCACCCAGGACACCGCTCCGCCCGGCACGACGCCGCCCGCACAACCCCCCGAGGGGGCCGAGGCGGGACGTGGCGCCCGCATGCCGCGGTGGCTGCCGCGGGCCATGGTCCTCGCCCTGACGCTCATTGCCTGCTTCCAGCTGGGCAGTTGGGCGTTCCATCAGCTGACCGGGCTGCTGATCAACGTATTGATCGCGTTCTTCCTGGCGCTGGCGGTCGAGCCGGCGGTGAGCTGGATGGCGGCGCGCGGGCTGCGCCGGGGCTTCGCCACCTTCCTGGTCTTTCTGAGCGTCGTGATCGCGAGCGCGGGCTTCGTCGCGTTGATGGGCTCCATGCTCGCGGGCCAGATCGTGGACATGGTCGAGGACTTCCCCGACTACCTCGACAAGGTCATCAGCTGGATCAACCAGACGTTCCACACGGACCTCTCCCGAGTCGAGGTCCAGGACAGCCTCGTCCACTCCGACTGGCTCCAGAAGTACGTGCAGAACAGCGCCAGCGGAGTCCTGGACGTCTCCGCGCAGGTGCTGGGCGGTCTCTTCCAGCTCCTGACGATCCTGCTGTTCTCGTTCTACTTCGCGGCCGACGGACCGAGGCTGCGGCGTGCGCTGTGCTCGGTGCTGCCGCCCGCCAAGCAGGCCGAGGTGCTGCGGGCCTGGGAGATCGCGGTCGACAAGACCGGCGGCTACCTCTACTCGCGCGGCCTGATGGCGCTGATCTCCGGCATCGCGCACTACATCCTGCTCCAGGTGCTCGAAGTGCCCTACGCGCCCGTGCTCGCCGTGTGGGTGGGCCTCGTGTCGCAGTTCATTCCCACCATCGGCACGTACCTGGCGGGCGCCCTGCCGATGCTGATCGCCTTCACGGTCGACCCCTGGTACGCGCTCTGGGTGCTGATCTTCGTGGTCGTCTACCAGCAGTTCGAGAACTACGTGCTGCAGCCCAAGCTCACCGCCAAGAGCGTGGACATCCACCCCGCGGTCGCGTTCGGCTCGGTCATCGCGGGCACCGCGCTCCTCGGCGCGGTCGGTGCGCTGATCGCCATCCCCGCCGTCGCGACGCTGCAGGCCTTCCTCGGGGCGTACGTGAAGAGGTACGACGTCACGGACGACCCCCGGGTGCACGGGCATCGGCGCCAGGTCGGAGCGCCCCTCCTCGCCCGCATCCGGGGCGCCCTGCGGGGGCCGAACAGGCCGGAGGCCCCGCCGGAGTCCGGCGGGCCTTCACCGAAGCCGGGCGGGCGCGAGTAGGAGCCTCAGCGGGCGCCGCCCTGCGGCGTGCCACGCTTGACACTAAATTCGAACATCCATTCTCATAGGTGGTCCGGCGGCGATTCTGCGGGTCGGGCGGGGGATCCCCGGGACGCTCCCGGAGGATTTCGGTGAGCGACGGCCTCGAGTTATCCACAGGCTGGACGGGCGTCGGGGCCGATTGTCAGTGGCAGGCGTTAGCGTCTTTGACGTGAAGCGATCGACTCAAGCAAATCGGGTGGAACCCATGGCAGGAACCGACCGCGAGAAGGCGCTCGACGCCGCGCTCGCACAGATTGAACGGCAATTCGGCAAGGGCGCAGTGATGCGCATGGGCGAGCGGCCGAACGAGCCCATCGAGGTCATCCCCACCGGGTCGACCGCGCTCGACGTCGCGCTCGGCGTCGGCGGCATCCCCCGCGGCCGCGTGGTGGAGGTGTACGGCCCGGAGTCCTCCGGTAAGACGACCCTCACCCTGCACGCCGTGGCCAACGCCCAGCGGGCGGGCGGCGCGGTGGCCTTCGTGGACGCGGAGCACGCCCTCGACCCCGAGTACGCGAAGAAGCTCGGCGTCGACATCGACAACCTCATCCTGTCCCAGCCGGACAACGGCGAGCAGGCCCTCGAGATCGTCGACATGCTGGTCCGCTCCGGCGCCCTCGACCTGATCGTCATCGACTCCGTGGCCGCCCTGGTGCCGCGCGCGGAGATCGAGGGCGAGATGGGCGACTCGCACGTGGGTCTGCAGGCCCGCCTGATGAGCCAGGCGCTGCGGAAGATCACCAGCGCGCTCAACCAGTCCAAGACCACCGCGATCTTCATCAACCAGCTGCGCGAGAAGATCGGCGTGATGTTCGGTTCGCCGGAGACCACGACCGGTGGCCGTGCGCTGAAGTTCTACGCGTCGGTGCGCATGGACATCCGCCGCATCGAGACCCTGAAGGACGGCACGGACGCGGTGGGCAACCGCACCCGCGTCAAGGTCGTCAAGAACAAGGTCGCGCCGCCCTTCAAGCAGGCCGAGTTCGACATCCTCTACGGCCAGGGCATCAGCCGCGAGGGCGGCCTGATCGACATGGGCGTCGAGCACGGCTTCGTCCGCAAGGCAGGCGCCTGGTACACGTACGAGGGCGACCAGCTCGGCCAGGGCAAGGAGAACGCCCGCAACTTCCTGAAGGACAACCCCGACCTCGCCAACGAGATCGAGAAGAAGATCAAGGAGAAGCTGGGCGTCGGTGTGAAGCCCGAGGCTCCGACCGAGGAGCCGAGCGTGGACGCGGCGGCCGCCGCCCCGGCGGCCGACGACGCCAAGACGGTGCCCGCTCCGGCGGCCAAGGCAGCCAAGTCCAAGGCCGCGGCGGCCAAGAGCTAGTCCGTGACGCGACGAACCGACTGGGCGGACCACACCGCCCCCGAAAGCCGCACCGGCACTGCCGGGCGGGGCCACGGGGGCGGTGTGGATCAGGACGGCGCGGACCGGTACGACAGCCGTGGCGACAGCGACAACAGCTTCCAGGACGGCGAGGGACGGAGTCGTGGACGTCGGCGTCGGCGCGGCGGGTTCGGCTCCGACGGCCACCAGGACAGCGGTTCCCCTTCCTCGTCGAGGGCCGAGAAGGGGGAGCCGCCGACGGGGGATCCGGCTGAGCGGGCGCGGGCGATCTGCCTGCGTCTCCTCACCGGCACTCCACGCACGCGCAAGCAGCTCGCCGACGCGTTGCGCAAGCGGGAGATCCCCGACGACGTGGCGGAAGAGGTCCTCTCCCGCTTCGAAGAGGTCGGTCTGATCAACGACAGCGCCTTCGCGGACGCGTGGGTGGAGTCCCGGCACCACGGCCGGGGCCTGGCCCGTCGCGCGCTCGCGCGGGAGCTGCGCACCAAGGGCGTGGAGTCCACGCTGATCGACGAGGCCGTGGGACAGCTCGACGCGGAGCAGGAGGAGGCGACCGCGCGCGAGCTCGTCGCCCGCAAGCTCCGCTCCACACGGGGCCTCGATCGCGACAAGCGTCTGCGCCGCCTCGCGGGCATGCTCGCCCGCAAGGGATACGCGGAGGGCATGGCGCTCCGGGTGGTCCGGCAGGCGCTGGAGGAAGAGGGCGAAGAGACCGACGACTTGGGGTACGAGGCGTTCTGAGCGGGCCGCTCCCACGGGGGTGGGGCGGCAGCCGGAGGCCACGCATCCCGGCCCGCGCTCCGCAGGGTGGGGGTAACCCCCCTGCGGAGACGCCGGGTTGCCGCAGTGCACAGGAACCTGTGCACAGGCGACTGTGTACGCATGGCAGAGGAACCCGGCACGACCGACGCGGAACGGTCCGGAGAGCGGACCGGCCGCGACAACCGGACTCGGCGCGACGACCGGATTGACCGCGACAAGACGGCTGGCAACGACAACCGCACCGGCAGCGGCAACCGAACCCTGCACGGCGGCCGGACCGGCAACCGAACCCAGCACGGCGATCGGCCCCTGCGCGACGCCCCGGACAGCCGCGACAGCCGGTCCCGGCCCGCGGCCGCGACCGATGGCCCGCAAGAGTTGAGCGACCTGCGCGTACTCAAGGCGCTCGCGCAGCCGCGGCGGCACCAGATGCTGCAGCACCTCACCGTGCACGGCCCGGCCACCTCCGCGACGCTCGCCAGAGCACTCGGACTCAACACCGGCGCGACCAGTTACCACCTGCGCGAACTCGCCCGCTACGGCTTCGTCGAGGAGACGCGCGGCTCGGAGCACGGACGTGAGCGCTGGTGGCGGGCCGTCCCGGGCGACCGGCGCTTTCCGCCGCGCGGCCGGCAGAGCCCCGAGATGCGGCTCGTCATGGACGAGCTCAACCACCTCTCGTACGCCGCCGACCTGGAGCTCTTCGCGCAACTGCAGCGGGAGCGGAGCCAGGGACACCAGCGGCCGGACGGCGCCGACCCCGACGAGTGGGCCGACGCGCTGCCCTCCTCACGGGGCACGATCCGGCTGACCCTCCCCGAACTCCACGAGTTCTTCGAGGAGTACATCGCGCTCCTCAACCGCTATAAGCGGCCCGACGCCGACACCCCGGACGGCGCTCGCACCGTCCTCACGCGCTTCCTGGCCTTCCCCGCGCCCGCGAACCTCCCCGCGCCCGCGGCCCCCTCCGACAACCGAAAAGAGTCAGAGCCCTCATGATGCTGCGTTACGCACTGCAGACCGTCAGGGACCGCAAGGGCGGATTCCTCGGCGCCTTCCTCGCCCTGATGTGCGCCGCGGCCCTCATCACCGCCTGCGGCACCCTCCTGGAGACCGGTCTGCGCGGCACGATCAAGACCGAGCGCTACGCCGCGGCCCCCGTGATCGTCTCCGCCGACCAGAACGTGCACCGCACCACGGTCAAGCACAAGAAGGGCAAGACCAAGGTCAAGCACAAGGCGAAACCGATCGCCGAGAGAGCCTGGCTGCAGGCCCGCGACATCGAGGACAGGATCAAGAGCGCCCCGGGCGTCGGCGCCGTCGTTCCCGAACTCACGTTCCTCGCGCAGCCCTTGAAGTCCGGCGCGACGGGCGGGTCCGGCGGGTCAGGCGGGTCCGGCACACCTTCGTACGGGCATGCCTGGGAGTCCGCCGCCCTCACCCCCTTCCGGCTCGTCGACGGCACGGCGCCGCGTTCCTCCCGCGATCTCGTCGTCGACCGCGGCCTCGCCGACCGCATGGGACTGCGCCCCGGCGACCACCTGACCGTCCAGTCGACGCAGAGCCCGCGCGACTACCGCATCACTGGAGTGGCCGCTCCCGAGAGCGGCGCCCTGACCCACCAGACCTCGCTCTTCTTCTCCTCCGAAGAGGCCGAGCGGCTCGCGGCGCACCCCGGCAAGGTCACCGCCTTCGGCGTCGTGCCCGACAAGGGCACCACCGTCACCGACCTCGAGAAGGCGGTCGAGAAGGCCGTCGAAGGAACGACGGCGCAGGTCAGTGCGGGGGACGACCGCGGACCCGTGGAGTTCCTCGACGCGGCGGGGGCGCACGTCAAGCTCATCAGCATCGGCGGTGCCATGGGCGGTACCTCCCTCCTCGTCGCCGTCCTCGTGGTCGTCGGCACCTTCGCCCTCTCGGTCCAGCAGCGCCACCGCGAACTCGCCCTGCTGCGCGCCGTCGCCGCGACCCCGAAGCAGATCCGCAGGCTGCTCGGGCGTGAGGCGGTGATCGTCGGAGCGGTGGCGGGAGCCGTCGGCGCACTCGCCGGAATCCCGCTCGGAGGCCGGCTGCACGCCCGTTTCGTGGCAACGGGTGCCGTGCCCGCCACCCTTGAGCGCACCGTCAGCGTCTTCCCGCCCCTCGTCGCAGTCGGCGCGACCCTGCTGGGCGCGTGGGCCGCCGCTCGCATCGCGGGGCGCAGGATCGTCCGCATCCGTCCCGCGCAGGCCCTTGCCGAGGCCTCCGTCGAGCGGCAACGGCCCGTCTGGAGTCGGATCGTCGCGGGCCTGGTGTTCCTCGTCGGGGGTGTCGTCCTGGTCGCCGTGCTGAGCGTGCTGCGCACCGAGGCGGCATCGACCCCCGTGACGTTCCTGACGGTCGTGGTCTTCGCGTGCGCCATCGCGCTGCTCGGGCCGCTGGTGGTCCGGGCTGCGGCCGCACTCCTCCGGGGTCCGCTCCGCTGGACCGGGCCCGGAGGCAAGCTCACCCACGCCAACCTGCGTGGCAACGCCGCCCGCATGGCCGCCGTCGTCACTCCGCTCGCCCTGCTCACGGGCATGGCCTGCACCGTCCTCTTCGTCCAGCCCACCCTCGACGACGCCGCCCGTGCCCAGGCCCGCGACGGCGTCCGCGCGGACTGGGTGCTCGCCGCGCAGGGTCCGGGCGTCCCGGCAGAGGCCGCGCGGAAGCTGCGTACGACCGACGGCGTGGAGGCCGCCACCGAGGTCGTCCGCACGACGGTGCGCGTCGGGCTCGACAAGTACCCCGCGCAGGGCGTCACCCCGGAGAACCTCGCCCGCACCTGGGACCCGGATGTCACCGCCGGATCGATCGAGGACTTCGGCGAGGAGAGCGTCGCCGTGAGCGAACTGGCCGCCGACCGGCTCGGACTGAAGCCGGGCAGCACGCTCGCATTCACGCTGGGAGACGGCACGAAGACAGAACTCACCGTCCGGGCCGTGTACGCACGCGGGCTCGGGTTCGGAGACCTGACCATGGCGCACGATCTGGTCGCCCGCCACGTGGACAACCCGCTCGCCGCCACGGTCCTCGTCAAGAGCGACCGTACGCAGGAACAACTCGCGGCCGATGTCGAGAAGTTCCCGGGCGTGCACGTGCTCACCCCGGCGGCCGTGGACGGTCTGCAGGCGGCGAGCCGTCAGGCCAACGCCGAGGTGAACCTGCTGGCGATGGAGCTCGTCCTCGCCTTCACCGCCATTGCCGTCGTCAACACCCTCGCCATGTCCGTCTCCGAGCGCCTGCGCGAGTTCGCGATGCTGCGCCTCGCCGGGGCCACGCGCCGCCAGGTGCTGCGGATGCTGCGCACCGAGGCGCTGGCGGTCCTGTTCATCGGCACCGCGCTGGGCAGCGGGGTGGCGCTCGCCGTTCTGACGGCGTTCAGTGTGGGGATGACCGGTGGCGCCGCGCCGACGGTCGTTCCTCTGGTGTACGTCTCCGTGATCACCGTCGCCGGTCTGCTCGCCCTGACCGCGACCGCCCTGCCGGGCCGTGCCGCGCTGAGGCCGCTTCCCGTCACCGTGGCCACGGCCAAGGAGTAGGGGAGCGGAGGTAAGGAGCGGTACGCAATGGTGGGCGCCCCTTACGCGAAGGGGCGCCCACGCGCGTACTCACGTTTCGGCGGTCACCACCGGCAGCCCCGCCGCCCGCCACGCCTGGAAGCCGCCCGTGAGGTCGGTGGCGTGGCGCAGTCCCAACTGCCGCAAGGAGACGGCCGCGAGGCTGGATGCGTATCCCTCGTTGCAGACCACGACGACGCGCAGGTCATGGCCGGTGGCCTCCGGCGAGCGATGGCTGCCCTGCGGGTCGAGTCGCCACTCCAGTTCGTTGCGTTCGACGACGAGCGCGCCGGGAATCAGCCCATCCCGCTCCCGCAGTGCCGCGTAGCGGATGTCGACCAGCAGTCCGCCGCCCTCGGCGACCTCGTACGCCTCCTTCGGAGAGAGCCGGTCGAGGCCGAGTCGTACGCGCTCCAGCAACTCGTCGACACCGACCGGCTGTTCATCACTCACTGCCAGTCCTCCGGGCGCTCGACGGACTCCAGGCGGAGTACGTCACCCGTGCGGCTGTAGCGGCGGATCCGGGGCAGCGGCGGATAGTACGCGTGCACGGAGACTGCGTGCTCGGTCGAGGACTGGTTCAGCACCTCGTGCACGTGGTTCCGGCCGAAGGCGCGTCCCTCGCCGGTCGTCAGCTCCCGTTCGCGGTCGACGTCGTCGGAGAGCTCCAGTGTCTTCCACCCGTCGGTGGGCAGGCGCGCGGCCAGGGAGTTCTCCTTGAGAGTGCCCGCCGCGGTGAGGAAGGCGCCGACCGACTCCGCGTGGTCGTGCCAGCCGGTGCCGGTGCCGGGCGGCCAGCCGATCAGCCACGCCTCGCTGCCACCGGGCCCCTGCAGGCGCACCCAGGTGCGGCCCTCGGGATCGAGCGGCAGAGAGGCGACGAGTTCGGAGTCGGCCGCGGTGCGGCGGACGAAGGCGAGGAGCTCGGCGGCGGTGGGCGCCGAGGAGTGTGCAGAGGCGGGTGAGGCGGAGGGAGCAACAGACACGGGTACCGTCCTGGAGGTTCGCGGAAGCGCGCACGAGCCAGCCCGGAGCGATGCTCAGTGCGCGAGGGAGGAATGCGAATTCAGCAGGACGGGTGACACACGCAGCCCGCATAGCGGACGAGGTCCATATGGACCCTCCGCCACAGGCGCACATCGGTGTCGGTCACGATCCGGAGTAGACCACGGGGGTGGGGGCCGGTCAACCCCGGCTCGGAATGCGGGCGCGGGCGCCCCCCTGCGCACGCCGTACGAGCCGTACGACGCCCGCGCTGAGGTACATCCCGGCCGTCGACGTACGTCCCTGCCCGTCGACGAACACCACGCCCGCCTATGTGTACTCCGCGCTCACCCCGAACGCCGTGCCGCCCCCGCCGAGCTCTCCTCCTCGCCCGTACGGTCCGGTCGTCCCGCGCCGTCCCCGGGCCCCGTGGACGCCGTCGGCCCGCCCAGTGCCGCTTCGGCCGCCGCGTACAGCTCGGCCGGGCGCACCCCGGACAACGCCGTGACCAGGTGTCCGTCGGGGCGTACGAGCAGGACCGAGTGGGCCGCGGCTCCCGGATAGCTCTCTGCGACGAGCAGCTCGGCGGGGTGCGGCAGGGCCGTGACCGCCGCGGCGAGCCGCGGCATGATCCCGGCCGTCACCCAGTGCCGCCGCTCCCACACCACGGTGCCCGGCGCGACGAGGACGACGACCAGGTGCCCGAGCCCGAGGCGGTCCCGCAGCTGGACGAAGGATCCGTCCGGCGCCGTCACCCGCACATCGGCGACCGGCGCCCCGGGTTCCGTGGCGACCGCCGTGACGGACTCGGAGGGCTCGGGCGCCAGCGGTGAATCGGCGTACGACGAGGGCGCGCCGAGCGGGCCGCGCCCCACATGGCCGTCCGTGAGGAGCGTGTCGTGCCCGCGCGCGGTCCCGGGGACGTACGAGCGCAGGCCCTTGCTGCCGCGCAGCGCGGGCAGCGACTGGTCGGCGGCGCGCAGGCGGGCGGCCACACCGGCCCGGCGCTCGACCTGGTAGCTGTCGAGCAGTGGTTCGCGCGCGCCGTGGTGCCAGGCGAGCGCCAGCTTCCACGCGAGGTTGTCGGCGTCCCGCAGCCCTTCGTCCAGCCCCTGGGTGCCGAGCGCGCCGAGCAGGTGCGCGGCGTCCCCGGCGAGGAAGGCGCGGCCGATCCGCCACCGCCGGGCGAGCCGGTGGTGGACGGTGTGCACGCCCGTGTCGAGCAGTTCGTACGGCGGTGTGGAGCCGCCGCACCAGCCCGCGAGGGTCTCCCGGATGCGCACGACGATGGCGTCGGGCGTCACCAGGTCGCCGCGCGGCGGAAGCAGCCAGTCGAGCCGCCACACTCCGCCGGCCAGCGGTCGGCCCGCGACCTCGGCGCCTCCGTGGCGCCACGGAGGCATCCGGTGCAACAACGCCTGACCCGGCCACGGAAGTTCCGTGCGCAGCGCGGCCACGGCGTGTCGCTCGACGGCCGTACGTCCCGGGAAGCGGACATCGAGAAGTTTGCGCACCGTGGAGCGCGGCCCGTCGCAGCCCACCAGGTAACTGCCCCGCCACCACGTGCCCTTCGGCCCGCGCGTGTGCGCGGTCACTCCACCGGCGTCCTGCTCCAGGGAGTCGAGCTTGCTGTCCACCGCGATCTTGACGAGCCGCTCGTCGGCGATGGCTTCGCGCAGCGCGGCGGTCAGCACGTGCTGCGGCAGGTGCAGCGGCGCGGGGGTCTCCTCGTCGAAGTCGAGCTCCCGCATCAGCTGCTTGCGCCGCACGGAGCGCCAGCCCGTCCACCGTGCGCCCGATTCCGTGTCACCGAACGAGTGACCCACGAGCCGTTCCGCGAACGCCGCGGTGTCGTCGCGGAGCACGACGGTCCGCGCGGGGCGCTGCTCGTCCTTGCCGGGTCCCTCGTCGAGGACGACGGTGGGCACCGAGTGCCGGGCGAGGGCGAGGGCGAGGGCGAGTCCGACGGGGCCCGCGCCGACGACGATCACCGGGTCCACGGCGCGCACCCTCCGGCCCGACGGGCTCCGAGGGTCCGGGCTGCCCGGAATCGCTGGACGTACGTACAGGAACTGGCAGTTGGAGCCCGGTGCACGATCACAGAACGTATGCAACCCATTGCCGGTGCTTGCGTCAAGTGACGATGGCAGTGGCGTTCACCTGAAGGTGCCAGTGGTGTTCAACGGAACATACGTGTGGGGGACGGCGTCGAAGCCGTCCCCCACATGCAGGGCCCACTGTGCGCAGGATGCGTCAGTTGGACTTTCCAACCTGCCCGTCGGAGTCGTCCTCCGGTCGGCCGGAGCCGGCCTCGGGGGCCTCCGGGGCGTCGGCGGGAGCGGTCGCGGCGGGCGCCGCGGCGGCCGTCGGGCCGGTCGGCGCCGTCGTGTCGAGTACGCCGGGGGCCTCCGCGGGTTCGGCGGCCGCGGCCATCACGATGCCGGTCTTGGCGCGGCGTCCGCGCTTCTCCAGCCAGGTGGCGAGCGAGGAGAGCGAGAGGCACAGGGCGATGTAGATGACACCGAAGACGGTGACCGTCTGGACGAACGGGTAGGTGCCGTTCACCGGGGTGTTGTTGGCGATCAGCCGGGCGGAGTAGAGCAGCTCGGGGTAGAGGATCATGAAGCCGAGCGAGGTGTCCTTGAGGGTCACCACGAGCTGGCTGATGATCGTCGGCAGCATCGACCGCACGGCCTGCGGGAAGAGGACGCTGATCATCACCTGGGTCTTGCTGAGCCCCAGGGCGTACGCCGCTTCCGTCTGACCCTTCGGGACGGCGTTGATGCCCGCGCGCAGCACCTCGGCCTGGACGCAGCCGTTGTAGATCGTCAGACCAAGGACCAGCGCCCACAGCGGGGTCATGTCGCCGAGGATGCCGACCCAGAGGGCGAAGATCGTGATCAGCAGCGGGATCGACCGGAAGAGGTCGATGAAGACGACCGCGATCCAGCGGACCGGGCGGTGGTCGGAGAGCCTGGCGACGCACAGCACGACCGCGAAGGCCAGCGAGAAGACACCGGCGAGGCCGAAGGCCTTCAGTGTCGCGATGAGCGCGTCGAAGATGTTCTGGCGGATGCCCGAGTAGTTGAAGATGTCCCACAGGGCGCTGTCGAACTCGCCCTTCTCGTTGAGCCGCAGCACGACCCAGACGATGAGGCCGAGCAGCGCGACGGTGCCCACGATCGAGTAGATCGTGTTGCGGACCTTGGCCTTGGGGCCCGGCGCGTCGAAGAGAACGCTGGCGCTCATCGGGCGACCTCCATTCGGTGCTCCAGCAGCCGGAAGGCGCCATTGATGGCGTAGGTGATGATCAGGTAGGCGACGGTGATCCAGACGAAGATCATCGTGATGTCGTAGCCCTCATTGCTGAGCGTCTTGGTGATGTTGAACAGCTCGACGTTGTCGAAGCCGCCCGCGATCGCCGAGTTCTTCGTCAGCGCGATGAAGATCGAGCCCATCGGGGCGATGACCGCGCGAGTGGCCTGCGGGAGCACCACGACCCGCATGACCTGCGTGAAGCTCATGCCGATCGCGCGGGCGGCCTCGGCCTGGCCCATCGGCACGGTGTTGATGCCGGAGCGTATCGCCTCGGCGACGAAGGACGAGGTGTAGAAGCCCAGCGCCAGCACGCCGAGCACGAAGGAGTCCATGTCCGGGAACAGGATCTTCGGCAGGACGAAGAAGGCGACCAGGAACAGCAGCGTGAGCGGGGTGTTCCGGAGGATGTTCACCCACACGGTGCCGAAGACGCGCAGTGGTGGCACGGGGGAGACCCGGAAGGCAGCGATGATCACGCCCAGCACCATGGCGATGATCCCACTGACCAAGGTCAGCTCCACGGTGCCGATGAACCCCTCGCGGAACAGCGACAGGTTGTCGGTCAGTACGTTCATGAATTCTCCGCGAGAGGGCGGTCGGACGGCGATGTGGTCACAAGACGCCCCGCCCCGCACGGACGTTCAGACCGTGCGAAGCGGGGCGCGGTGTGTCACTTGGGGTCGGTGAAAGCCGGCGGGTCCTTGTACTCGGAGCCGGACTTGCCGATGGTGGCGTCGAACGCCTTCTTGTAGTCGCCGTTCTCCTGGTGCGCCTTGACGGCGTCCGCGACGGCCTTCTGCAGCGCCTTGTCGCCCTTCTTCAGGCCGACGCCGTAGGGCTCGTCGGAGAAGGGCTTGCCGACGACCTTGAGCTTCTTCGGGTTCTGCGCCGCGTAGCCCATCAGGATCGCGTCGTCCGTGGTGACGGCGTCGACCTGGTTGTTGAGCATCTGCGCCACGCACTCGGAGTACTTCGACAGCTCGGTCACCTTGGCGCCGTACTTCGGCTTCTTGATGTTCTGCAGCGGCGTGGAGCCGACGATCGAGCAGACCTTCTTGCCGCGGACGGTCTCGGGGCCCTTGATGTCCTTCTCGTCCTTGCGGACGAGGAGGGAGGCACCCGCGTGGTAGTACGGGCCGGCGAAGTCGATCTGCTTCTTGCGCTCGTCGTTGATCGTGTACGTGCCGATCATCAGGTCCACGTCGCCCTTGGATACCGCAGTCTCGCGGGCGCCGGAGTCAACCGTCTTCCACTCGATCTGGTCGGCGGAGAAGCCGAGGTCGGCCGCGATCATCTTGGCGATCTCGATGTCGAACCCGGAGTACTCCTTCGTCGACTGGTCCTGGAAGCCCAGGTACGGCTGGTCGGCCTTGGCGCCGATGACCAGCTTGCCGCGCTTCTTGGCGTCCTTGAAGACGGCCGAGTCGACCGAGGCGTCCTTCTTGACCGAGTAGCTGAGGGCCTTGGTGTCCTTGCTGTCCGGGCCCTCGGGCTTGTCGCCGGCCGAGCCCTCCTTGCCGCCGCAGGCGGTGGCGGTCAGCGCGAGCGCAGCGATGGCCGCCGCGGTGGCGGCGGACTTGCGGAGCTTCATGGTGAACATCCTCTGTTTCGACTGGTGTTGAGACGGCGTGGGAGCCTCAGTGCTTAAGGATCTTCGACAGGAAGTCCTTGGCCCGGTCGCTGCGCGGGTTGTTGAAGAACTGATCCGGCACGGCCTCTTCGACGATCCGGCCGTCTGCCATGAAGACGACACGGTTGGCCGCGGAACGGGCGAAGCCCATCTCGTGGGTGACGACGATCATCGTCATCCCGTCCCGGGCGAGCTGCTGCATCACCTCGAGGACCTCGTTGATCATCTCCGGGTCGAGCGCCGACGTGGGCTCGTCGAAGAGCATCACCTTGGGGTCCATCGCCAACGCGCGCGCAATGGCGACGCGTTGCTGCTGGCCGCCGGAGAGCTGCGCGGGGTACTTGTCGGCCTGGGAGGCGACGCCCACGCGGTCCAGCAGACCGCGTGCCTTCGTCTCCGCCTCCGCCTTGCCGATCTTGCGCACCTTGGTCTGGCCCAGGGTCACGTTCTCGAGCACGGTCTTGTGCGCGAAAAGGTTGAACGACTGGAAGACCATGCCCACGTCCGCGCGGAGCCTCGCCAGCTCCTTGCCCTCCTGGGGCAGCGGCTTGCCGTCGATCGAGATGCCTCCCGAATCGATCGTCTCCAGGCGATTGATGGCGCGGCACAGAGTCGACTTGCCGGACCCGGAGGGGCCGATCACGACGACGACCTCACCGCGGGCGATGGTCAGGTCGATGTCCTGGAGGACGTGCAGAGCGCCGAAGTGCTTGTTGACGTTCTTCAGCACGACCAGGTCGTCCGCCCCGGGCGGTATGGCGTCCTTGGTCACCGATACTTCGGTCACGGCTTGTTGCTCCATCCTCCTCGGTTGGGAGGACAGTAATAACCCAGTGCGACCAGCGTCATTACATCTGAGGGGAAATTGAGCATAACGATCCGGCCGCAACCGGACACTCCGTGTGAAGAGGGTCCACGGAGTGCGTACCGGGTGGGTAACGGAACGTGCCCGGGGCTTGAACGCTCTTGACGTGGTCCTTATCCATCGGAGTGGATGCCATGGTGCGCTCGCACGACGACCGGCCATGATGACCGGCTGCAACGGAACGACGGATGAACCGGAGGGGGCCTGTATGAGACTGCTTCTCGTCGAGGACGACGATCACGTGGCCGCCGCCCTGTCCGCCGTCCTGGCCCGGCACGGCTTCGACGTCGTGCACGCCCGCAGCGGCGAGGAGGCGCTGCAGGCCTTGCTGCCCGCGGAGGCGCCCCCCTTCGGAGTGGTGCTTCTCGACCTGGGTCTGCCCGACCAGGACGGCTACGAGGTGTGCGGCAAGATCCGCAAGCGCGGCTCGACACCGGTGATCATGGTGACGGCCCGTTCGGACGTACGCTCCCGGATCCACGGCCTGAACCTCGGAGCCGATGACTACGTGGTGAAGCCGTACGACACCGGGGAGCTCATCGCCCGCATCCACGCCGTCATCCGGCGGCCCGCCCCCGGCGATGCGCCGGCGTCGGGCGACAGCGATCTGAGGCTCGGCTCCGTACACATCGAACTGCCCACCCGGCAGGTCAGCGTGGACGGTTCAGTCGTCCAACTGACCCGCAAGGAGTTCGACTTGCTCGCCCTCCTGGCCCAGCGCCCCGGAGTGGTGTTCCGCCGGGAGCAGATCATCAGTGAGGTGTGGCGCACCAGTTGGGAGGGGACCGGGCGCACGCTGGAGGTGCACGTGGCGTCCCTGCGCTCCAAGCTGCACATGCCTGCCCTGATCGAGACGGTGCGCGGCGTCGGCTACCGCCTCGTCGTCCCGGCCGCCTGACCCGGAGCGAGGACAGGTGCGCTCTCGCCTCCTCCCGCTGCTGATCATCCTCATGGCGGGCGTCCTGCTCGCGCTCGGCTTTCCGCTCGCCGTCAGCGTCGCCGCCGCCCAGCAGCAGAAGGTGGTCGTCGACCGGATCGACGACACGGCCCGCTTCGCCTCGCTCGCGCAGTTCGTCACCAAACGTCCCACGGGACCTCTGGGCCTGGGGAGCACGGACGAGCGCCGCGAGACGCTGCAGAACGAACTGGACGACTACTACGGCGTCTACGGCATCCGCGCGGGCGTCTTCTACCGCGACGACGGCGCCATGGCCCAGTCCCCGAACGACTGGTTCCTGCCGCGCCACGGAGCCCTGCGGGACGCCTTCGAAGAAGCGCTCCGCTCCCGCGGCAGCCACGATCCCGAGCAGGTGTGGCCGTGGCAGCGGGGACGGCTGGCCGTCGCCTCCCCGGTGATCAAGGACGGCGACGTCATCGCCGTCGTCGTCACGGACTCGCCGACCGGGCGCATGCGTTCGGAGACGCTGCGCGGCTGGCTGCTGATCGCCGCGGGCGAGTCGGCGGCCATGCTCCTGGCGGTCGGCGCGGCCCTGCGGCTCACCGGCTGGATCCTGCGCCCCGTGCGGGTCCTGGACGCGACCACGCACGACATAGCGACCGGGCGTCTGAAGTCCCGGGTCGCGGCAGCGGGCGGACCACCGGAACTGAGGCGCCTCGCCCGTTCGTTCAACGAGATGGCCGACAACGTCCAGGACGTGCTGGAGCAGCAGCGCGCCTTCGTCGCCGACGCCTCCCACCAACTGCGCAACCCTCTCTCGGCGCTGCTGCTCCGCATCGAGCTCCTCGCCCTCGAGCTGCCCGAGGACAGCGAAGAGGTCGCCTCGGTCCGCACCGAGGGCAAGCGCCTGGCCCAGGTCCTCGACGACCTGCTGGACCTGGCGCTCGCCGAGCACGCCGCCGCGGACCTGAGCGTCATCGACATCGGGGAGCTGACCGCCGAGCGCGTCGCCGCCTGGCGGCCGCTCGCCGACGAGCGGGGCGTGCGGCTCACGGGGGAGTGCCCGGCCACCACCGGCTGGGCCGACCCGATCGCCCTGTCCAGCGCGCTGGACGCGGTGATCGACAACGCCCTGAAGTTCACGCCCGAGGGAGGAGCCGTGAAGGTGGCGGTCTCATCGGGCAACGGGACGACGACCGTCGTGATCACCGACGGCGGACCCGGCCTCACCGACGACGAGCTCGCCCGCGTCGGCGACCGCTTCTGGCGCAGCAACCGCCACCAGAACGTGCAGGGCTCGGGGCTCGGCCTGTCCATCTCGCGGGCGCTGCTCGCGGCGGGCGGCGGCTCCCTCGCGTACGCACGCCATGAACCGCACGGGCTGAAGGTGACGGTCGGCGTCCCGCGCAGCGAGCCCCCCGCAGCGGGCTGAGCGGGCGCCTCAGAGCCGCACGCGAGGGCTCAGGGCTTGACCGAGCGGTAGTAGCGCCGAGCCCCGTCGTGCAGCGGCAGCGGGTCCGTGAACAGCGCGGTGCGCAGATCCACCACCTGCGCCGCGTGCACCTGGTCGCCGATGTGATCGCGGCTGTCGATGACGGTGCGCGTCAGCTGCTCGGTCAGCTCCGGATCGGTGCGGTCCGTGGTCACCAGGAGGTTCGCCACGGCCAGCGTCGGCACGGCGGAACCCTGCTGGGCCTCGGGATAGGCGTCCGCCGGCATCGTCGCGGCCCGGTAGTAGCGCGAGCCGCCGCCCTGCTTGTGCAGCGCTTCGACGAGGTAGCCGAGCTTCACGAGCTTGATGTCCATCTCCTCGGAGAGGGCACGCACGGAATTGGTCGGGAGCCCGCCCGACCAGAAGAACGCGTCGATGGACCGGTCCTTCAGAAGGCTGGGCATGGTGTCGATACCGGCGGCCACGGGCTTGATGTCGGTGGTCGGGTCGAGGCCCGCGGCGTCCAGGACCCGGTCGGCTATCAGCCGCACCCCCGAGTGTTCTTGGCCCACCGCCACGCGCTTGTTCCGCAGGTCGGCGACGTCCTTGATCTTCGAGGACCGGGGCACGACGAGCTGTACGTAGTCGTCGTACAGGCGCGTGCACCCCCGCAACCGGTGCCAGCCCGGTGCGCCGTCGAGGCGGTACGTCTCCACCGCGTCGGCGGCGGCGATGGTGAAGTCCGCCTTTCCGGTGGCCACGCGCGCGACGTTCTGCTGCGACCCCTCGCTGTTGAGGAGGTCGACGTCGACGTCCGGCATGTCCTTGGAGATCGACGTCTCCAGGAGCTTGCCGTACCGCTCGTACACGCCCTCCCGCACGCCCGTGCTGAACGCGATCCGCCCGCTCGGTGAGTCCTCACCCACGGGCAACAGCCACCACAGCAGCAGACCGAACACCACGAGAGCCGCGGCCGCGCCCTGCAGGGCGCGGCGCCTGCCGATGTGGGGGAGTGCCTTGAGCATGCGCGCGATCCTGCCAGGCCACTCGCCGTGATGACCAGGGGAGAGGTCACACCGAGCCGCCGCCGAGCCCGGTCGCCGGTGCCGCAGTCGGAATCCGCGGGCACGCGCGCGTGGCGACCCCGTACCCTGGGGGGCGAGATGAGCGCGAAGACTTACGAGGTGCGCACCTACGGGTGCCAGATGAACGTCCATGACTCCGAGCGGCTCTCCGGGCTGCTGGAGGACGCCGGTTACGAGCGTGCGCCCGAAGGAGCCGACGGCGATGCCGACGTCGTCGTCTTCAACACGTGCGCCGTGCGCGAGAACGCCGACAACCGTCTGTACGGGAATCTCGGCCGCCTGGCGCCGATGAAGACCAAGCGTCCGGGGATGCAGATCGCCGTCGGCGGCTGCCTGGCCCAGAAGGACCGCGACACCATCGTCAAGCGGGCGCCCTGGGTCGACGTCGTCTTCGGCACGCACAACATCGGCAAGCTGCCGGTCCTCCTGGAGCGCGCCCGCGTCCAGGAAGAGGCACAGGTCGAGATCGCCGAGTCGCTCGAAGCCTTCCCGTCGACGCTGCCGACCCGCCGCGAGAGCGCGTACGCGGCCTGGGTCTCCATCTCCGTCGGCTGCAACAACACCTGCACCTTCTGCATCGTGCCCGCGCTGCGCGGCAAGGAGAAGGACCGCAGGACCGGCGACATCCTCGCGGAGATCGAGGCGCTCGTCGGCGAGGGCGTCTCCGAGATCACCCTCCTCGGGCAGAACGTGAACGCGTACGGCTCGGACATCGGCGACCGCGAGGCCTTCAGCAAGCTCCTGCGGGCCTGCGGAAAGATCGAGGGTCTGGAGCGCGTGCGCTTCACCTCCCCGCACCCGCGTGACTTCACCGACGACGTGATCGCCGCCATGGCGGAGACGCCGAACGTGATGCCGCAGCTCCACATGCCGATGCAGTCCGGCTCGGACCCGATCCTCAAGGCGATGCGCCGCTCGTACCGGCAGGATCGTTTCCTGGGCATCATCGAGAAGGTCCGCGCCGCCATGCCGGACGCGGCCATCTCCACCGACATCATCGTGGGCTTTCCCGGCGAGACCGAGGAGGACTTCGAGCAGACGATGCACGCGGTCCGCGAGGCCCGCTTCGCGAACGCCTTCACCTTCCAGTACTCCAAGCGTCCCGGAACCCCGGCGGCCACCATGGAGGGCCAGATCCCCAAGGAGGTCGTCCAGTCGCGTTACGAGCGTCTGGTGGCCGTCCAGGAGGAGATCTCCTGGGAGGAGAACAAGAAGCAGGTCGGCCGCACCCTGGACCTGATGGTCGCCGAGGGCGAGGGCCGCAAGGACGGTGCCACCCACCGCCTCTCCGGCCGTGCCCCCGACAACCGTCTGGTGCACTTCACCAAGCCGGACACCGAGGTGCGCCCCGGTGACGTCGTGACCGTGGAGATCACGTACGCCGCGCCGCACCACCTGCTCGCCGAGGGCGCCGTGCTGAACGTGCGTCCCACGCGCGCGGGCGACGCCTGGGAGAAGCGGAACACCGAGGCGGCCGCGAAGCCCGCGGGCGTGCTGCTGGGCCTGCCGAAGATCGGTGCTCCGGCGCCGCTCCCCGCTGCGACGGGCAGCGGCTGCGGCTGCGACTGACCGGGCAGGGCGCGTTACTCTGCGGATCATGCTTGTCGCCGCAGCCGTCTGCCCCTCCCCGCCGCTGCTCGTTCCCGAGGTCGCCGCGGGTGCCGCACCTGAACTGGACGCCGCGCGCGCGGCGTGTTCGGACGCCCTCGGGGTGCTCGCCGCCGCGCGGCCCGACCGGCTCGTCGTGATCGGGCCCGCCGAGCAGAGCGGGCGCGGACCGCATCCACAGGGCGCGCGCGGGTCGTTCCGGGGCTTCGGGGTGGACGTCGACGTCCGTCTCGGACCAGCAGGAGCCGAAGCCGTTCGGCGTGAGCTTCCGACGTCGCTCGCCGTCGCGGGCTGGCTGCTGGCGCGCACGCAGTGGGCCACCGCGCCGGTGGAAGGTCTCGGTGTGGGGGAACCACTCGAGGCCGAGCGATGCGTTCAGGTCGGAGAGGAGATCGGGGCCCTTGCCGACCGCGTGGCACTGCTGGTGATGGGCGACGCCAGTGCGTGCCGCACGCTGAAGGCGCCGGGGTACCTCGACGAGCGGGCGGCCGGTTTCGACGCGGAGGTCGGGCGTGCTCTCGGTGGGGCCGATGTCGCGGCGCTGAAGGCACTGGACACGGGGCTCGCGTACGAACTGAAGGCAGCGGGCCGTGCCCCGTGGCAGGTGCTCGCCGGGGCGGCGGACGGTGCCGCGCTGAGCGGCGAGCTGCTCTACGAGGACGCGCCGTACGGCGTGGGGTACGTGGTGGCTGCCTGGTCGTAGCCGGGCTTCAGGGGGCCTTGCAGGCACGCGCGCAGGGCACGGCACGGGCGCCTGGCCCGGACACACGGTGGCGGCCGCGAAGCGCGATGCCTCGCGGCCGTCCGCCGCTGCGGTTCAGGAAGCCGGAGGTGGCGACGGGGGCGTCGGAGGGGTGGCGCTGCCGCCCGCGTCCTTGCCGCCCTCGTCGGTCCCGGCGACGCGGTCGAGGGCGTCCTTCGCCTTGCCCGTGCCCGCCTGGATCTTGTCGCTGTACTTGCCCTTGGTCTTCTCGTCGACCACCTTCGCGGCCCTGTCCAGGCCCTGGTCGATCTTGTCCCCGTGCTGCTGCGCGAGGTCCGAGACCTTGTCCTTGGCAGGGGCGAGCTTGGCTTTCAGTTGGTCCAGGAAGCCCATGGGTCCACCTTCCCTCGCTGGGGAGCTACTTGCGGGCGCCCTCGCCGGCCTCGTTGTCGGCCGCCTCCTCCGCGGACTGCTGCTTCGGAATCTCGACGCCCTCCGCCTCAGCCGCTTCGGCGGTCTCCGCGGGCTTGTCCTCGGCAGCGGCCTCGGCGTCGGTGTCGGCCTCGGCAGCAGGCTTCGCATCGGTGTCGGCCTCGGAGGCACTCTCGGCCTCTTCCGGCTCGGCCGTCAGCGTGGCGGCTGCCGCGTCGGTTGTCGACGCCTCGTCGCTGTCCTTGGACTTCCGGCGGAAACGTGCAAAAACGCCCATATCTACTCCATACGTTACTCGTGTGGGCGAAATCCCGCCCCACCCGGTGCGTCCCATTGCGTCGCCCGGGTCATCGGTCCTCGAAACCGGCGGCCGGAACCTCGCAACAGGCAACGACCTCAGAGCCGTGCCGTCACGTAGCTCGTTCGGGGATGGGGTCCGACGTTTGCGAGACTGGGGCGGTGAGTAGCGCAGCCCCCGCCCCGCGGGTCATCGCCGTAGTCGGTCCGACCGCGGCAGGAAAGTCCGATCTGGGCGTTTTTCTCGCCCAGCGCCTCGGCGGCGAAATCGTCAACGCCGACTCGATGCAGCTCTACCGAGGGATGGACATCGGGACCGCCAAGCTGACGCCCGAGGAGCGCGGCGGCGTGCCCCACCATCTCCTCGACATCTGGGACGTCACGGAGGCGGCCAGCGTCGCCGAGTACCAGAAGCTGGCCCGTGCCGAGATCGACCGTCTCCTCGCCGAAGGGCGCTGGCCGATCCTCGTCGGCGGCTCCGGGCTCTACGTCCGGGGGGCCGTGGACCACCTGGAATTCCCCGGCACCGACCCCGCCGTGCGGGCCCGCCTGGAGGAAGAGCTCACGCTCCAGGGCTCCGGAGCCCTGCACGCCCGCCTCGCCGCCGCCGACCCCGGGGCGGCCCGGGCCATCCTGCCCAGCAACGGCCGCCGGATCGTCCGCGCCCTGGAGGTCATCGAGATCACCGGCAAGCCCTTCACCGCCAACCTCCCCGGCCACGAATCCGTCTACGACACGATCCAGATCGGGGTCGACGTGGCACGCCCCGAACTCGACGAACGCATCGCCACGCGCGTGGACCGCATGTGGGAGCAGGGCCTGGTCGACGAGGTGCGCACGCTGGAGGCGCAGGGGCTGCGCGAGGGGCGTACGGCGGCGCGTGCGCTCGGCTACCAGCAGGTGCTCGCGGCGCTCGCGGGGGAGTGCACCGAGGACGAGGCGCGCGCCGAAACCGTGCGCGCCACCAAGCGCTTCGCGCGCCGTCAGGACTCCTGGTTCCGCCGCGATCCGCGGGTGCACTGGCTCAGTGGGGCCCTGGCCGACCACGGGGAACTCCCGGCACGCGCGCTGGCGTTGATCGAACGACCGGTCACAGCCTGATCACGTGATTGCATCGGGACGCTCCGGCGGTCATCCCGGCACCTGACACCGTGCCATCATCGACCATCGATCGACCGGTGAAGTCCGAAGTGGGAGGGCGCGTGGCGATGGAGGCCGGCCCTCGTGACACCGCGCATGACGGCGGAGAGCAGCTGAGTCCCGACGGTCCCGACGAGACGTCGGGCGGAGTGACGGACGACGGTCCCGGCATGGACGAGATGTCGCCGGAGGCCGAGGTCGAGGTCGAGCTGCGACCGCAGCCGCGCCTGCGCATCTGGCAGCTCGCGCCCATCGTGATCCTGGCCGCGGTCGGTTCCCTGATGTTCGCCTTCCCGCTCGCCTTCGAGTTCGGCGACGGCGGCGCCGTGGTCGCCATGCTCGGGCTGCTGATCAGCTGCTGCGCCGCCGGGTGGGGCATGATGGCCGCCCGCCGCGTGGGACACACCTGGCCGGGACTGCCCGAGCGCGGCTCCGGCCGCCGCCCGGACTGGCGAGTCGTCTCGGGGTACGCCCTGATGCTGCTGAGCGCCGTGGTCCTCGCCGTGTGGCGGGTCGCCAGGCTCCGCTGAGCGCACCGCCCCGGCCGGGTGTCCTGCCCACCCCGTACGATCGAGGAATGAGCACGCGGATCGCCTTCCTCAAGGGGCACGGGACCGAGAACGACTTCGTGATCGTCCCCGACCCCGACAACGCCATCGAGCTGTCCCCGGCCGCCGTGGCCGCCCTGTGCGACCGCCGCGCGGGCATCGGTGGCGACGGCCTCCTCCATGTCGTACGTTCCGCGGCCCACCCCGAGGCCCGCCACCTCGCGGACCGGGCCGAGTGGTTCATGGACTACCGCAACGGCGACGGTTCCATCGCGGAGATGTGCGGCAACGGAGTCCGGGTCTTCGCCCGGTACCTGCAGCACGCCGGGCACGCCGTCGAGGGCGACCTGGCAGTGGCCACCCGCGGTGGCGTGAAGACCGTGCACATCGCCAAGGCGGAGTCCGGTGGCGAGATCACCGTCGGCATGGGCAGGGCGACGCTCCCCGAAGGGGACGTCACCGTCTCGGTCGGCGACCGCCGATGGCCCGCGCGGAACGTGAACATGGGCAATCCGCACGCGGTCGCCTTCATCGACGACCTCTCCGAAGCGGGCAATCTCTACGAGGCGCCGCCCTTCAGCCCCGCCTCCGCCTACCCGGACGGGGTGAACGTCGAATTCGTCGTCCCCCGAGGCCCGCAGCACGTCGCCATGCGCGTGCACGAGCGCGGCGCGGGCGAGACCCGCTCCTGCGGCACCGGCGCGTGCGCCGTGGCCGTGGCGGCGGCCCGCAAGGACGGCCTGGACCCGGCCGTGACCGGCGCCCCGGCCACGTACACCGTCGACCTGCCCGGCGGGCGCCTGGTGATCACCGAGCGGCCCGACGGCGAGATCGAGATGACAGGTGGCGCAGTGATCGTCGCCGAGGGCGAGATCGCATCCGAATGGCTCGAAACGGCATCCGCATGAACTGTCGCTCGAATGGGTGATCCGTTTCACGCTCGGCGAGAGGCGGTCAGCACCACGTGATGGGCTCGGTAGCATCAAGCACCGGCCCGGACGGAGTACGCCGCCGTCCGCACACCGCCGGTCGAAGCAGCCGGAGGTGCTCATGAGTGCGGAGGCCACGAACCCTGCCACGCCCGGCCCCGTGACGTCGGGGGTCCAGCGCAAGCGCGGCCGTGCGCGTCTCGATCTGCGCAGGCTCGGCAGGGCCGCCCTGCTCGGATCCGGCACCCGGGACCGTCTTCCGGACGCGATCGGCCATGTGGCGGAGGCCCACAGGGGCCATTACCCGGACGCGGACCTGGAGCCACTGCGCCGTGCGTACGTCCTCGCGGAGTCCTCGCACCGCGGCCAGACACGCAAGAGCGGCGAGCCGTACATCACGCACCCGCTCGCGGTCACCCTGATCCTCGCCCAACTGGGCGCGGAGATCACGACCTTGACCGCCTCCCTGCTCCACGACACCGTCGAGGACACGGACGTCACGCTCGACCAGGTGCGGACCGAGTTCGGCGACGACGTCTGCTATCTGGTCGACGGCGTCACGAAGCTGGAAAAGGTCGACTACGGAGCGGCGGCCGAGCCCGAGACCTTCCGCAAGATGCTCGTCGCCACCGGCAATGACGTACGCGTCATGTCGATCAAGCTCGCCGACCGCCTGCACAACATGCGCACGCTCGGCGTCATGCGTCCCGAGAAACAGGCCCGCATCGCCAAGGTCACCCGGGACGTCCTCATTCCGCTCGCCGAGCGCCTCGGTGTGCAGGCGCTCAAGACCGAGCTGGAGGACCTCGTCTTCGCGATCCTCCACCCGGAGGAGTGCGCCCAGGTCAAAGCCATGATCGCCGCCAATGCCGAGAGCGCGGGGGACCCTCTCGGGGACATCGCGGGCGAGGTGCGCGGCGTGCTGCGCGACGCGGGCATCACCGCCGAAGTGCTCATCAGGCCACGGCACTCCGTCTCCGTCCACCGCGTGCACCGCAAGCGCGGCGACCTGCGCGCGTCCGACTTCGGCCGCCTCCTCGTGCTCGTCAACGAGGACGCCGACTGCTACGGAGTCCTGGGCGAGCTGCACACCTGCTTCACGCCGGTCGTATCGGAGTTCAAGGACTTCATCGCCGTACCGAAGTTCAACCTCTACCAATCGCTGCACACGGCCGTGACCCGCTCCGACGGCGAGGTCGCCGAAGTCCTCATCCGTACGCACCAGATGCACCAGGTCGCGGAGGCGGGCGTCGTCGCCCTGCACAATCCCTACGCTCCTCCTTCGGAGGAGCCGTCCGACGGCGTCGACGACGAGCGGGTGGACCCGACCAGGCCCGGCTGGCTCTCCCGGCTCCTCGACTGGCAGCAGGCCGCCCCCGATCCGGATACGTTCTGGTCGACGCTGCGGGAGGACCTGGCCCAGGACCGCGAGATCGCCGTCTTCCGGCCCGACGGCGGCACGCTCGGCCTGCCCGCCGGAGCCAGCTGCGTGGACGCCGCGTACGCCCAGTACGGCGAGGACGCGCACGACTGCATCGGCGCGCGCGTCAACGGCCGTCTGGCGACGCTCAGCACGGTCCTGCGGGACGGCGACACGGTCCAGCTCCTCATGGGTCAGGACCTCACGTCCGGGCCTTCGCGCGAGTGGCTGGACCATGCGCGCACGCCTGCCGCACGGATCGCCATCCGGCGCTGGCTCACCACGCATCCCGCCCCCGCGGCGGCCGCGCCGACGCCGTCCGAGGAGCGGCCGCCGCAGCAGACGCCCGCGGTCACGCCCAAGGCGGAGGAGTCCGGCGCCGTGCGGCCCGCCGCGGCGAACGCCGTCGTGGACCGCGAGGGCGCGAGCGTGCGCCTCGCCGGTTGTTGTACGCCCGTGCCGCCCGACGACGTCACCGCCTTCGCCGTCCGCGGCGGTGTCGTGACCGTCCACCGGGTCGGCTGCCCCGCGGTGGAGCGCATGAAAGAAGTGGGGCGCCCGGAGATCGGCGTGCACTGGGGAGACACCGCCGAGTGCCGGGTCACCCTGATCGCCGAATCGTTCGGCCGGGCGCATCTGCTCGCCGATCTCACCGAAGCGATCGCCCTCGAAGGAGTGGCGATCATCTCGGCGACGGTGGAGCCGCCGACCCAGCAGCGCGTACGCCACACGTACACGCTCCAACTCCCGGACGCCGCCACCCTCCCGGGGCTGATGCGGGCGATGCGCGCGGTCCCCGGGGTGTACGACGTGAGCCGCGCACAGCATCCCGCGGCCGCCACCCCCTGAAGAGCGTGGCTGCTCACTCAAGAGCGGCCGCCACCCCCTGAAGAGGGCACGCTCGGCAGCCCGGCGGCGACTCGTTCGAGTGGCCCGGCGCGCGCCGTCACGACGCGGAAGACGCGCGCTGATAGCGGTAGTTCATGCTGCTCACCCCTCGGACCACGGCCTCCGGGCCGAAGGCCCTCCGCACCCCTCGCGTCGCCGCCGCACTGATCGCGGCGACCGTGTCCGCCGCCCTCGTCGCGGCGAGCGCGCCCTCGCCGGCCACTCCGCTCGGCATCGGCGACCGCCTCTTCCCGCACCTGGGCAACCCCGGGTACGACGTGGCGTCGTACGACATCGCCTTCACCTACCGCGGTGACAACCGCAAGCCGCTGGACGCCGTCACCAAGATCGAGGCCGAGGCGACGGCCGCCCTGGATCGCGTGAACCTGGACTTCGCGCACGGCACCGTGCGCTCCGTCGAGATGAACGGCAGGCAGGCCCGCTTCGAGAAGAGCGGCGAGGACCTGGTCGTCACGCCGCCCGCGCCCGTCGAGCAGGGCGACCGGATGGAGCTCACCGTCCGGCACACCAGCGACCCCGAGTACGCGAAGGGCACTCAGGGCGGGTGGGTGCGCACCGACGACGGACTCGCCATGGCCAACCAGGCAGACGCCGCCCACCTGGTCTTTCCGTGCAACGACCACCCGGCGGACAAGGCAGAGTTCAGGTTCCGGATCACCGCGCCCAAGGGGTACACCGCCGTCGCCAACGGCCTTCCCGCCGGTACGACCCGGCACGGCGGCGCGACCACGTGGGCGTACCGGCACCACCACCCCATGGCCACCGAGCTGGCCCAGGTGTCGATCGGCCGCTCCACCGTGCTGCGCCGCCAGGGCCCGCACGGCCTGCCCGTTCGCGACGTGGTGCCCACCAAGGACCGCAAGGCCGTGGAGCCCTGGCTGAAGAAGACCCCCGGCCAGATCGACTGGCTGGAGAAGAAGGTCGGCCGCTACCCCTTCGAGGTCTACGGGGTCCTGATCGCCGGGGCGAAGACCGGCTATGAACTGGAGACCCAGACGCTCTCTCTCTTCGAGAGAGAGCTCTTCACCCGCCCCGAGTACCCCGAGTGGTACGTCGAATCGATCATGGTGCACGAGCTCGCGCACCAGTGGTTCGGCGACAGCGTCAGCCCGCGGTCCTGGTCGGACCTCTGGCTCAACGAGGGGCACGCCACCTGGTACGAGGCGCTGTATGCCGAGGAGAAGGCGAAGAAGCCCATGACCGAGCGGATGCGGGCGGCCTACCGCCAGTCGGACGGCTGGCGCGCGGCCGGCGGCCCGCCAGCCTGGCCGAAGGCGCCCGCGCCCGGGAAGAAGATCAGCATCTTCCGCCCCGTCGTCTACGACGGAAGCGCCCTGGTGCTCTACGCCCTGCGCCAGGAGATCGGACACCGGGCCTTCGAGCGCCTGGAGCGGGACTGGGTCCGTACCCACCACGACGGCAACGCCGAGACCGCCGACTTCGTGCGGCTCGCCTCCGAGATCGCCGGACGTGACCTCAACGGATTCTTCGACGGCTGGCTGTACGGAAAGAAGACGCCGCCGATGCCGGGGCATCCGGACTGGAATTCCGGGAAATAACCCGGATGACGAGACGGGCCGTGTCGTGCAACCATCTTCAGGTCGACGACGCGGCCCGTCGGGGACATCCCCTCGGGGACATCTCAGGGCACGATCGGCCGGTGCCGGGAATCTCCGGACCACTCCGGGCGTTGTCGACTGTGACGGATCCCGCATCCGTCGCCTTCCCATCGGCGTATCGACGTAAGGACCCAATGACCTCCTCTTCTTCCCCTTCCCAGGACGCACAGAGCTTCGCGCAGAACTACCCCGAAGGTCTTCGGGCCGATGCCCTGATGGAAGAGGACGTCGCCTGGAGCCACGAGATCGACGGAGCGCGGGACGGCGAGCAGCTCGACCGTTCCGAGCGCGCGGCCCTGCGCCGTGTCGCGGGCCTCTCCACCGAGCTCGAGGACGTCACCGAAGTCGAGTACCGACAGCTCCGCCTGGAGCGCGTGGTGCTCGTCGGCGTGTGGACTTCGGGCACGGTCCAGGATGCGGAGAACTCCCTCGCCGAGCTGGCCGCCCTCGCCGAGACGGCGGGCGCGCTCGTGCTCGACGGCGTCGTCCAGCGCCGCGACAAGCCCGACCCGGCGACGTACATCGGCTCCGGCAAGGCCTTGGAGCTGCGTGACATCGTGCTCGAGACCGGAGCCGACACCGTCGTCTGCGACGGTGAGCTGAGCCCCGGCCAGCTGATCCACCTCGAAGACGTCGTCAAGGTCAAGGTGGTCGACAGGACCGCCCTGATCCTCGACATCTTCGCGCAGCACGCCAAGTCCCGAGAGGGCAAGGCGCAGGTCGCCCTCGCGCAGATGCAGTACATGCTGCCGAGGCTCCGCGGCTGGGGTCAGTCGCTCTCCCGTCAGATGGGTGGCGGCGGCGGTGGCGGCATGGCCACGCGTGGTCCCGGTGAGACCAAGATCGAGACGGACCGGCGACGGATCCGCGAGAAGATGGCGAAGATGCGCCGGGAGATCGCGGAGATGAAGACGGGCCGCGACATCAAGCGGCAGGAGCGCAGGCGCAACAAGGTGCCTTCGGTCGCGATCGCCGGATATACGAACGCGGGCAAGTCCTCGCTGCTCAACCGCCTCACGGGCGCGGGCGTGCTGGTGGAGAACGCACTGTTCGCCACCCTCGACCCCACCGTCCGCAGGGCGGAGACGCCGAGCGGCAGGGTCTACACCCTCGCGGACACCGTCGGGTTCGTCCGGCATCTGCCGCACCACCTCGTCGAGGCCTTCCGCTCCACGATGGAAGAGGTCGGCGACTCCGACCTGATCCTGCACGTGGTGGACGGTTCGCACCCCGTGCCGGAGGAGCAGCTCGCCGCCGTGCGCGAGGTCATCCGTGACGTGGGCGCGACCGACGTGCCCGAGATCGTGGTGATCAACAAGGCGGACGCGGCGGACCCGCTGGTCCTCCAGCGCCTGCTGCGCAACGAGAAGCACGCTATCGCGGTCTCCGCGCGGACCGGCGCCGGCATCGGGGAGCTGCTCGGGCTCATCGACACCGAGCTGCCGCGGCCCGAGGTCGAGATCGAGGCCCTCGTTCCGTACACGCACGGGCAGCTCGTCTCGCGGGCGCACGCCGAGGGCGAGGTGCTCTCCGAGGAGCACACCGCCGACGGCACGCTGCTCAAGGCGCAGGTGCACGAGGAACTCGCCGCGGAGCTCGCTCCGTACGTACTAGCGGCGCACTGAACCTCGGCGCACCAGACGTAAGCCACCACGCGTCAGCGCACAAGGCGAAGGCCCGCCCCCTCTCGCAGGGGGCGGGCCTTCGCCGTCTCGGATGCGACGTGCGACTACTGCGCGCCGTACTTCTTGCTCATCATGTCGTAGACCTGCTCGGCGCCCCGGCCTAGCTGCGGGCCCGCCAGCCAGGTGTTCTCGGCCGGGCCGATCGAGGTGTTCGACACGAGCTTCGTCTTGCCGCCCGACACGCGGAACCAGCCGCCGCCGGACGAACCGCCGGTCATGGTGCAGCCGATGCGGTACATGGTCGGCAGGGACGGCGACATCGAGAGTCGGCCCGGCTTGGCGACGCACTTGTGCATGAGCAGGCCGTTGTACGGGGGAGCGGCCGGGTAGCCCCAGGCGCCCATCGAGCCCACGCTCTGCGCGGCCGGGGTCGAGAAGTCGACGTCGAGCGCGTTGCCGACGGTCTCCTCGAGGGACTTGCCGCCCTGCTCCGGCTTCACGTGCATGACGGCGTAGTCGTACGTCGCACCCGCGCCGCCCGTCGGACCGCCCTCATTGATCCACTCGTTGGAGGTCGAGACCCAGTCGGCCCAGTACTGGCCGTAGGGGGCGATCTCCTGCGGAGCGGCGTTGCGCAGGTCGGCCTCGGACTTGCCCAGGTCGTTGTAGGAGGGCACGAAGGCGATGTTGCGGTACCAGCCGCCCTTCTGGCCGGCGTGCACGCAGTGGCCCGCGGTCCACACGAGGTTGGACTTGCCGGGGTTGCGCGGGTCCTTCACCACGGTGCCGGAGCAGACCATCGACCCCTCGGGGGAGTCGAAGAAGATCTTGCCGACCGGGGCGGCGTTCTTGTGGTACGGAGTCCGCTCCCGCTTGGCCTGGACCGGCGTCGGCTCCGGGTCGGTTCCGCCCTGACCGGCGGACGCGTCCTTCGCGGCGATCGTCTTGTTCGGGTCCTTCGCCTTCTGCATCCGCTCGGGCTTCCAGAGCCCTTCGATGACCGGGTTGGCGAAGTCCTTGGCCTCCCGGACCCAGTCGTCCTTGGCCCAGTTCTTCCAGGCGCCGTTCTTCCAGTCGTCCAGGTCGATGCCCTTGTCCTTGAGCTTGTCGGCGAGGCCGTCGGGAAGCTTGACGTCGGAACCCGAGTCGGAGCCGTCGGCTCCCTGGGACGTGCCGGTGTCCGGCTTGTCGCTCGCCTTGTCGTCGCTCGGCCCACAGGCCGTGGCGGTGAGTGCCAGGGTCGCGGCGAGCCCGGTGGCGGCGAGCGCCACCCGCCGTCCGCGGCTGCGCGCGAACGGCGCACGAGTGGAACGCATGGTGCTGTTACCCCCGATGGAACGTGTATTTGCCATGTGCGTGTCATGTGAGTCGACGCGGCAATTCGTCTCCGACGTCGATGCAACACCCCACTATGCCTGTGAGGTTGGGGACGAACGGCGGCGGGGGCGTGAAGGTTTCCGGCGCCCCCGCCACCGTATGAAAGTGCCTTGCTGCCGGACTACTTGTCGGCGAACTTCTTGCTCACCGCGCTGTAGATGCCCTTGGCCTCCTTGCCGAGGCGCGGACCGGCCAGCCATCCCGCCGTCACCGGACCGATGGAGGTGTTCGACACCAGAGCGGGCTTGCCGTCCTGGCCCTTGGCGACCCAGCCGCCACCGGACGAACCGCCGGTCATGGTGCAGCCGACGCGGTACATCGTCGGGTCGGGCTTGGTCAGCGAGAGGCGGCCGGGCTTGTCGGCGCACTGGAACAGCTTCTGGCCGTCGAACGGCGGTGCCGCCGGGTATCCGGTCGCCGTCATGGTGTCGATCTGCGGCACGGCCGGGGCGTTGAAGTCCACCGGGAGCGCGGAACCGACCGTCTCCTCGAGCGACTTGCCCTCGCTGCCCTTCTCCGGCTTCACGTGGATGACCGCGAAGTCGTACGGCGCGCCCGCACCGCCGGTCGGACCGCCCTGCTCGATCCACTGGTCCGAGGTCTGCGCCCAGTCGCCCCACCAGACGCCGTACGGAGCGACCTCTTCCTTGGGAGCGTTCTGCAGCTCCTCGGCCGACTTGCCGCTGTTGTTGTACGAGGGCACGAAGACCATGTTGCGGTACCAGCCGCCCTTGGCGCCCGCGTGCACGCAGTGGCCCGCGGTCCACACCATGTTGGACTTGCCGGGGTGGGCCGGGTCCTTGACGACGGTCGCGGAGCAGACCATCGAACCCTCGGGGCTGTCGAAGAAGAGCTTGCCCGACTCGGCGACCTGGTCGTGGTACGGCGCCTTCACGGCGGCCGCCTCCACGGGCTTGGGCGTCGGGTCGGTCACGCCCTGGTCACCGGAGATGTCGTTGTCGTCGACACCACGGTCGGGGTTCTTGTCGGCGTCCCGCATCCGGTCCGGGTCCCAGAGGTCCTCGATGATCGGGTTGACGAAGTCGCCGGCCTCGCGCAGCCAGTCGTCCTTGTTCCAGTTCTTCCAGGCGCCGTTCTTCCATTCGTCCAGATCGATCCCGTTTTCCTTGAGCTTGTCCTTCCAGGCGTCCGGGATCTGGATCTTGTCGTCACCGTTGCTGCCGCCGGGCTGGGACGAGGACGAGTCACCGCCGGCGTTGTCGTCGCTGGGACCGCAGGCCGTGGCGGTCAGAACGAGCGCCGCGCCGAGCGCAACAGCCGCCACAGGGGAGGTTCTGCCGCGCATGCTCCTCCCATTGCGAACAGTGAAGAGCGGACGTATGGGTCGCATCGTGAGATTCCCCCTGGGCCTCGAAATTGTTCCAAAGTGCTGGACATCCGGGTGTTGGACACCCGTTGCCACCGGTGCGGCACCCCTTCGCTGGGTTTGCTCGGGTTTGCTCGGGGGATCGGCACCATCCGTGGCTGATGAACGGCCCCCACACTATGCCGGTGCCGTTGGGGACGGCCCACGGAAGGGCAACGGTTCCGTCACGGCAAGGATCTTCGGATTACCCGTGTTCTGCCGGGCCCCTCGTCGTTGGTACGTACGGGGGAGTCGCGGCCTGCGTTCATTCCCCCTGCCAACTCGCCTGCGCGTTCGCCCCTATGGGGCTCTCCGGAGCCGCATCGGACGGGCGCGCTCGTCACAGGGGAGGACCACCAGTCGTGGCCGTGACCGAGCCTGCGCCCGCGCCGGTGTCCGCAGGGATTTCCGTAACGCCGCCCGCTACGCATCCTGCAACGCAGCCCGAATCGCACGCCACAGCCCACGAGGGAATCCTGCGACGCCAGTCGGCACGCGAATCGGCCGCCCGCACCTACGCGCGCGCCCTGCCGATCGTGCCGGTCCGGGCGCGCGGTCTGACGATCGAGGGCGCCGACGGCCGCCGATACCTCGACTGTCTCTCGGGCGCCGGAACCCTCGCCCTCGGCCACAACCACCCGGTGGTGCTCGAAGCGATCAGGAAGGTCCTCGACTCCGGGGCGCCGCTGCACGTGCTGGATCTGGCCACACCGGTCAAGGACGCCTTCACCACGGAGCTGTTCCGCACACTGCCGCGCGGCCTGGCCGACCGCGCACGGATCCAGTTCTGCGGTCCCGCAGGGACGGACGCGGTGGAGGCGGCGCTGAAACTGGTCCGCGCGGCCACCGGGCGCGACGGAATGCTCGCCTTCACCGGCGCGTATCACGGCATGACCGCCGGGGCGCTCGAAGCATCCGGCGGCGCATCGAGCAATCGGGTCGCGCGCCTGCCCTACCCCCAGGACTACCGCTGCCCCTTCGGCCTCGGCGGCGCGCGCGGCGCCGAACTGTCCGCCCGATGGACCGAGAACCTCCTCGACGACACCAAGTCGGGCGTCCCGACCCCAGCAGGCATGATCCTCGAACCGGTCCAGGGCGAGGGCGGCGTCTATCCCGCGCCCGACGACTGGCTCCGCCGGATGCGCGAGATCACCGCCGCGCGCGGCATCCCGCTCATCGCGGACGAGGTGCAGACGGGCGTCGGCCGTACCGGCGCCTTCTGGGCCGTCGAGCACAGCGGCATCGTTCCCGACGTGATGGTGCTCTCCAAGGCGATCGGCGGCAGCCTCCCCCTGGCCGTGGTGGTCTACCGCGACGACCTCGACGTGTGGCCGCCCGGCGCCCACGCGGGAACCTTCCGCGGAAACCAGCTCGCCATGGCCGCGGGCGCGGCCACCCTCGCGTACGTCCGTGAGAACGGCCTCGCCGAACGAGCCGCCACCCTCGGCGCCCACATGCTCGCCCAACTCCGCTCCCTGGCCGCGGACCACCCCTGCATCGGTGAGGTCCGCGGCCGAGGACTGATGATCGGCGTGGAGCTGGTGGACCCGACGTCCGAGCCGGGCGGCTCGTCGTCGCCGGAGCTCCCCGTCACCGCACGACCTCGTCCCCCGGCCCCCGAACTGGCCGCGGCCGTGCAGCGGGAGTGTCTGCACCGCGGCCTCATCGTCGAACTCGGCGGCCGCCACTCCAGCGTCGTACGACTCCTGCCTCCCCTCACCCTCACCGATGAACAGGCGGCCGCGGTCCTCGACCGCCTCGCCGACGCGCTGACCACCGCGGCGCGTGCCCACCACAGATAGCCAAGACGGGCCGGGCCGTTCTGCCGGACATGAACCGCCGTGCTCGCACCGGTCCTGTCACTACACGGAGCCCCGAACAACCTCACAAGGAAGCACTCTTGAACGCCACCCCCGCATCCGAAGGTCGCCCCCAACCCGACGCCCCAGGCGCGTGCGGCGCGCACACCTCACTGGTGGCGGAGTCCGGTACGGTCCCCCGGCAGAAGGGTGGCGGCCAAGAGGTCGAGCGCCTGCGCGGGGCATCGACCGACCTGCTGGAACACCCCGACCCGCATATCGCCGCCCAGGCCGCGGCCGTCGAGAACCTCCTCCGCTGCTGGGTCAGGGAGAACAACCTCCCCGCTCCGGACCGAGGCGTCCTGCGGGTCCCCCTGGAGGCCAGCGGAACGGCCCTGCTCGTTCCCGTGCACTACTGGTCGGCCACCGGCTGGCACCGCTTCAGCCTCCCCTACCTGGAGGACGGCCCCGCGAGCGCCCCGCCCGTCGACGCGGTCACCGTCGCCGCACTCCTCGGCCGCGAGACGGCACGCAGCACGGCGGAACTGCCGACGGGCGAGGCAGAGGCGGCGGAGCCAGAGGCGGAGGCAGGGACAGAAGCAGGGACAGAGGTAGAGACAGCGGCGGAGACAGAGACAGAAGTAGAGGCCGCTCAGGACGGTGCCGATCTGGTCGGTCGCGTCGCCGACTCGGTCCGGCGCACGGCCGCCTTCATCGCCGACCGCCGCGACCGGCCCGCCGATGAGCCAGACCTCTTCCTCGCCGCCGAGCAGTCCCTGCTCCTCGGGCACCCCCTCCACCCGACCCCCAAGAGCCGCGAGGGCCTGTCCGACACCGAATCCCGGCTCTACTCTCCTGAGTTGCGCGGCGCCTTCGCGCTGCACTGGCTGGCCGTCGACCGCTCCGTGCTCGCCTCCGACTCGGCGTGGACCGAGCGCGGCCGGACCGTTCCCGCCGACCAGCTCAGCACCCGACTCGTCGGATCGGAGTTGCCGCTCCCGGGCGACCACGTCGCCCTTCCCGTGCACCCCTGGCAGATCCGCGAGCTCCGGCACCGGCCCGCGACCGCCGAGCTCTTCGACGCCGGACTCCTCCGGGACCTCGGCGCTCACGGCACCCCTTGGCGACCCACCTCCTCCGTACGTACGCTCTACCGCCCCGGCGCTGCCGCCATGCTCAAGCTGTCGCTCGGCCTGCGCATCACCAACTCCCGCCGTGAGAACCTCCGCAAGGAGCTGCACCGCGGCGTCGAGGTCCACCGCCTGTTGCGCAGCGGCCTCGCCGAGGAGTGGCAGTCGGTCCACCCCTGCTTCGACGTGGTCCGCGACCCGGCATGGCTCGCCGTCACGGGGTCCGACGGCAAGCCCGTCCCCGGACTCGACGTCATGATCCGGCACAACCCCTTTCGGTCCGGCGACGACGCCACCTGCATCGCCGGGCTGGTCTCGCCCCGGCCTTCGGCGCTGCCCGCCTGCCAGGACCGCCACGCCATGCGCTCCCGGCTCGGTGAAACTGTCACCCGGCTCGCCGGGCGAACGGGCCGCTCCAGGGGAGCAGTTGCCACCGAGTGGTTCCTGCGCTACCTGGAAACCGTCGTGCGCCCCGTGCTGTGGCTGGACAGCGAGGCGGGTGTCGCCCTGGAGGCGCACCAGCAGAACACCCTGATCCTGCTCGACCCCGACGGCTGGCCCTTGGGCGGCCGCTACCGCGACAACCAGGGCTACTACTTCCGCGAGTCCCGGCGCGCCGAACTGGAGCGACGGCTTCCCGGCATCGGCCGGGACAGCGACACGTTCGTCTCCGACGAGGTGACGGACGAGCGGTTCGCCTACTACCTCGGCATCAACAACGTCCTCGGCCTCATCGGAGCCCTTGGCGCCGAACGGCTCGCGGACGAACGGCTGCTGCTCGCCGCCTTCCGCCGCTTCCTCGGCGATGTCGCCACGGGCCCCGCCAGGCTGCGTACGTCGCTGCCCGCGACCTTGCTCGACTCACCCGTGCTGCGGTGCAAGGCCAACCTGCTGACCCGGTTGCACGGCCTCGACGAGCTCGTCGGCCCGGTCGACACCCAGTCCGTCTACGTGACCATCCCCAATCCCCTTCATTCCTGAGGAACATGCCCCACCTCTCCTGACAGGAGCGACGCCGTGCCTCCCACCGACGCGAGCACCGATGCCGGGACCGGATCCACCGCTGCCGGCGCCGACTGCACCGACACCCTCGACCTGCGGCTGCCCGACGACCTCGCCGCCCTGCTGGCCGAGGGCGAGCGGCCGGTCGGCACGGTGCGGGACGACCTCCTGGACGGCGTCGGAGCCTGGGGACCCACCACGACCGGCGCCGGTGTCTTCCAGCTCGTTCCCGTACGTCTCGAACGTGACCTCCCGGTGATCAGCCGCTGGATGAACGACCCCGCCGTGGCCGCCTTCTGGGAACTGTCCGGGCCCGACGCCGTGACGGAGGCGCACCTGCGGACACAGCTCGACGGGGACGGACGCAGCGTTCCCTGTCTGGGCGTGCTGGATGGCATGCCGATGAGCTACTGGGAGATCTACCGGGCGGACCTGGATCCACTCGCCAGGTACTACCCCTCGCGCCCGCACGACACCGGAATCCACCTCCTCATCGGCGGCGTCGCCAACCGTGGCCGCGGCCTCGGCACTTCGTTGCTCAAAGCCGTGGCCGACCTGGTGCTCGACCACCGCCCTGCATGCGCACGTGTCGTGGCCGAACCCGACCTGCGCAACACCCCGTCCGTCTCCGCCTTCCTGAGCGCCGGTTTCCGCTTCTCCGCCGAGGTGGATCTGCCGGACAAACGCGCGGCGCTGATGGTCCGTGACCGGGCCCTGCGCGCCGTGCTCTGACCCGATCACTTCTGGTACACCGCTCGACCCGATCCGGTTCCCTCACTGAGGAGTCCCCGTGCCGAATCCGTCCGCCAGCCCGATTCCCCGCCCCACCGCCGAGCTGTACGACCCGCCCGAGCTGACCCGGGACAGATGGCGAGCGGCGGGACGGCGCCTGCTGGCCAAGATGATCGGAGAGTTCGCGTACGAGGAGATCATTCGGCCCGTGCCGGTGGGCGAAGGGGGCGTGGGTACCTACCGGCTCCTCCTCGATCCGGCCGAACAGGGAGAGACGGCCGAGGCCATAGGGGCGACCGGGGAGCGCGACGGGTTCACTGGCGCGGCGGGCCGACAGGGCGCCGGCCTCACCTTCCGCGCGCGTCGCGGCTCGTACGGCAGTTGGTACGTGGATCCGGTCGGCCTCACCCTCACCGAGGGCGACGGACCGGCCCAGCCCCTGAGCGACCCCCTGCGATTCCTCGTACTGGCCCGCAGGACCCTGGGCCTGGACGGGGCCACCCTCGGGCACCTCATTCGCGAGCTCACCGTCACACTCAGCGCCGACACCCGGATCGACCACACGGCGCTCAGCACAGCCCGGCTCGCCGACCTCGACTACGCGGAACTCGAAGGGCACCAGACAGGCCACCCCTGGCTCGTCCTGAACAAGGGGCGCATCGGCTTCTCCGCGGGTGACACCGACCGATGGGCGCCTGAGGCCCGCCGCTCCACGACGCTTCCCTGGATCGCCGTACACACCGGCCTTGCCGTGTACCGGGGCGTCACGGGACTGGACACCGCACAGCAGCTCTACGCCCGCGAGCTCTCCACCGACACCCGGGAAGCCTTCGCCGATTTACTCCGCGCACGCGGGCTGGACCCGGAGGAGTACCTCTACCTCCCGGTGCACCCCTGGCAGTGGGACGAGGTCGTGCTGCCGCTCTTCGCGCCGTCCGTCGCCACCGATGCCATCGTCCCGCTCTGCAGCGACGGCGATCTGCGCCTGCCCCAGCAGTCCATCCGTACGTTCCTCAACACCTCCCGTCCCGACCGGCACACCGTGAAGCTTCCGTTGTCGGTCCTCAACACCCTCGTGTGGCGGGGGCTGCCGACCGGCCGCACCGTCGCCGCGCCCGCCGTCACGGCGTGGATGCACGCGCTCCGGGACGCGGACCCCTTCCTGCGCGACGAGTGCGGGGTCATCCTGCTCGGCGAGGTGGCCTCAGTGGCTGTCGAACATCCCGTGTACGACGGGTTGCCGGAAGTCCCGTACCAGTACCGAGAGTTGCTCGGCGCCATCTGGCGCGAGCCCATCACCCGGTATCTGGCGCCCGGGGAACGCGCCCGCACCCTCGCCTCGCTCACGCACACCGACCTCGACGGGCGTGCGTTCGTCGCCGAGCTCGTGGAGCGTTCGGGGCTGGCTCCCGCGGTCTGGCTGCGGCGGCTCTTCGCCGCACTGCTGCCGCCCCTGCTGCACTTCCTGTACCGCTACGGAACGGTGTTCTCCCCCCATGGGGAGAACACCATCGTCGTCTTCGACGACAACGACGTGCCCGTCCGGCTCGCGGTGAAGGACTTCGTGGACGACGTCAACGTGAGCGCGGTGCCGTTGCCCGAGCAGGACTCGATGCCGGGCGACGTCCGCGACGTACTGCTCACCGAGCCCCCCGGATTCCTCACCCAGTTCATCCACTCGGGTCTCTTCGTGGGGGTCTTCCGGTATCTCGCGCCGATCTGTGAGGAGCAACTGGGCGTCCCGGAGAGCGACTTCTGGTCCTTCGTGCGCTCCGAGATCCTGCGGCACCAGGCGCGCGTTCCGGAGCTGAAGGAACGGTACGAGATGTTCGACCTGCTCACCCCCCGTATCGAGCGGCTCTGCCTGAACCGGAACCGACTCCACCTCGACGGGTACCGTGATCGTTCCCAGCGTCCGCACGCCGCCGTGCACGGGACCGTGGCCAACCCCCTCCATCAGCCTTGATCGGCGGATTGTCAGTGGGGCACCGTAGGGTGGTCGCGCTATGACGAAGCCCTCGCTCCCCGAGCTCCTGCACGCCGCCGTCACCGCTGTCGGTGGTACGGAACGCCCTGGCCAGGTGTCCATGGCCGAGACCGTCGCCGAGGCGATCGACGACGGCTCCCACCTGCTGGTCCAGGCCGGCACCGGCACGGGTAAATCCCTCGGCTATCTGGTGCCGGCCCTCGCCCACGGAGAGCGTGTGGTGATCGCGACGGCCACCCTCGCCCTGCAGCGGCAGCTCGTGGAGCGCGATCTGCCGCGCACGGTGGACGCGCTGCACCCCCTGCTGCGCCGTCGGCCCCAGTACGCGATGCTGAAGGGCCGCTCGAACTATCTGTGCCTGCACCGCCTCCACGAAGGCATGCCGCAGGACGAGGAGGAGGGCCTCTTCGATCAGTTCGAGGCGGCCGCTCCCACCAGCAAGCTGGGCCAGGACCTCCTGCGGATGCGGGACTGGGCGGACGAGACCGAGACCGGCGACCGCGACGATCTGACTCCCGGAGTGTCCGACCGGGCCTGGGCCCAGGTGTCCGTCTCCTCCAGGGAGTGCCTGGGAGCTTCGAAGTGCGCCTATGGGGCGGAGTGCTTCGCCGAGGCGGCCCGCGAGCGCGCCAAGCTCTCCGAGGTCGTGGTCACGAACCACGCACTGCTCGCGATCGACGCCATCGAAGGCGCCCCCGTCCTGCCGCAGCACGAGGTGCTGATCGTGGACGAGGCCCACGAGCTGGTCTCCCGCGTCACCGGCGTGGCCACGGGGGAGCTCACTCCGGGGCAGGTCAACCGTGCCGTGCGCCGTGCCGCCAAGCTGGTCAACGAGAAGGCCGCGGATCAGCTCCAGACCGCCTCGGAGGGCTTCGAGCGGTTGATGGAGCTGGCCCTGCCCGGCCGTCTGGAGGAGATTCCCGAGGACCTCGGCTATGCGCTGATGGCCCTGCGCGACGCCGCCCGCACGGTCATCAGCGCGCTCGGCTCGACCCGGGACAAGTCGGTCCAGGACGAGGACGCGGTCCGCAAGCAGGCCCTCGCCTCCGTGGAGTCCATCCACGACGTGTCGGAGCGCATCACGAACGGCTCCGAGTACGACGTGGTCTGGTACGAGCGCCACGATCGCTACGGAGCCTCCCTTCGGGTGGCCCCCATGTCCGTGTCGGGCCTCCTCAGGGAGAAGCTCTTCGCCGACCGTTCGGTGGTGCTCACCTCCGCCACGCTCAAGCTCGGCGGTGACTTCAACGGAGTGGGCGCCTCGCTCGGCCTGGCCCCGGAGGGCACCGAATCCGATGACGCGCCGGTCTGGAAGGGCCTCGACGTCGGCTCCCCGTTCGACTACGGCAAGCAGGGCATCCTGTACGTCGCCAAGCACCTGGCCCGGCCGGGACGCGAGGGGACCCGCAGCGACATGCTCGATGAGCTGGCCGAGCTGATCGAGGCGGCCGGTGGACGCACGCTCGGCCTGTTCTCCTCGATGCGTGCCGCTCAGGGCGCGGCGGAGGAGCTGCGCGGGCGTCTGGACATGCCGATTCTGCTGCAGGGCGAGGAGACGCTGGGCGAGCTGATCAAGGGCTTCGCGGCTGACTCGAAGACCTGTCTCTTCGGGACGCTGTCGCTCTGGCAGGGCGTCGACGTGCCGGGCCCCAGCTGCCAGCTGGTGATCATGGACAAGATCCCGTTCCCGCGTCCCGACGACCCGCTGATGAGCGCCCGCCAGAAGGCGGTCGACGAAGCCGGGGGAAACGGCTTCATGGCGGTCGCGGCGACCCACGCGGCCCTGCTGATGGCGCAGGGCGCGGGACGTCTCGTACGGGCCTCAGGGGATCGCGGAGTGGTGGCCGTCCTGGACCCCCGCCTGGCCACCGCGCGCTACGGCAGCTACCTGCGGGCTTCGCTTCCCGACTTCTGGTACACGACGGACCGTAATCAGGCACGCCGCTCGCTGGCCGCGATCGACGCGGCTGCGAAGGCGGACGAGGCCTAGCCCCCGGCCCCTGGGGAAGCTCGGGGTGCCCCGGACGCAGCAGGGCCCCGGAACCGGCGCAGTTGGTTCCGGGGCCCGGTCAGGGGCGGAGTCACACCCGCCGCAGCACCGCCACGACCTTGCCGAGGATCGTCGCCTCGTCGCCGGGGATCGGCTGGTACGCGGAGTTGTGCGGGAGCAGCCAGACGTGACCGTCCTCGCGCTTGAACCGCTTGACGGTCGCCTCGCCGTCGAGCATGGCGGCCACGATGTCGCCGTTCTCCGCGACGGGCTGGCGGCGCACCGTCACCCAGTCGCCGTCACAGATCGCGGCCTCGATCATCGAGTCACCGACGACCTTCAGTACGAAGAGCTCGCCGTCACCCACCAGCTGGCGGGGGAGCGGGAAGACGTCCTCCACCGATTCCTCGGCGAGGATCGGCCCACCGGCGGCGATGCGGCCCACGAGCGGGACGTACGACGCGGCCGGCTTGCCGGTGGTGTCGGTGGGCTGGCTGCTGGGCTGGTCCGAGCCCCGCACCTCGTACGCCCGCGGGCGGTGCGGGTCGCGGCGCAGGAAGCCCTTGCGCTCCAGAGCCATCAGCTGGTGGGCGACGGAGGAGGTGCTGGAAAGCCCGACTGCCTGACCGATCTCCCGCATGGACGGCGGGTAGCCGCGCCGCTGCACGGAGTCCCTGATGACCTCGATCACGCGGCGTTGCCTGTCGGTGAGCCCCGAGCTGTCGGCGCGGATGCCTGGAGGTCGGCCCGGCAGGGAGCGAGTGGGCTTGGGCCCCTCCTGGTTCGTGGCTGCGTCATTCATGGCATGCACCGGCTCGAGTCGGCTCTGGGAGCGGTCCTGGGCAGTGATGGTGGCGCTGTCTGCGGTGGTGGTCACGTCGGTCGGCCCCTCTCGAGATGTTCTCTCCCTAGCTAGCCAACGGTAGTTGCTTTCGAAAGGTTGCGCCAAACACACGTTCGAGTGAAAAAACGGAGATTACCTACCGTGATCATGTGTTTGGGTGTATGGCTAGCGCTCGGGCCGAACGGCAATTCGGTTCATTACGGTACGCTTCACCGCCGGGGCAGTGAGCCCCTCGGTGGGGCTCCCATATTGCCACCCGGCACCCCGTCAACCCGGCACCGGCCCCCGCCCAGAGCGGCGCGAGTGGCCGTCGTGCGCGTCCGGGGTCGCTCGACACGGCACGACACGCGCGGTGTCGAAAAAGCGGCCAAACCCCAGATCTAGTGGTTGGATTGCGGCAGCAGCCCAGAAGTTGTGGTCCCTGGTCTTTCAGGGCCTCCGGGATCGCCTATGCTTGGGGCTGCTTCGAGGGCCCCGAGGGCTCGTTGAGGCTTATGAGTCGTGCCGTGAAGGAGGGTTGGGAGTTCCATGCACTGCCCCTTCTGCAGGCACCCCGACAGCCGCGTGGTCGACAGTCGCACCACTGACGACGGCACGTCGATCCGGCGGCGCCGTCAGTGCCCCGACTGCTCCCGTCGTTTCACGACGGTGGAGACGTGCTCGCTGATGGTGGTGAAGCGCAGCGGGGTGACGGAGCCCTTCAGTCGCACCAAGGTCATCAATGGCGTCCGCAAGGCGTGCCAGGGGCGACCGGTGACCGAGGACGCCCTCGCTCTGCTCGGCCAGCGGGTCGAAGAAGCGGTGCGGGCCACCGGAAGCGCCGAGCTCACCACGCACGACGTGGGCCTTGCCATACTCGGCCCGCTGCAGGAGCTCGACCTCGTCGCCTACCTGCGCTTCGCGTCCGTGTACCGGGCCTTCGACTCACTTGAGGACTTCGAGGCTGCCATCGGGGAGCTGAGGGAACAGCGGCTCGACGCCGGGCCGAGCGACGCGGACGGAGAGCGCGTCGTGAATGACTGCGGGCCCGGAGGGACTGTCGAAGTCCCGGTGCCCGCCACTGCCGCCGACTGACCGGCTGACCGACGGGCCGGCGGCGAACCAGACCTGTTGAAGGTGCCCTCCGGGGTGCCCTCGACACCAGACACACATCCGTGCCATGGGAACAACGTGGCACTTCAGGGCGTTTTAGCCTGATATAGGGAGGCGGCATGACCGAGACGACGAGCGGCCCGGCACGAGGTTCCCGCGCCAAGGGTTCCAAGGCCAACAAGGGTCTGCGTATCGAGCGCATCCACACGACGCCCGGCGTGCATCCGTACGACGAGGTGGTCTGGGAGCGCCGTGACGTCGTCATGACCAACTGGCGCGACGGCTCGGTCAACTTCGAGCAGCGTGGCGTCGAGTTCCCCGACTTCTGGTCGGTGAACGCGGTCAACATCGTCACCAGCAAGTACTTCCGCGGGGCCGTCGGCACCCCGCAGCGCGAGACCGGCCTCAAGCAGCTGATCGACCGCATCGTGAAGACGTACCGCAAGGCCGGCGAGGACTACAGCTACTTCGCCTCGCCCGCCGACGCGGAGATCTTCGAGCACGAGCTGGCCTACGCCCTCCTGCACCAGATCTTCAGCTTCAACTCCCCGGTCTGGTTCAACGTCGGAACGCCCCAGCCGCAGCAGGTGTCCGCCTGCTTCATCCTGGCCGTCGACGACTCCATGGAGTCGATCCTCGACTGGTACAAGGAAGAGGGCATGATCTTCAAGGGCGGCTCCGGCGCCGGCCTGAACCTGTCCCGCATCCGTTCCTCCAAGGAACTGCTGTCCTCCGGAGGCAACGCCTCGGGTCCCGTCTCCTTCATGCGCGGTGCCGACGCCTCCGCCGGAACCATCAAGTCCGGTGGCGCCACGCGTCGCGCGGCCAAGATGGTCATCCTCGACGTCGACCACCCCGACATCGAGGGCTTCATCGAGACCAAGGTGAAGGAAGAGGAGAAGATCCGCGCCCTGCGCGACGCGGGCTTCGACATGGACCTGGGCGGCGACGACATCACGTCCGTCCAGTACCAGAACGCCAACAACTCGGTCCGCGTGAACGACACGTTCATGAAGGCGGTCGAGGAGGGCGGCAAGTTCGGCCTCACCTCCCGCATGACGGGCGACGTCATCGAGGAGGTCGACGCCAAGTCGCTCTTCCGCAAGATGGCCGAGGCCGCCTGGGCCTGCGCCGACCCGGGCATCCAGTACGACGACACGATCAACGCCTGGCACACCTGCCCGGAGTCCGGCCGGATCAACGGCTCGAACCCGTGCAGTGAGTACATGCACCTGGACAACACGTCCTGCAACCTCGCCTCGCTGAACCTGATGAAGTTCCTCAAGGACGACGGCAAGGGCAACCAGTCCTTCGACTCGGAGCGCTTCTCCAAGGTCGTCGAGCTGGTCATCACCGCGATGGACATCTCCATCTGCTTCGCGGACTTCCCGACGCAGAAGATCGGCGAGAACACCCGCGCCTACCGCCAGCTGGGCATCGGCTACGCCAACCTCGGCGCCCTGCTCATGGCCACCGGCCACGCGTACGACTCCGACGGCGGCCGCGCCCTCGCCGGTGCCATCACGTCGCTGATGACGGGTACGTCGTACAAGCGTTCCGCCGAGCTCGCCGCGGTCGTCGGTCCCTACGACGGCTACGCCCGCAACGCCACGCCGCACAAGCGCGTCATGAAGCAGCACGCCGACGCCAACGCCTCGGCCGTCCGCATGGACGACCTGGACTCGCCGATCTGGGCCGCCGCCACGGAGGCCTGGCAGGACGTGATCCGCCTCGGCGAGAAGAACGGTTTCCGTAACTCCCAGGCGTCCGTCATCGCCCCGACCGGCACCATCGGTCTCGCGATGTCCTGCGACACCACGGGCCTGGAGCCCGACCTCGCCCTGGTGAAGTTCAAGAAGCTCGTCGGCGGCGGCTCGATGCAGATCGTCAACGGCACCGTGCCGCAGGCCCTGCGCCGCCTGGGCTACCAGGAGGAGCAGATCGAGGCGATCGTCGCCCACATCGCCGAGAACGGCAATGTGATCGACGCCCCGGGTCTGAAGACCGAGCACTACGAAGTCTTCGACTGCGCCATGGGCGAGCGTTCCATCTCCGCTATGGGCCACGTCCGCATGATGGCCGCGATCCAGCCGTGGATCTCGGGTGCCCTCTCCAAGACGGTCAACCTCCCGGAGACCGCCACCGTCGAGGACGTCGAAGAGGTCTACTACGAGGCCTGGAAGATGGGCGTCAAGGCGCTCGCCATCTACCGCGACAACTGCAAGGTCGGCCAGCCCCTCTCCGCCAAGAAGAAGGAGGAGGAGAAGGCCGAGATCACCGAGAAGACCGAGGACACGATCCGTGCCGCGGTCGAGAAGGTGGTCGAGTACCGTCCGGTCCGCAAGCGCCTCCCGAAGGGCCGTCCCGGCATCACCACGTCCTTCACGGTGGGTGGCGCCGAGGGCTACATGACCGCCAACTCCTACCCGGACGACGGTCTGGGCGAGGTCTTCCTCAAGATGTCCAAGCAGGGCTCGACCCTCGCGGGCATGATGGACGCCTTCTCCATCGCCGTCTCCGTCGGTCTGCAGTACGGCGTGCCCCTGGAGACGTACGTTTCCAAGTTCACGAACATGCGCTTCGAGCCGGCCGGTATGACGGACGACCCGGACGTGCGGATGGCGCAGTCGATCGTCGACTACATCTTCCGCCGCCTGGCGCTGGACTTCCTGCCCTTCGAGACGCGCTCCGCGCTCGGCATCCACTCGGCCGAGGAGCGTCAGCGCCACCTGGAGACCGGGTCGTACGAGCCCGCCGAGGACGAGGTGGACGTCGAGGGTCTGGCGCAGTCCGCTCCGCGGCAGCCCGAGTCCCTGAAGGCGGTCTCCACGCCGAAGGCGGAGGCCGAGGTGGCCAAGGAGGCTCCGCAGCAGGCGCACACCAGCGCCGAGCTCGTGGAGATGCAGCTGGGCATCCAGGCCGACGCACCGCTGTGCTTCTCCTGCGGCACGAAGATGCAGCGCGCCGGTTCCTGCTACATCTGCGAGGGCTGCGGCTCGACCAGCGGCTGCAGCTGACAGCGAGCGGGAGCGCGTCCGAGGCTGCGTTGAGCGACTGCTGCCGGAGACGCTGAGCTCCACGTGAGAGAGGGTGCCGACCAAGGGTCGGCACCCTCTCTTGTGCTTCGTGGGCTCTCTTGTGTGTCGGGGGCCCAGCCGTCCGTTTCGCGGTCTGTGTCAGCCTGGGTTCGTGTCGGCCCGAGGGATCAGTGCTCGCTGCCCATCAGTGAGGCGAACGTCGTCGGATCGGCGTCGAAGCCCCGGATGTCATTGCGGAACGACCACGCTCCGGACTCGTCCCGGGTGAAATGGCCGATGGTCGCGGCCGTGGAGCCGGAGACCCCTGCCAGGTCGCTCTCCGCCAGGTTCTTGTGGCCTTCGCGGATCCGGAACGCGGCGTTCGAAATGTCACCGAACACCTTCTGTCCCGTCTCCTGCTGTATGGCCACTCCCACTACGACCCGGGTGAACGTGGCAGCGAGCCGGTCCAGCTCCAGCGTCATGACCTCGTCGAAACCGAATCCCTGCCCCGTCCTGCTGTCGCGGTTGAGGGTGATCGTGCCGTCGGGGGAGCGACTGTCGAAGTGCACGAGGTACACAGGGGCGCCGTACGGCGC
>NZ_LIPN01000519.1:462-12657 GCF_001418325.1 Streptomyces atriruber | reverse complement strand
GTCCTGCCGGGGCTGCGGGGGCGCCGGGGGCGTCGTCCCCAGCACCCGCCCCGTGCGGCCGTCAGGCGCGGATGATCGCCAGGGCCTCGTCCCGCACCTTGGCCATGGTCGCCTCGTCGCGTGCCTCCACGTTCAGCCGCAGGAGGGGCTCGGTGTTCGACGCGCGTACGTTGAACCACCAGTCGGCGGCGGTCACGGTGAGGCCGTCGAGCTCGTCGAGGGTCACGCCGTCCCGGTCCGCGTGTGCCGTCTTGATCGCGGCGAGGCGGGCCGTCTGGTCGTCGACGGTGGAGTTGATCTCGCCGGAGCCCGCGTAGCGGTCGTACTGGGCGACGAGGCCGGAGAGCGGGCCGTCCTGGCCGCCGAGGGCCGCGAGGACGTGGAGCGCGGCGAGCATGCCCGTGTCCGCGTTCCAGAAGTCCTTGAAGTAGTAGTGCGCGGAGTGCTCGCCGCCGAAGATCGCGCCGGTCCTCGCCATCTCCGCCTTGATGAAGGAGTGGCCCACGCGCGTGCGGACCGGCGTGCCGCCGTTCTCCTTCACGACCTCAGGGACCGACCAGGAGGTGATGAGGTTGTGGATGACCGTGCCCTTGCCGCCGTGCTTGGCGAGCTCGCGGGAGGCGACCAGGGCGGTGATGGCGGACGGGGAGACCGGGTCGCCGTTCTCGTCGACGACGAAGCAGCGGTCCGCGTCGCCGTCGAAGGCGATGCCGAGGTCGGCGCCCTCCTCGCGCACCCGCGCCTGGAGGTCCACGATGTTGGCCGGGTCCAGGGGGTTGGCCTCGTGGTTGGGGAAGGTGCCGTCGAGCTCGAAGTACATGGGCACGAGGTCGAGGGGCAGGCCCTCGAAGACGGTGGGGACCGTGTGTCCGCCCATGCCGTTGCCCGCGTCGACGACGACCTTGAGGGGGCGGATGGCGGTCAGGTCGACGAGGCCGCGCAGGTGCGCCGCGTAGTCGGTGAGGGTGTCGCGCTGCGAGAGGGTGCCCGGGGTCGCCGCGGGCTCGGGGGCACCGGACTCGCGCCACCGCTCCACGAGCGCGCGGATCTCGGCGAGACCGGTGTCCTGCCCGACGGGGGCGGCGCCGGCCCGGCACATCTTGATGCCGTTGTACTGGGCGGGGTTGTGCGACGCGGTGAACATCGCGCCCGGCAGGTTCAGCGCCCCCGAGGCGTAGTACAGCTGGTCCGTCGAGCACAGCCCGATCTCCGTCACGTCCACGCCGAGGGCGGCGGCGCCGCGCGCGAAGGCCCGCGAGAGGCCGGGCGACGAGGGACGCATGTCGTGGCCGACGACGATCGCGTCCGCCACCGTGACCTTTGCGAAGGCCGCCCCGAACAGCTCGGCGAGCGACTCGTCCCACTGGTCGGGGACCACCCCGCGGACGTCGTACGCCTTCACGATCTGGGACAGATCAGCAGTCACGGTCAACCCTCTCTGCAGGTTCTGCGAGTTCAGCGCGTACGGCGAGTCCACCGCGCAGCACAAAACTACCCGCTGGAGCCGACGGCGGGCCGGGCCCCGGCCACAGAGGTCCCGCGCCTCGGAACGCGCACGCCGCGGAGGGCTCACGGCAGCATCCAGCCGAGGACCGCCGTGCTCTGCCCGACCACGATCAGACACATCACCAGGAGCAGGCCGAGGCTCCACGGCAGCACCTTGCGCAGCAGGTCGCCCTCCTTGCCCGCGAGTCCGACGGCGGCGCACGCGATCGTCAGGTTCTGCGGGGAGATCATCTTGCCGAGGACGCCGCCGGAGCTGTTGGCGGCGGCGAGGAGTTCCGGCGAGAGCCCGGACTCCTGAGCCGCTGTCACCTGGAGGGCGCCGAAGAGCGCGTTGGCCGAGGTGTCGGAGCCGGACACCGCGACGCCGAACCAGCCGAGCACCGGCGACAGGAAGGCGAGTCCCGCGCCCGCGGCGGCTACGTAGTGCCCGATCGTGGCGGCCTGCCCGGAGAGGTTCATGACGTACGCGAGAGCCAGCACGGAGGTCACGGTGAGGATCGCGAAGCGCAGTTCGTGGACGGTGGCGACCCATTCCCGCACCGCCACGCGCGCGTGCACCCCGATGACGGTGGCGGTCCCGACGCCCGCGAGCAGCACCAGCGTCCCGCCCGTGGATACGAGCGGCATCGAGAAGACGTTGCCGCCGACCGGTTTCCCCGAGGGGTCGGCGACGTTCAGGAAGGGCCAGTCGAAGGTGCGTGTCGCCTTCGCGAGGAAGTCCTTGACGGCCGGGATCTGGGCGAGCGAGAAGATGGCGACGATCAGGGCGTACGGGGCGTAGGCGCGCAGCACTTCGGGGCGGGGGTCGTCCTGGTCGAGGTCCTCGCTGCGGGCGCCGGTGAGAACCGCGGCGCGGACGGGCTCGGCGGCGGGCCTGCGCGCCCGCGGCACGGCCATCAGCGCTCCGGCGCCCGCCAGGGCCGCGCCGATGTCGGCGAGTTGCGCGGAGACGAAGTTGGATGCCGCGAACTGCGCGGCGGCGAAGGCGAATCCACAGGCGAGGGCGGGCACCCAGGTCTCGCGGAGCCCGCGCCGCCCGTCCACGAGCGCGACGAGGAGGAGCGGTACGACCAGGGCGAGCAGCGGCGTCTGGCGGCCGACGACCGTGGCGACGGTGTCGAGCGGGATGCCCGTCACCTGAGCCAGCGTCACCACGGGGGTGCCCATGGCTCCGAAGGCCACGGGCGCGGTGTTGGCGACGAGGGCGACGACCGCGGCGCGCACCGGGTCGAAGCCGAGCGCGACGAGCATGACCGCGCTGATCGCGACGGGCGCCCCGAAGCCGGCGAGCGCCTCCAGGAGCGCGCCGAAGCAGAACGCGACGACGAGCGCCTGGATGCGGGGGTCGTCGGAGAGCCTGCCGAAGGAGCGGCGCAGGATGTCGAAGTGCCGGGTGCGGACCGTCATGCGGTACACCCACAGGGCGTTGACGACGATCCACAGGATGGGGAAGAGACCGAAGAGGGCGCCTTGGGCGGCGCTGGAGGCGGTCTGGCCGAGCGGCATGCCGTACGCGAGCCAGGCGACCAGGACGGCCACGGTGAGGCCGATGAGCCCCGCCCTGTGGGCCTTCATGCGGACGGCGCCGAGGAGGACGAGGACGGTCAGGAGGGGCAGGGTCGCGACGAGTGCGGACAGGCCGAGCGAGTCGGCCACGGGCTCCAGTTGCTGCACGAACACAGGACGCCTCCCGGCTGTGGGGTGGCGAAATCGTCAGGGCCTGGGCGAACGCGCGTCAACGAGGCGGACGGCGAAGATCCAGTGAAGGGTGCCGGTGCGGAGCTGCGGAGCACGGGTTGCGGGGTGCGGGGGCCTCGGGCTCAGGAATCCGGTGAGCGCAGCACCCTGAGGTGGCCGCGTCGTGCGACCTCCATCGGGTCCGCCCTGCGTGCGCCGCCGCCGGCCTCTGCCGCGCGCTCCTGCGGGCGGGCCGCCTCGCGCACGGCGTTGGCGAGCGCTTCGAGGTCGTCGCCGGAGGGGCGGGCGGGACCCGAGGCGTCGGCGAGCCGGACGACCTCCCAGCCGCGGGGTGCGGTGAGGCGCTCGGAGTGCTCGGCGCACAGGTCGTAGCAGTGGGGTTCGGCGTAGGTGGCGAGGGGGCCGAGGACCGCGGTCGAGTCGGCGTAGACGTACGTCAGCGTCGCGACGGCGGGACGGCCGCAAGCGGTGCGCGAACAGCGACGTACAGGGCTCACAGCGTTGGACGGTACCGCACTCTTGAGCGGGCCGCGACGACTCTCCATGAGGTCACTCCACCGTGTCGTGCGGCGGCCCGTGCGTCGACGCCTTGCCCGGGCACGCCGTTGACCTGCACAGACACCGGCGACCACGGGGGCGGATGGTATTGAATCCGGTCACCACATGGCTCGGATCACGTCATTTGGCGCGAGATCCACGGTCTCGGAGAGATACGGAATCGAGTCCAAGCTCAGCCGGATCGGTCAGGAAGCGACATGTCGCGCAGCGCGCGGAAAGGGCGATCTCGGGGACTACGCTTCGTCAGTGATGGACGACCCCGTACAGCCCCGCTCCGCAGACCCGAGGCCCCGCCGACGCGACCGCCACGGCAGAGGCATGCGCGGCCCCGTGGCACCGCCCCAGGTCCCGCTCTCGACCAGTCGCGGCGAGGCCTTCACCGACCTCGTGCAGGACTCCGTGGAGCGTCTGGAGCGGCGCTGGCCGCAGCTGACGGAGATCGAGTTCGTGGTGCTCGAGGTGCCGCCGCTGGGCGGGCCGGACATGGAGTGGCAGGACGAGGTGGTGCCGCTCGGCGGCACGGTCCAGGCGGCCGAGGGGCAGCCCGCGCGGGTGGTCGTCTACCGGCGCCCGGTGGAGATCCGCACCAAGGGGCGCGACGAGCGGGCGCACCTCGTGCACGAGGTGGTCGTCGAGCAGGTCGCCGAGCTGCTCGGCCTGTCTCCGGAGTCGGTGGACCCGCGCTACGGGGACGAGGAGTGAACCGACGCCCCACGCGCGCGGGCTGTCCTGTTCCGGCGGCGGCCTGAGCCCTCGGCGCCCTCTCTTCCCCAGTTCCGCGGCAGCGGCGGCTCCCGCGGCGGCGTACCTACTTCTGCAGCACCGCCAGATCCCGCTCCGCCTTCGGCACCTCCACCGTCCCCCGGTCGTCCGGCAGCGTCTGGACGGTGAACATCGGGATGCCCTCCTCCGGCGCGGACAGCATCCGCGACGCGTGGACCGGGCCGCCGGACACCGGCTCGACCGTGAGGGCGTAGGACCCCTTGAGGCCCGCGGGCACCGGCGGGTCCGCGATGTCCAGGGTCGTGCCGCCCTTGACCGTGTACGTCTTGGTGGCCGGTGAGCCGCCCTCGGTCCCGGCCGACGCCGTGACCTTCACCTTCGCCGACTTCTCCGGGGCGACCAGCGAGAGCGTGGAGCCCTTGGCGCGGTTGTCGGCGACCGTCGCGCGCGCGCCGACCGGGGGCGTCGCCGGGATGAACGCCGTCTCCTGCTTGCTGCCCTTGCCGCGGGTGACGCGCAGCGCCGCGACCACGGGCACCGGCCTGTCCGTCGGCGTCAGGAGCAGCGAACCGGCCTCGCCCTTGGTGACGTCGCCGAGGTCGACGGCGGCCGTCATGCCGGACTTGACCTGGAGACTCTGGCTGCCGGCCGGGGTGATGGCGCCGGTCGGCGAGGCCAGCTGGACCTTCAGGTCGGCGTCGTCGGAGCCCGGCGCATAGGCCACCAGGCGGACCGAGGTGGCGTCCTTGGGGATGCCGGGCAGGACGAGGCTGTCCGCGGGGTCCGCGGCGGCGGGCAGCCAGTCGCCGCCCAGCTTCTCGTCGGAGGACTGCACGGCGGCCGCGACCCGGCCGCTGCGCGCGGTCACGTGCATGGTGAGGTTCGTCTGCTTCTTGTCGGCGAGCGTGGACAGCAGCACCGGGACGCTGGAGTGCGGCTGGACCTGGATCGAGTCGCCCACCGCGGACGTGACCTCGCCGTCGGGGCCGTAGAGCTGCACGTCGACGACGGCGGCGGAGTCGTCCGGGTTCGTCAGGTGGATGTAGTCGCTGCGGTCCTTGTCGGTGCTCGTGCCGGGGAACCAGAAGTCCGTGTCGGGCGCGGTGCAGTTGGTGCCGTGCATGCCGCGGCCGCTGCCCGCGGCGTACGTCGTGGTCTGCTGCACGGTCCAGCCCGGGGCGAGGCTGCCGTCGGCCGTGCCGATGAGCGCGGGCGACTCGGCGCCCGACTCATCGCCCGCGACCGGCTCGCCCGGTGCCTTCTGGGTCAGGAAGGGCTTGGCCTTCTTGTCCTTCTCCTTGGCCGCGTCGGTCAGGGCCTTGCTGACGGGCAGCAGCTCCGCCTTGCCCTTGGCCTCGGCGCCGCTCGCCTTGGGCGTGAACGCGGTGTACGAGGTCTCGGCGAGGTCGGAGGAGCTCGGCACCGGGCAGAGCAGGCTGGTGCGCTCGACGGGCAGCCGCGCCGCGGCCTTGGCCCCGTCGTCGCCCGTGTCGTCCGAGCCGCCGAACGCGGCGAACCCGGTGACGGCGCCGAGCGCGACGACCACGGCGATCAGGGACTGGGTGGTGCGGTTCACTGCTGGCTCCCGTCGGGGCGCTCGCTGTCGGTGCCGTGGGGCGGTTGCGGGGGCAGCGGCGGCATCGGGGGCTGCTGCCGGTCCTGCTGGTGCTGCCGGTCGTACGACGCTTCGTAGGAGGCGTCGTAGGAGGCGTCGAAGGACTGGCCGTACTGCTGCTGATCCCCTCCGTAGACACCGCCCGAGACACCGCCCGCCGATCCGTAGGAGGCGTACGGGTCGTACTGGCCGCCGTTCTGGTAGGCGTCCTGCTGGTACGACGGCTGCTCATACGTCCCCGGCGGGGCCTGACCCGGCTGGTACTGCCCGCTCTGGTACTGCTGTCCCGCGTCGTACGCGCCGTGTTCGGCACCCTCGTGGGCGGGTGCCTCCCACCCCTCGTAGGACGGGGACGGGGACGGGGTCTGCTGCCGCGGGACCGCGGCGAGTGCCTCCTCCGAAGGAGGAGGCGGTACGTCCTGGCCCGCCTCCTGCGCGGCCTGCTCGCTCTGGGCTCGCAGCCTGCGCGCCCTGCGGCCCTCGCCCTCGACCGCCTGGGCCGGTACGACGGGCTCGTCGGGCAGGTCGTCGTCGACGTCGCGGCGGCGGCCCGGCAGGGCCATCACCACGAGGACGAGGGCGAGCGCGCCCTGCGCCCACAGCCAGGCCGTGTGGGTCATCGGGGCGTCGTGGGTGACGTCCAGGTGGCCGCCCGCGGTGGGCAGTTCGAAGCCCTGGGCCCAGCCATCGACCGTGGTGCGGGGCAGCAGGCGGCCGTCGAGGGTCGCCGTCCAGCCCGGGTCGGCCGAGTCGGCGAGCCGCAGGACGCGGCCCTCGTCGCCGGATTCGATCTTCGTGTGCAGCTCGACGGGGCCTGCCGCGACGGGTTCCGGGTCGCCCGTCGGGTGGACGATGGCGGCCCGTGCCACCTGCCGGTCCACGCGCCACAGGGCGCTGCCGTCCTCCTGGCTGAGCCGGGTCAGGCCCGGGGTCGCGTCCAGGGTGCGGCTCATCTGGCGGGGGGCTCCGTCGCGTACGAGGACGTACCGCACGGCATAGCCGCCGAGCTGGTCGGCCTGGTCGGCGCCGGAGCCCGCGACCAGGCGGGCGACGATCTTGTCGAGGTGCTCGTCGTCGGCGGCGGCCGCGGCGATCTCCGCGTCGCCGAGCCTGCCGCCCGAGCCCCGCACCAGCGAGTACGAGACCTGGGCGTCGGATTCGCTGCCGAGGACGAGGGTGCGGGCCTGGTCCTCCGTGCCGCTCTCCTCCGCGACGAAGGCGGGCACCTGCACGGGGTCGCGACGCTCCAGCGGGCCGTCGGCGCCGCCGATCATCCAGCCGGCGGCCACGAGCAGCGGTCCGGCGGCCGCGGCGAACGCGATGAGCGCGGCCACCGGCTGGCGCCAGCCGAAGCTCTGCTCGGCGACACGCGCGCGTGCGCCGTCCGCGCCGAGCGCGGCGGCGGCCAGCAGCGCGATGCCGTAGCCGAGAGTGGCGGGGCCTGCCCACGTCGAGCCGTTCGACAGGACGGCGAAGACCAGGGAGACCAGGGCGACGGCCCATGCGGTGCGGACCGCGCGCTGCCGCTCGCTGCGCAGCAGGGCGCCGAGCGCGGCGAGGACGATGCCGATGAGCAGCAGGCCGTCCACGGTGCCGGGGCCGCCGGGGCTGGCGCCGAGCAGATCGGTGGCGCTGGCGGAGCCGGAGCCGAACTCCAGGCCCGCTTCGGTGAAGAAGCCGAAGGGCAGCAGCGTCAGGGACCACGGGGCGAGGACGAGCAGCGGGGTGCCGAGTGCGGCGAGGAAGCGCAGGCCGTAGGCCGTGATGTCGCCGCGGCGGACCACGAGGAGGGCGAGGCCGAGCACCAGGGCGATCGGCCAGACGATCGGCGTGAAGGCCGTGGCGAGGGTCAGGAGCAGGGTGTACGCCCACGTGGCGCGCCAGGTGCCGCGGGTGCCGTCCGGGGACCCGAGGCCGCTCGCGGCGATGCCCGCGCGCGCGATGAGCGGCAGCAGGACGGCGAGGACGGCGGTGCCGATGCGGCCGCCCGCGAGGGCGCCGGTGGCGGCGGGCAGGAAGGCGTACGCGATGGACGCCCAGGCGCGCAGCAGGCGGGAGGTGACGAGCGGGCGCGAGGCGAAGTACGCGGCGAAGCCGGCCAGGGGGACGGAGCCGACGAGCAGGACCGTGACCGCGAGTCCGGTGGAGCCGAAGAAGAGCGTGGACAGGCCCGCGACGAGCGCGAGGTAGGGCGGTGCGCCCTGGGTGCCGCCGGTGCCGACGGGGTGCCAGCCGTCCAGATAGCGGGCCCACAGGTCCGAGGAGTCGGCGGGCGCGGGCAGCAGTGCGCCGCCCGCGAGCGCGCCGGAGCCGAGCAGTGCGCGGCAGGCGATGAGGGAGGCGAAGAGGAGCACCACGAAGAGCATCGGTCCCGGTTTGCGGGCGATGCGCTTGAGGCGGGCGAACTGCTCGATCTGCAGGAAGTCCGCGTCGTCGCCGCCGGGTCCGGACTCGACGACGCCGTGCCGTCCCGCGCCCGCGGGGGCTTCGGCGTCGGTGCGCCCGATGAGGCTGCCCGCGGCCTGTTCGACGGTGGCGCGGACGGTGGCGCCGGGCGGCGGGAAGAGGGGCCGCATCTCGCCCGCGTCGGGCACCGGCTTGCCGCGCTGTTTGCGGGCGCCGAGGATGCGTCCCGGCCGCAGCAGGGTGGCGAGCAGACCGGCGACTTCGTCGATGGCCTGCACGGGTGCCTTGCCCACGAGGTAGGCGAGGGTGCGCAGGAGCGTGCCGACGACGACTCTGAAGAGCACCCAGGGGAGCACGGCCGTGCGGGCGTTGACGAGCAGGGTGTACGTGGCGCCGGCCTTGTCGACGCGGTGCGGCGACGTCGCCGTGCGGCCGACGCAGTCGACGGTGCGGCGCTCGCGCGAGGAGGCCTCGGCGTGCCGGACGACGGCGTCGGGGGCGACGAGGACGCGGTGGCCCGCGGTGTGCGCGCGCCAGCACAGGTCGACGTCGTCGCGCATGAGCGGCAGACGGCGGTCGAAGCCGCCCAGCTGTTCGTAGACGTCCCGGCGGATCAGCATGCCCGCGGTGGATACGGAGAGCACGGGCCGCACGTGGTCGTGCTGGCCCTGGTCCTGCTCGCGCCGGTCGAGGCCGGTCCAGCGGCGGCCGCTGTTGGCGATGGAGACGCCGACTTCGAGGAGCTGCCTGCGGTCGTACCACCCGCGGAGCTTGGGGCCGACGACGGCGACGTCCTTGCCGAGCTCCCGTTCGTTCTCGACGACGCGGAGCATTTCGGCGAGGGCGTCGGGGTCGGGCGCGCAGTCGTCGTGCAGCAGCCAGAGCCACTGCACGGGCTCGCCGTGCGGCAGGTCCGGCATGTCGTACGCATCGTCGCGCCAGGTGCGGCTCACCGGGTCCCAGCCGCTGGGGCGCTTCAGGTACGGCAGCTCTTCGGGGCTGAGCACCGGGGCGGTGCGGACGGCCTCGTCGACGGCGGTGCCGAAGCCGGAGCGGCGGGCGAGGTGCAGCACGCGGTCGGCGCCGAGGGCTTCGGTGACCAGCCGGGCGGAGTCGTCCGCGCTGCCGGTGTCCGCGGCCACGGCGTTCTGCACGGGGCGCTCCTGGCCGAGGAGGCCCGCCAGGGCGTCGGGCAGCCAGCGGGCTCCGTCGTGGGCGACGAGGACGGCGGTCACGACGTGCCGCGGGAACGCGGGCGGGTGTGTCGGGTCGAACCCGGCGGCGGCGGCCTCTTGGTGGGCTGCCGAATGGCTGTGCACGGACATCGAGGTACGGGCCCCGGTTCGATGGACTGCGGTGGACGCCTGCGCCCTGCGGGGGCGCCGGGGCGTCTCGGACGGGGCCCCACACTAACGGCTGGCACCGGAACGGCCCGCCGCCTGTGGATAACCCTTGGGCGACGGGCCGTTGGTCGGGCAATTTTTTGAGGGATATGTGTGCCGGATCAGCCGGCCGGGGCATGCCGTCGGGGGTTTCAGACCGCGGCCTTCTTCAGTCGGCGGCGTTCGCGCTCCGACAAGCCGCCCCAGATGCCGAATCGTTCGTCGTTCGCGAGTGCATACTCAAGGCATTCGGAGCGGACTTCGCAGGCGAGGCAGACTTTCTTGGCCTCACGCGTGGAGCCGCCCTTCTCGGGGAAGAAGGACTCGGGGTCGGTCTGGGCGCAGAGTGCGCGCTCCTGCCAGCCGAGTTCCTCGTCCGCGTCCTCGACCAGCAGTTCCTGAACCAGCTCGGTCATGTGCGCCCCTCGTCTGTCTGTGCGTCCCCGTGGTGCGGCCGTTACCGATTTCGGCTGAACGACACGAGTGAAATTACAAGTGTGCTGATCCGGGCCAGTCAAGCCGAGATCTGCTATTGGGCCCCTTATTCACTCTGCGGAACCAAGGCTGTGCGGAAAGTGTTCAAATCGGCCTAAACCATGACACCGTTCGGCAGCCCGTCCGGCACTCCGCAAACGCGTTCCCCTGAAACGTGATCCCAGTCGGACCACAGCCGGTCGGACCTTCATGGGGAAAGACGTCGATGTTTGAGTGCCGGTTGCTGCGCGATGTGTCCGGAGGGGCGCCTGCACAAACCTTTCGCCTGACAGAACAACCGGATGAGGTGAAACATATTCCACATAGTGGACATTGAGTTGACACCGAAGGTGTGAGGCGCTGTTCTGGTGGGCATGCTCGCGAACATGGCTCTTTCGATGACCCGCACCAGCGGGTCCATCGGTGCTGCCCACGCGCGCTGTTGCTGTTCCTGCTCCAGCTGTTGAGTTTCTCCAGCTGTCGAGCCGCTTTCCCTGCTCCACTTCTTTCGCGCTCTTCTCGGGCCTCCGCGGCCCTGCACTCCCTCCCTGCGCTCCACCTTCCTTCGCGAGATCCCAGCACTCTTACGTTGAGGAACCACCGCACGATGAACAGCGACAGCGACCTCCAGATCGCCGGCGACATCCTCGAAGTCCCGCACCTCCTGCAGCCCGCCCGTGAGCACCCGGCCACCGTGGCCGAGTTCGTCGGCCTGGCCCGCGCCATCGCCGCCGACCGCTCCCAGTGGGAGCACCTCGTCCAGTACGACGCCACCAGCCGCTGGTACCACCGCCTCAGGACCGGCCCCGGCTACGAGGTGTGGCTGCTCTCCTGGGTGCCCGGACAAGGCAGCGGGCCGCACGACCACGGGCGTTCCTCCGGCATCCTCACCCTCCTGCAGGGGGAGCTCACCGAGCGCACAGAACGGGGCACACGGGCGCTCGACGCGGGCGCGCAACGCGTCTTCGCGCCGGGGTACGTCCACGAAGTCGTCAACGACTCCCTGGAACCCGCCGTCAGCCTGCACGTCTACTACCCGGGCCTCACCGAGATGCCGATGCACTCGGCCCGGTGCGCCGCCGCCGTCGCGCCGGACATCGCGGAGGATGTCGTAACCGCCTGACACGGTGTCGTACCCGCCTGAGATGCTGGTGGTTATGCGCATTGTTGTTCTGGCCGGCGGCATCGGCGGCGCCCGTTTCCTCCGCGGGCTCAAGAAGGCCGCGCCCGACGCGGACATCACGGTCATCGGCAACACCGGTGACGACATTCACCTGTTCGGGCTGAAGGTCTGCCCCGACCTGGACACCGTGATGTACACGCTCGGTGGCGGCATCAACGAGGAACAGGGCTGGGGGCGTACGGACGAGACGTTCAAGGTCAAGGAAGAGCTCGCGGCGTACGGCGTCGGGCCCGAGTGGTTCGGGCTCGGCGACCGGGACTTCGCCACGCACATCGTGCGGACGCAGATGCTCGGCGCCGGATATCCGCTCAGCGCCGTCACCGAGGCGCTGTGCGAGCGGTGGCAGCCCGGGGTGCGGCTCATCCCCATGTCGGACGACCGCATCGAGACGCACGTCGCCGTCACGCTGGACGGCGAGCAGAAGGCCGTGCACTTCCAGGAGTACTGGGTGCGGCTGCGCGCCTCCGTGGACGCGCACGCCGTGGTGCCCGTCGGCGCCGAGCAGGCCAAGCCCGCGCCCGGCGTCCTGGAGGCCATCGCCGAGGCCGACATCGTGCTCTTCCCGCCGTCCAACCCGGTCGTCAGCGTCGGCACGATCCTCGCCGTGCCCGGCATCCGCGAGGCCATCGCCGACGCGGGCGTGCCCGTCG
>NZ_LIPN01000519.1:0-441 GCF_001418325.1 Streptomyces atriruber | reverse complement strand
CGACCTCGACGCCACCGCCCAGATGGCGCGCGAAGCCCTCGCGCTGGCGTCGGAGGTCCGCGCGTGACACCGCCGTCGTACAGCGTGTGGGCCGTCCCCGGGCTCCCCGAGGTGCGGGCGGGCGACGACCTCGCCAAGCTGATCGCCGCCGCCGAGCCGGGGCTCGCCGACGGTGACGTCGTCGTGGTCACCTCCAAGATCGTCAGCAAGGCCGAGGGCCGGATCGTCGAGGCGGCGGACCGCGAGGCGGCCATCGACGCCGAGACCGTGCGGGTCGTGGCGCGCCGCGGGACCCTGCGCATCGTCGAGAACCGGCAGGGGCTCGTGATGGCCGCGGCCGGCGTCGACGCGTCCAACACCCCTGCGGGGACCGTGCTGTTGCTGCCCACCGACCCCGACGCGTCGGCCCGCGCGGTGCGCGACGGGCTGCGGGACGCGCTG
>NZ_LIPN01000518.1:2276-2485 GCF_001418325.1 Streptomyces atriruber | reverse complement strand
CGCGTCGACGACGACCTTGAGCCCCGACTCGGCGACACCGGAGGTGTCCACGTTCCGCAGCAACGACCCGGTGTAGGAGTCGAAGACGCTCGACGGGAAGTGCAGGTCACCGATCTCGCCCGGGAAGGCCCGCCGGTACTCCTGGCGCGCGTAGACCCGGTCGAGCTTGCGCTGACTGCCCTGTGAGAGGTCGGCTCCGTTCCCGTCGA
>NZ_LIPN01000518.1:0-2244 GCF_001418325.1 Streptomyces atriruber | reverse complement strand
TCCCGTACGTCGATGGCGCTGGCCTGCAGCGCCGAGATCACCGCACGCTTCAGTGCCCGCGCACCACGCGAGTGGTCACGCGCGGTGGTGACGGTGGACCCCTTCTTCAGGGTCGTCGCGTACGCCCCCGCAAGGCGCACGGCGAGCTCGGGCGTGATCTCCACGTTCAGGATTCCGGACACTCCACGCGCCCCGAACAGGTGCGCCTGGCCCCGGGACTCCCAGATGACCGAGGTGTTGACGAACGCGCCGGCCTCGATCGTCTTGAAGGGATAGACCCTGACGTTGCCCTGGACAATCGATTCCTCACCGACCAGGCACTCGTCACCGATGACCGCACCGTCCTCGATGCGGGCGGCGCGCATGATGTCGGTGTTCTTGCCGACGACGCAGCCCCGGAGATTACTGTGCTGCCCGATGTAGACGTTGTCGTGCACGACCGCCTTGTGCAGGAAGGCGCCGCTCTTCACCACGACGTTCGATCCCACGACGGTGTGCTCGCGGATCTCGACGTCCGCCTCGATCTTGGCGTAGTCACCGACGTACAGCGGCCCACGCAAAACGGCGTCGGGGTGCACCTCGGCCCCTTCGGCAACCCACACCCCGGGAGAGATCTCGAAGCCGTCGAGCTCGACGTCGACCTTGCCCTCGAGCACGTCGGCCTGCGCCTTGACGTAGCTCTCGTGCGTGCCGACATCCTCCCAGTAGCCCTCGGCGACGTAGCCGTAGACCGGCTTGCCCTCCTTCATGAGCTGCGGGAAGACATCGCCGGACCAGTCGACGGGCACATCGGCCTCGACGTAGTCGAACACCTCGGGCTCCATCACGTAGATGCCCGTGTTCACTGTGTCGGAGAAGACCTGCCCCCAGGTCGGCTTCTCGAGGAAACGCTCGACCTTGCCTTCTTCGTCGACGATGGTGATGCCGAATTCCAGCGGATTGGGTACGCGCGTCAGACACACGGTGACGAGCGCGCCCTTTTCCTTGTGGAAGGAAATCAGCTCGCTGAGGTCGAAATCCGTGAGAGCGTCACCGGAGATCACGAGGAAGGCATCGTCCTTCAGCGCCTCCTCGGCGTTCTTCACGCTGCCGGCGGTCCCGAGCGGTTTCTCCTCATTGGCATAGGTGAGCTCCATTCCCAGCTCTTCGCCGTCGCCGAAGTAGTTCTTGACGAGTGAGGCCAAGAACTGCACTGTCACTACGGTCTCGGTGAGCCCATGCCTCTTCAGCAGGCGCAGCACATGCTCCATGATCGGCCGATTGGCCACAGGAAGGAGCGGCTTGGGCATGCTGGAGGTCATGGGGCGAAGGCGTGTGCCCTCACCGCCGGCCATCACGACGGCCTTCATGTCGGAAACGTCCTCCTCATTAGACGACGATCCAGCCGACAGCTCACCGTGATGGGCTCACCTATGTCAGATGCGAGCCTTCGAGCCTCTACAGCTGCCAAGTCGGCGAGCTCAATCGGCTGGCTTGTCCACCTTGACAAGTCGGCGGACCTGAACCACGTAGAGGATCCCTGCCCACCAGTACAGACTTGTACCCCATCCTGCGAACGCCCATCCGAAAATCGCGGCGAGTGTGGCGAGCGAGCCACTTCCGTCACTGAGGAGCAGTAGTGGAAAGGCGTACATCAGGTTGAAGGTGGCGGCCTTGCCCAGGAAGTTCACCTGCGGCGGCGGATAGCCGTGCCGTCTGAGGATCCCGACCATCACCAGCAGAACCAGTTCGCGCAGCAGCAGGGTCGCGGTCAGCCAGAGCGGGAGAATTTCCCGCCATGTCAGACCGACCAGGGTCGAAAGGATATAAAGCCGGTCGGCCGCGGGGTCGAGCAGCCGCCCCAGGTTGCTGATCTGGTTCCAGCGACGGGCGAGCTTGCCGTCGAGGTAGTCACTGACTCCGCTCAGCGCCAGGACCAGCAGCGCCCATCCGTCGCTGTTGGGCCCTCCGAACTCGGGCCTGAGGATCAACCACAGGAAGAGGGGCACGCCGGCGAGGCGCGCCATGCTGAGGATGTTCGGGATGGTGAGGACACGGTCCGTCTGGACACGCGTCTCCTGGACCTCCACCCGGGGGCCTCCTGTGGGGAAAGAGCCAATGATGCCCCCTGACCTTACCCTCAGTTGTGGACCTGGGGTGCAGAGGGGTGGCCGATCACCTCGGCACCAAAACAAAAAAGCCGTGGTCCCTGGAATTGAATCCAGGGACCACGGCTATAAAAGAAGTTCGGCGGCGTCCTACTCT
>NZ_LIPN01000517.1 GCF_001418325.1 Streptomyces atriruber | reverse complement strand
CACAGGGGCGCCGTACGGCGCGTCGGCCGCGTACGTCGCCGCGATGATGTCGAGATCGTTGGGCGGTGTGCCGGCCGGGCTCGGATCCCACTTGAGTCCGACTTCGACCTTCTTGATGCCCTTGCTGACGCTGCTCAATGGACTTCCCCCTCATCGTGATCTGGCCGCCGTGGTTTCACCAGGCTCGTCCCACCACGCACACGCTACGGCGTACGGCTGACAACGTCGTAGTGCCCCAGCTCAGAGACTCAGTAACTGCGCAGCGGCCAAACCTGGTTGGTCCGCGGTCGCGGACATGGAGATCATGGACTCATGACATGGGACGGGGAAGAACTCGACATCGATGCCTACTTGGGGAGGCTCGGCCACACCGGCAAGACGAAACCGGATCTGGACACCCTGCGCGCGCTCCACAGAGAGCATGTGGCGGCGATCCCCTTCGAAAACCTCGAGATGATGCTCGGCCGACCGGTTCCGCTGGACCTGCCCGCGCTGCAGGACAAGTTGCTGCGCAGGCGGCGGGGTGGCTACTGCTACGAGCAGAACCTGATCTTCGCGGCAGCGCTGGAACGCATCGGCTTCGACGTCACCGGACTCGCGGCGCGCGTCAGGGTCGGGGCGACCTCCACGCGTGCGGTGAGCCATATGCTCCTCAAGGTGGAGGTGGACGGCGAGGCGTGGCACTGCGACACCGGGTTCGGAGCCGATGGGCTGCTCGAACCGATCCCGCTGCGCGGGGGTGTGGAAATGCAACAAGGAGAGTGGCGTTTCAGCCTCCAGGAGGAGAACGAAGGCGTCTTGGCGTTGCGCACCTGGCGCCCCGACGGATGGTTCGACCTCTACGCGTACACGCGGGAGCGCCGACTTCCGGTCGACTACGTGCTGATGAACCACTACACGTCGACCCACCCCAGGTCGTCGTTCATTCGCCGGCCGGTGTTGCAGAGGGCCGCTCCCGAGATCCGTCGCCTCTTGGTGGGCGATCAGCTGACGCTGATGCGCCCGGACGGCTCGGTGGAAGAACGAAGCGTTCCTGTGGGCGAATTGATGGAGGTTCTCGACCGGGAGTTCGGAATCGAACTCGATGCCGCGGACTCCGCCGAGCTGATCCGGGTGCACTACGCCGGAGCGTGACCCGTGCCGTGCTCCGCGCCGTACGATGGCGCGGTGCTGGTCAAGTGGAGTCGCTGCACCGTGGTAGACCGTCGGGGGTTCGAACGAGGGCAGCGGAAGTGGGCGGGGCTTTTGGG
>NZ_LIPN01000516.1 GCF_001418325.1 Streptomyces atriruber | reverse complement strand
GTTCGGAGGAGGGCGCGGGAGGGCGGGGGCCGCCCGGCCCCGACCTAGACTGACGGCTGACGCCGCGGGCACGAAGGACGAGCGGGACGCGCGGTGGGACGAGCAGTGGGACGAGAAGGGTGACGGTGGTGAGAGCGGGAGGCCGACGGACGGCGTCGGCGACGACGGACGGCGTGGGCGGCCCTGTCGGGGCCCCTGTCTCTGCCGCTGCCCCCGCTCCTGCCGCTGGGGACGCCCGTTTCGGCGGTCAGGACGATCCGCCCGCCGAACTCCTCACGGAAGCGGCCGCCGCCTTCGGTCTGCTCGCGTCGTCCGCACGGCTGCACATCGTGTGGGCCCTGGCGCAGGGCGAGAGCGATGTGAGCGGCCTCGCCGATCGGGTGGGCGGCGCGCTGCCCGCCGTCAGCCAGCACCTCACCAAGCTGAAACTGGCCGGGCTCGTCGGGTCGCGCCGCGAGGGCCGCCGCGTGGTGTACTTCGTCGCCGACCCCGACGTGGTGACGGTCGTACGCCTGATGGTCACCCAACTCGCGTCGCGTGCCGAGGCGTCCACCGCCCCGGCCCGCCGACTCCGCGGAACCGGTGCCTGAGGGGCCGGTGTCCGGGCCGACCACGCTCCAGGTCCTGCGCTCGCTGGAGACCGGACCGCGAGGCCTCACGGAGGAGGAGGCCGACGCCCGCCTGGCCCGCCACGGCCCGAACGTGCTGCCGACCCGGCGGACGGTGCCCTGGCCGCTCCGTTTCGTACGCGGAGTGCGCGACCCCTTCACCGCGGTCCTGTTCTGCCTGGGCCTCGTCTCCGCGGTCATGGCGGCGTGGGGCACGGCCTCTGTGATCACCGTCCTGGTGGCGGTGAGCTGCGCGCTCCGCGCGACGGGCGAACACCGCGCCGACCGCGCGATGACGGCCTTGCGCGACCTGGTGCCCACGACGGCGACGGTCCTGCGCCGCCCGTCCGCCGCCGACGGGCGGGCCTCGCCCCGCGAACTCCCCGTCGACGAGCTGGTCCCCGGAGACATCATCCGGCTGGCCCCCGGAGACGTGGTCCCGGCGGACACGCACGTGCTCGGCGCGACGGCCCTGTCCGTGACCGAGGCCCCGCTGACGGGGGAGTCGTCCCCGACCGGCAAACACCCCTGGGCGCCGCCCGAGGGGCGAAAGACGCCCCCTGTCGGCGGTGATCACCCCCACACGCACCCCCACCTATGTTTCCAGGGCAGCAGCGTCACCGCGGGCAGCGGCACCGCGGTCGTGACGGCCACGGGACGGCACACGCGCTTCGCCGCGACGTACACGACGCCCGGCCCGCCCGGCACAGTCGGCGTGGAGCGGCGACCGGCCCGCGCCTTCGACCGTTCCGTGCACGGCATCTCCTGGATCCTCATCCGCTTCATGCTGCTCACGCCTCCGCTGGTGCTCATGGCGGACGCGGCCCTGCGCGGCCGGGGCCTGGAGACGCTGCCGTTCGCCGTCGCGGTGGCGGTCGGACTCACCCCGGAGATGCTGCCGGTCGTCGTCACGACGTGCCTGGCCCGGGGCGCCGCCCACCTCGCCCGCACCCACGGCGTGATCGTCGGACGGCTGCCCGCCCTGCACGACCTCGGCGCCATGGACGTCCTGTGCGTCGACAAGACCGGCACGCTCACCCAGGACCGCCCGCTGGTCGACCGCGGCGTCGACGCGGCGGGCCACGACGCCCCCGAGGTCCTGCACTGGGCGGCGGTGAACGCCTGGTGGACCCTGCAACTGGCCGACCTGCCCGCCCCGGACGCCCTCGACGAGGCGATCCTCGCCGCGGCCGCGGCAGACGAGGACGCCCTCACCCGCTACGACGGCGTGGCGGTGCTGCCCTTCGACCCCGTACGCCGCCTCGCCACCGCAGTCGTCACACGCCCCGGCGCGGGCCTCGGTGTCCACACGCTGGTGGTCAAGGGCGCTGTCGAGAACGTACTGGAGCTCTGCGACCTGCCCGACGAGGAGCGCGCACGGCTGCACGCACGGGCGGACCGGTACGCGGCGGATGGTCTGCGCGTGCTGGCCCTGGCCACGGCGGACCGCCCGGCACGCCTCACCACGACCGCCCGGCTCACAGGGACCGCACGCCTCGCCGCGACCGCCCGGCACGCACCCTGGACCCCGGCCGACGTGCACCACCTGACCTTCCGCGGCTTCGTCACCTTCACCGACGCCCTGACACCGGCGGCCGGACCCGCCCTGCGCGCGCTCGCCGACCGCGGCGTCACGGTCAAGATCCTCACCGGCGACCACCCGGGCACGGCCGCACGCGCCTGCCGCGACCTGGGCCTGGACGTCGCCCCGGACGCCGTCCGCACGGCCGCCGACATCGACGCCCTGCCGCCCGCCCGCCTCGCGGAACTGGCCGAACTGGCCCACCGCACCACGGTCTTCGCGGGCTGCACCCCTGACCACAAGGCCCGGGTCGTGGCTGCCCTGCGCGCCCACGGCCACACCACGGGATTCCTGGGCGACGGCGTCAACGACCTGCCTGCCCTGCACGCGGCCGACGTGGCCCTGGCCCCGCACGACGCGGTGCCGGTGGCGCGGGAGGCGGCGGACGTGGTGCTGCCGGAACGCGCGCGGGAACACGCACACGACCCCCGAGCCGCGGCCGGCGGCCTGGCAGCGATCGACCACGCCGTCACCGCGGGCCGGACCGGTGGCGCGAACATCGCGACGTATCTGCGCATCACGCTCTCCTCGAACCTCGGCAACGTCATGGCGATGCTCACCGCGGGCCTCCTCCTGCCCTTCCTGCCGATGCTCCCGGCCCAGGTGCTCGTCCAGAACCTCTGCTTCGACGCGGCCCAGCTCGCCTTCGCCCACGAGCGCCCGGCGGCCACGGCCCTGCGCCGCCCCGTCGCACTGCGCCCCCGGGCCTTCCTCCGCCTCATCACGGGCTTCGGCGTGCTCAACGCGGTGGCGGACCTGGCGACCTTCGCGGTCCTCGCGCTCGCGGCGCCGGGCCCGACGGGGACGGAGGACGAGTCCCTGTTCCACTCGGGCTGGTTCACCGAGAACCTGCTCACGCAGGCCTCGGCGATGCTGCTCCTGCGCACGACGCGCACGACGGTCACCTCGGTCTCCCCGGTCACCCGTGCGGCAACGGCCCTGGCGCTCGCGGGCCTCCTCCTTCCGCTCTCACCGCTGGGTCCCCTCCTCGGCATGACGGCCCTGCCGCTCCTCGCCTACGCACTCCTGGCGCTGGTCCTGGCGCTCTACGCGACGGCACTGCTGACACTCCGGAGCCGCGTCGGCGTACCGTCGTGACAGTTGTACAGTTGCGCAATATGGCAAGTGTGCGACAAGCGTGAGAAACGAGGGCCACCGATGATCCGCAACGCTCTGCAGCCCTGGCACCTACTGATCGTGGTGCTCGTGATCGTGGTGCTGTTCGGCTCCAAGAAACTCCCGGACACCGCCCGCTCGGTGGGCAAGTCCCTGCGCATCCTCAAGAGCGAGACGAGGGCGCTGAGGGACGAGGACGCGAAGCGCGAGTAGGGCGGGCGGCGACGGGCGGCCGCACGCCGCGCTACGACGTGGTGGTGGCCCGCACCGCGGAGATGTCGAACTGCAGCCGGACCTTCTCGCTCACCATGGTGCCGCCCGCCGCGAGACGCTGGTTGTAGACCAGCCCCCACTCGGTGCGGTCGATGGTGGTGGTGCCGTCGAACCCGACCCGCTCGAAACCGAAGGGGTCCACGACCGAACCCAGATAGTCGAGTTGCAGCTCGACGGGGCGGGTGACCTCGCGGATGGTCAGGTCCCCGGTCATGCGGAAGCTCTCCCCGCCCTCGTGGACGGTGGAGGTGCTGCGGAACGTCATCTCCGGGAAGCGGCGCGCGTCGAAGAAGTCGGTGCCGACGAGGTGCGCGTCCCGCTGCTCCACGCCGGTGTCGACGCTGGCGACCCGTATGACGATGTCGGCCCGCGACTCGGAGGGCCGGTCGCCGTCGAAGTACAAGGTGCTGTCGTAGTCCGCGAAGGCGCCCCGGACGGTCGTCACCATCGCGTGCCGCACGGAGAACCCGACGCGGCTGTGCGGGCGGTCGATGGTCCACCGCCCCGTCAGATCGCGCAGCGCGGAGTCGAGTGCGACGCCACCGGACGAGGCCTGCGTGCCGGGCGCGCCGGGGCCACCGGCCGGCGTCGGCTCGATGGTGGCGGTCTGGCGACGGCTGAAGATGCCCACGAGGTCGTACCCTCCTTCGACGATGATCACTCCGTGTTATCACGCCGCTCGCGCAGGGCACCCGGCAAGATGGGCGGCCTCGTCCGGGTTCCATGGCCCCGACTGCAAAGATGCACAGGATCGACATGATGTGGAGGCGCGGTCGGACGGTCGGCGGTCACGTACGGTGACGAGCCGAGGGGGATCGCGGGCCGCGGGGGAGCGCGGGGGAGAGAGAAGCGTGAGAGGGGAGCGCGAGGGGGGCACCCGGGCGGCGTGCCGGTGCCGGACGTACCGGCCCACCGACACACCGCCTCATCAGGTGTCACGCACCCCTACGCCCTCCCCCGTTTCCTTGGGCGCAGTGGCGGACACCGGCGGCGGCCCCCCGATCTCGCCGCCGGACCAGAGTCTTCCCGACTCCTCATCCCACGTCTTTGACCATGGGCGCACTGTTGTTGACCGCCAGCGCACTCCCGTTGCTCATCAGTGTGCGAGCGCGCACCTCGCTGGGCGTGAGCCCGTACGCGGCGCGGAAGGCGCGGGTGAAGACGGCGGGCTGGGCGAAGCCCCAGCGGGCCGCGATGGCGCCGACGGGCACGGCGGCGAGCGTCGGATTGGCCAGCGCCCGGCGGCAGCGCTCCAGGCGCAGCCGCCGGATCCAGGAGGAGACCGTCAGCCCTTGGTCCTGGAAGAGCCGGTGCAGATAGCGCGTGGAGATGTGGTGGGCGGCGGCGA
>NZ_LIPN01000515.1 GCF_001418325.1 Streptomyces atriruber | reverse complement strand
GACCTGCGGGTCGATCTGCCGTGGCGGGTGTGCCTGGTGGGTGTGGGTGTGGGTGTGGGTGAGTGGGTGTTGTCGGTGGTGGCGCATCACGTGGCGGTGGATGGCTGGTCGATGGGGGTGTTGGCGCGGGATTTGGAGGTGGCGTACGGGGCTCGGTGTGAGGGGCGGGTGCCGGGCTGGGGTGCGTTGCGGGTGCAGTATGCGGATTTCGCGTTGTGGCAGCGGGAGGTGCTGGGGGAGCTGGATGACCCGGCGAGTGTGCTGAGTGGTCAGCTCGCGTATTGGCGGGATGCTTTGGAGGCGTTGCCTCAGGAGTTGGTGCTGCCGGTGGACCGGGCCCGCCCTGCGGTGCCGTCGTTCCGGGGGCGGTTGGTGCCGGTGGCGGCGGATGCGGGAACGCACGCCCGTTTGGTGGAGGTGGCGGGGCAGGGCCGGGCGACGATGTTCATGGTCGTGCATGCGGCGGTGGCTGTGTTGTTGTCGCGGTTGGGTGCGGGGGACGACATCGCGGTCGGTACGCCGACGGCGGGGCGTGAGGATGCGGCGCTGGAGGAGCTGGCGGGGTTCTTCGTCAATACGTTGGTGTTGCGGGCGGATGTGGGTGGGGATCCGACGTTCGCGGAGTTGCTTGAGCGGGTGCGGGCCGCGGACCTGGCGGCGTATGCGCATCAGGACGTTCCCTTCGAGCGCCTGGTCGAGGAGCTCAACCCGACGCGCTCGGTGTCCCGCAACCCGCTCTTCCAGGTGATGCTCGCTCTGGACCACGTGCCCGAACCGCAGTGGCGACTCCGGGGCGCAGAGGTCCGGTCCGCGTCGATGACGGCGTTGGCCGCCCGCTTCGACCTCGCGGTGACCTTGACCGAGCGCCGTGACGAGCGCGGGGCCCCGGCGGGCCTCGACGGCGAGATCCTCTACGCGACCGACCTCTTCGACCACGACACGGCCCTGTCCCTGGCGGGCCGACTCGCCCGCGTCCTCGAACAGGTCGCCGCCGACCCCACCCTCCGGCTCAGCGGGATCGATGTCCTGGCACCCGCCGAGCGCACGCAGATCGTGCAGCGCTGGAACGACACGGCAAGCGTCGTCCCGGACGTGTCGATACCCGAGCTGTTCGCCGCGCACGCGCACAACTCGCCCGACGTGGTGGCGGTGCGGTGTGGTGAGGAGGCTTTGCCGTACTCGGAGTCGGAGGCGCGGGCGAATCGGCTGGCGCGGTACTTGGTCGGGCTCGGGGTCGGCGCGGAGTCCCGGGTGGCGCTGTGTCTGCCACGTGGGGTCGACATGGTGGTCGCGGAGTTGGCGGTGTGGAAGGCGGGCGGTGCGTTCGTTCCGCTGGACCCGGAGTATCCGCCGGACCGTCTCGGCTACGTGCTGGCCGACAGCGGGGCGGCCGTCGTGCTGGGCGTGCAGGAGAGCCTGGAAGGCGTGCCCGTGGGCCGGGCGCGGGCGGTGCTGCTGGATGACGCGGATGTCGGACGGGCGCTGGGAGCGGAGTCCGATGCTTCTCTCGGCGTGCGGCTGTCTCCGGATCAACTGGCGTATGTGATTTATACGTCGGGTTCGACGGGTCGTCCCAAGGGTGTGGCTGTTGCGCATGGTGGCGTGGCGAATCTGGCGGCGGCGATGCGTCCGGTGCTGGGTGTGGGTGTGGGCGTCACCGTCCTGCAGTTCGCGTCGTTCAGTTTCGATGCGGCGGTGCTGGACGTGGCGGTGACGTTGTCCGGCGGCGGCACGCTGGCGGTTGCTTCGGCTGGAGAGCGGGCGGAGCCTGCCGCGCTGGTGGAGATGATCGAGTCGGTGGGGGTGGGCACGGCCAGTGTCGTGCCGTCGTTGTTGAGCGTGCTGGACCCGGCCGCGGTTCCGGGCGTACGCAACTGGGTGCTCGGCGCCGAGCTGTTGACCGCCGACCTCGCGAGCCGGTGGTCGGCGCGGGCGCGGGTGTGGAACACCTACGGGCCCACCGAAGCCACCGTCATGGCCACCGCAGGGCCCGTGGGCGCGGGGATCGAGCCCGGCGACGAGGCGCCGCCGATCGGCCGCCCGCTCGGGAACGTACAGGTCTACTTACTGGACGAGTTCCTGCGCCCCGTCCCACCGCGGGTCGTGGGCGAGCTTTACATCGCCGGGTCGGGCCTGGCGCGCGGATACCTCGGTCGTCCGGGGCTGTCGGCGGAGCGGTTCGTGGCGTGCCCGTTCGGTGGGAGTGGGCGGCGGATGTACCGGACCGGGGACCTGGTCCGGTGGACGGCGGAGGGCGAGCTGCTGTTCGTGGGGCGTGCGGATGAGCAGGTGAAGGTGCGGGGGTTCCGGGTGGAGCCTGGGGAGGTGGAGGCGGTGCTGGCCGGGCACGAGGGGGTCGGCCAGGCCGTCGTGGTGGCCCGGCAGGACGGCGGCCCGGGCAGTGACCGGAGGCTGGTCGGGTATGTCGTGCCGGACGAGCGGCAGCTGAGGCAGGGGGACGTCGACCCGCAGGGGCTCCGTGAGTACGTGGCCGGGGTTCTGCCCGAGTACATGGTCCCGGCGGCCGTGCTGGTCCTGGACGCGCTGCCGCTGACCGTCAACGGCAAGCTCGACCGGGCGGCCCTCCCGGCACCCGACTTCGCCGCCCGCGTGACCCGGCGCGAACCGCGGACACAGACCGAAGAGATCCTGTGCGGCCTGTTCGCGGAGGTCCTCGGACTGGAGTGGATCGGGATCGAGGACGGTTTCTTCGATCTGGGCGGGGATTCGCTGTCGGGGATGCGGTTGGTGGCGCGGGTGCGTGCGGTGCTGGATGTGGAGGTGGGGATCGGGGAGTTGTTCGGGGCGCCGACGGTGGCGGGGTTGGCGCGGTGCGTGGGTGAGCGTGCGGATGCGGGTGGTGCGGCGGAGGGTCGGCCGGTGTTGCGGGCGGGGGTGCGTCCGGATGTGGTGCCGTTGTCGTTCGCGCAGCAGCGGATGTGGTTCCTGAATCGGTTGGAGGAGACGGTTCCGGGGGCTGCGTCGGCGTACAACTTGCCGTTGGTGCTGCGGAT
>NZ_LIPN01000514.1 GCF_001418325.1 Streptomyces atriruber | reverse complement strand
ACCCGCGACATGCGCCGCCGCGATCTCCCCGATCGAATGCCCGACCACCACACCCGGCCGCACCCCCACCGACTCCCACAACCGCGCCAAACCCACCTGCAGCGCAAACAACCCCGCCTGCGCCCACATCGTGTGATCCAACCGCTCCTTCGGCCCACGCAACACAACATCACGGACCGAACCCCCCAACTCCCCCTCCAGCAGCCCAGACACCTCATCAAAGGCCTCGGCGAATACAGGGAACCGCTCATACAAACCGGCCCCCATCCCCACCACCTGACTGCCCTGACCACTGAACAGCCAGACCACGTCCTTACCCGCGGCCACCGGCACCGGAGGCGGTCCCACCAGTGCCGGATGTGGCTCGTCCGCCGCCAATGCCTCTAGCCCGGCGGTCAGACCGGCGTGCTCCGCGCCCACCACCACGGCCCGGCGCTCATGCAGCGCACGCGCCTTCAGCAGGGACCAGCCGATATCGACAGCGGTATCCAACCGGCCGCCTTCGGAGGCCTGTGCGGCGAGGGCACGGGCTTGGGCGCGCAGCGCTTCTCGACTGCGGGCCGAGACCACCCACGGCACCGCGAGACCTTGCGGGGGCCCGGAGCCTTCGGCAGCGGCGGACGGCGCGGGTGCCTGCTCCACGATCAGGTGGGCGTTGGTGCCGCTGATGCCGAAGGAGGAGACGCCCGCCCGTCGGGGGCGGTCGGTCCGGGGCCACGGCACGGTGTCGGTGAGGAGCCGCACTCCCCCGCCCTCCCAGTCCACGTGGGGCGTGGGCCGGTCGATGTGCAGGGAGGCGGGCAGTTCTCCGTGGCGCATCGACATCACCATTTTGATGACGCCCGCGACACCCGCCGCGGCCTGTGTGTGGCCGATGTTCGACTTCACCGAGCCGAGCCACAGCGGCCGGTCCGCCGGGCGGTCCTTGCCATACGTCGCGAGGAGCGCGTTGCCCTCGATGGGGTCGCCGAGTGTGGTGCCGGTGCCGTGCGCCTCCACGGCGTCGACGGCGTCCGGGGTGACGCGGGCGTTGGTGAGGGCCTGGCGGATCACCCGCTCCTGGGCGACGTCGTTGGGGGCGGTGAGGCCGTTGCTCGCGCCGTCCTGGTTGACGGCGGATCCGCGTACGACACCGAGGACCTGGTGCCCGTTACGGCGGGCCTCGGAGAGACGCTCCAGGAGGATCAGGCCGACGCCCTCGGAGAATCCCGTGCCGTCGGCGGCCTCGGCGAACGGCTTGCAGCGACCGTCCGGGGCCAGCCCCCGCTGACGGGAGAACTCCACGAACGCCGTGGGCGTGGACAGTACGGTCACGCCCCCCGCCAGAGCCAGACTGCAGTCGCCCTGGCGCAGCGCCTGGCAGGCCAGGTGGATCGCCACCAGCGATGCCGAGCACGCGGTGTCCAGTGTCACCGCCGGGCCCTCCAGGCCGAAGGTGTAGGCGATGCGGCCGGAGATGACACTGGACAGGGTGCCCGTGGTGGCGTACCCCTCGACCTCCGGCGGCACCCGCCCCCCGGACATGTGGTCCTGGCTGGACACCCCCGCGTACACGCCGGTGAGCGTGTCCCTGAGCGTGGCGGGATCGATGCCCGCCCGCTCGAACAGCTCCCAGGACACTTCGAGGAGCACGCGCTGCTGCGGGTCGGCGGCGAGCGCCTCGCGCGGATTGACGCCGAAGAAGTCGGCGTCGAAGCGGGCGGCGTCCCGCAGGAACCCGGCTTCCCGCACGTAGGTCGTGCCCGGGTGGTCCGGATCCGGGTGGTAGAGGTTGCCCAGGTCCCAGCCGCGGTCGGTGGGGAACTCCTCGATGCCGTCGCCCCGCGAGGCCACCAGGTCCCACAGCTGTTCCGGTGAGCTCACGCCGCCCGGGTACCGGCAGGCCATCGAGACGATGGCGATCGGTTCCCGCTGCCGCTCCTCCACGTCGCGCAGGCGCTGACGGGTCTGCCCGAGATCCGTCGTCACGCGCTTCAGGTAGTGGCGGAGCTTGTCCTCCGTACCCGGATTCTCTTTCTCACCCGGCATGTCTTCTCCACTCCTGGTCAAGAGGGCAGTTCTCGGTCGATCAGCTCGAAGAGCTCGTCGTCCGACGCGGATTCGAGGTCGTGTTCGTCGCTCTCGGCGGCGTCGCCCCCGGTGTCGCCCGGCGTGCTCGCCGTGTCGTCCAGGCGCCACAGCAGGCTCTGGAGACGCGCCACGAGGCGGCCGCGCGTGTCCTCGTCGTGCGCGTGTCCCGTGATCACCGTCTCCAGCTTGTCGAGCTCGCCGAAGAGCGGCGCCGACGGGTCCGCGCCCGCGGGGCACAGCTGGGTGCGCAGCTCTTCGGCGATGGCCGACGGGGTGGGGTGCCGGAAGATGAACGTGGCGGGCAGGCGCAGTCCGGTGGCGGCGGACAGCCTGTTGCGCAGTTCGACCGCGGTGAGGGAGTCGAAGCCGAGGTCCTGGAAAGGTGCGTCGGCGCGCACCGCGTCGGTCCCGGCATGCCCGAGCACGGCCGCCGCGTGCGTCCGCACCACGTCGAGCAGGGTGCGGTGCTGTTCTTCGGCGGTGAGCACGGACAGCTTGCCCGCCCAGTCGATGTTCTGGCGGGCCACCGTGGCGGCGGTCGGCCGCGCGGATCCCTGGCCGCCGGCGAAGGCGCGGAGGAGGGCGGGGAGGGCGGCGGCGGGTGTGCCCGCCAGGGCGCGGGGGTTGAGGTCGGCGGCGACCAGGTGGGGGCGGCCGCGGCGGTACGCGGCGTCGAGCAGGGCGAGGCCGTGGGCGGTGGTCATCGCCTTGACGCCGATGCGTGCCATTCGGGCC
>NZ_LIPN01000513.1 GCF_001418325.1 Streptomyces atriruber | reverse complement strand
GAACGGTGCGGCGCGGGAGGCCCCCGCCTCCCGCGCCGCACCGTTCCTCCCCGCGGGAAGACCGCGCCCCACGCGCATGACTTCCCGGCTATTGCAGCGCTATTCGAACAACCCACCCCTGGCGGCAACGAAATGCACGCCCTGTCAGATATTCGAACTGATGCCGGAACCCGTCGAAACCTCGGGCGCCCCCGCACCCAAAGCTCCTAGTCGGGCTCCAGAAACTGATCACCCCCACGTCTGGCACCGGGGACGCGACTGCTCGCCGTCCGCAACGCCGGACCTATTGATCGTTAGTGGTCGCCTCGCGCCCGAACAGCTGAAGCACGGACAATCTAGAGCATGGGGACGGGTATGGAGAGGGGATGTGTGGAATTTGTGCCCGCCCTTTGCGCCCGGATCGGCGATTCGGTGAACGCTCACACAACTGTGACGGCGGAGACACACCGTGTGACCAGCGACGATGCATCTTCCTGCGGCCAAGGGCGCCGTCAACCCGGAGCTGACGCCACCGCGCCGAGGTCCGCATGCGTGACGCAATTTCGACCCAAATTCAGCAACCGGATGGCCAATTCCATGGCCATGGCGGCGAGTTGCGGACGGCGCGCACCGGTAGCACCGCCTCCGCCCGCGCCGCGGCGGTGACGTCCCGTTTCGTGCCGTGCGGGTGCATCCGACCGGCCCTCGACGGCCGAAGCGTTCTGTAGCCCGTACCGATCAACTGCCACGGCTGGGAGGACGCTCCATGCGCTCGGGACCCGCGGAGGGGACGCAGCAGAACACCCTGGGTGGTGTGAGCGCACATGAGGGCGCACGCGAGACCGCGCACGAGGGCGCACACGAGGGCGCACGTGACATCGACGCCGACGTGTCCGCCGCGGTACAGCGCACGTTGGAGGAGATCCTCCACCGGCGGATGGAGGAAGCCAGGGCCATCGACCCCACGTTCGCCGGGGACATCGCGGCACGCGTGGCCCGGTTCACCCTGCGCGGCGGCAAGCGCATCCGCTCCCGGTTCCTGTGGTGGGGGCTGCGGGCGTGCGCGGGCGGCGCCGAGCCCGGTCAGATGGACGCGGCGCTGCGGCTGGCCGCGGGACTCGAACTCATCCAGACGTGTGCCCTGGTCCACGACGACGTCATGGACGGCTCGCCGCTGCGCCGGGGCAGGGACGCCGTCCACGTGGAACTCCAGAACCAGTACGGCCCCTGTATGCAGCGCGCCCGGCCGTTCGGAGTGGCCGCCGCCATCCTCGCGGGCGATCTGGCGCTCAGCTGGGCCGACGACGTGGTCGCCGCGACCGACCTCGACCCGGTGCGGGCGTCCCGGGTCCGTGGACTGTGGCAGGCCATGCGGGCGGAGATGGTCGCGGGGCAGTACCTGGACCTCCAGGCGCAGGCCACCGGCGCCCGGTCGATGATCAGATCCGTCCGGACCGCCGCGCTCAAGAGCGCCCTGTACTCGGTGGAGCGTCCGCTGGCGTTCGGGGCGGCGCTGGCCGGTGCCGACGAGGCGACGACCAGGGCACTGTGCTCGGCGGGTCGCTGTGCCGGCATCGCCTTCCAGCTCCGGGACGACCTCTTCGGCGCGTTCGGCGAGCCCGGGGAGACCGGCAAGCCCTCCGGGGACGACATCCGCGACGGCAAGGGCACGTACCTCCTCGCGGTGGCCACCGCCCGCGCCGAGACCGCGGCGGACCACGACGTGCTGGCGCTCCTGGACCGCTGCGTCGGCAGGGCGGATCTGGCGGACGACGACGTGCAGCGGGTGCGGGAGGCGTTCGTGACGACCGGGGCCCGCGGGATCGTCGAGGACAAGATCCGCCGTCTGGTCCGGCAGGCGAACCGTCACCTCGCCGCCGGTGCCCTGGTCCCCCACGCGGACCAGCGACTGCACGAACTCTTCTGCCGCGTGGCAGGCCTGCCCGTGGCCGACGAGACCGCGGCCCTGCACATTCCCTGGACCGAGAGCGGGAGCCGATGAGGACCATTCCTGGGCGGACCGACCATGTGGTGATCGTCGGCGCCGGGCTCGCCGGCCTGTCGGCCGCCCTGCATCTGCTGGGTTCGGGCCGCGCGGTCACGGTGGTCGAACGGGCGGACCATCCGGGCGGCCGGGCCGGGCTCCTGGAGCGGGCGGGCTACCGGATGGACACCGGCCCCACGGTCCTGACCATGCCGGAACTCCTCGACGACGCCTTCGCCGCGGTGGGCGAGACCCTGCGCGACCGCCTCGACCTCGTGGCGCTGCACCCCGCCTACCGGGCCCGGTTCGCCGACGGCAGCTCACTGGACGTCCACACCTCCGCCGAGGCCATGGAAGCCGAGATCGAACGCTTCGCCGGTGCCCGGCAGGCCGTGGGATACCGGCGGCTGCGCGCCTGGCTGACGCGGCTCTACCAGCTCCAGATGCGCCGGTTCATCGACGCCAACTTCGACTCCCCGCTGCAGCTGCTGACCCCCGATCTGGCCCGGCTCGCCGCCATCGGCGGCTTCGGGCGCCTGGACGCGCGCATCGCCTCGTTCATCTCCGACGAGCGGCTGCGGCGGGTCTTCTCCTTCCAGGCGCTGTACGCGGGCGTGCCACCGGCCCGGGCCCTGGCCGCCTATGCGGTCATCGCCTACATGGACACCGTCGCCGGGGTCCACTTCCCGCGAGGCGGCATGCACGCCGTGCCACGGGCCATGGCGGCCGCCGCCGCGGACGCGGGCGCCGACGTCCGGTACGGACACACGGTCCAGCGCCTGGAGCGGTCCGGTTCCCGGATCACGGCCGTCGTCACCGACCAGGGCCGCATCCCCTGCGACGCGGTGGTCCTCACCCCGGACCTCCCCGTCGCGTACGGACTCCTGGGCCGCGCGCCGCGCCGCCCGAGTCCACTGCGGCACTCGCCCTCAGCCGTGGTGCTGCACCTCGGCAGCGACCGCACCTGGCCCCAGTTGGCCCACCACACGATCTCCTTCGGGTCGGCCTGGAAACGCACCTTCGACGAACTCACCCGCACCGGGAACCTCATGTCCGACCCGTCCCTGCTCATCACCCGGCCCACGGCCACCGACCCCGGCCTGGCACCGCCCGGCCGCCACCTGCACTACGTGCTGGCCCCCTGCCCCAACACCGACATCGGTCCCGCCGCGCGGGACTGGACCGACCTCGCGCCCCGCTACCGCGACAGCCTCCTCGCCGAACTGGAGCAGCGCGGACTGACCGGGATCGGGGCGGCCATCGAAGAGGAGTGCCTGGTGACCCCCGCGGACTGGACAGCCCACGGCCATGCCGCGGGCACCCCGTTCTCCGCCGCCCACACCTTCCCGCAGACCGGCCCCTTCCGACCCCGCAACCTGGTGCGGGGCACGGACAACGCGGTCCTCGCGGGCTGCGGTACCACGCCCGGTGTGGGCGTGCCCACGGTCCTGATCTCCGGCAAGCTGGCGGCCGCGCGCATCACCGGTCCGCCGCGCACGGCGCCTCGTGCCCCGGGACGGCCCGCGCCCACCGCAGAGCGCGGATGAGCACCCGGGAGCTGGACGCGGCGTCGATCACCGACCCCGCCCTGCGCGCCGCCTACAGCCACTGCCGACGCCTCAACGCCCGCCACGGCAGGACGTACTTCCTGGCCACCCGGCTGCTGCCGCTGGAGCGACGGCCCGCCGTGCACGCCCTGTACGGCTTCGCGCGGTGGGCAGACGACATCGTCGACGACCTGGAGGTCACCACCGCGCCCGCCGAGCGCTCCCTGGCGCTGCGGCGGCTCGAGGACCAGCTGGCCCAGGGGCTGCGGACCGGGTCGAGCAGCGAACCCGTCGTGACGGCCCTGGCCGACACCGCCCGCCGGTACGCCATCGACCCGCGGCACTTCAGTGACTTCATGACGTCCATGCGCCAGGACCTGGAGGTGACCGAGTACCCCACCTATCGCGACCTGGAGCAGTACATGCACGGCTCAGCCGCCGTCATCGGCCTGCAGATGCTGCCCGTGCTCGGCACCGTCGTCCCCCGCGCCGAGGCCGCACCGCACGCCGCCGCCCTCGGTGTCGCCTTCCAGCTCACCAACTTCCTGCGGGACGTGGGCGAGGACCTCGACCGCGGCCGGACCTATCTGCCCGGGGAACTGCTCGCCGCGCACGGCGTCGACCGCACGCTGCTGCACTGGAGCCGCACCACCGGGCGCACGGACCCCAGGGTCACCGAGGCGCTGAAGGCCGCCGCCGCCTTCACCCGCGGCGTCTACCGCACGGCGGCACCGGGCCTTGCCATGCTCGACCCCGTGGCACGCCCCTGCATCCGCACCGCCTTCGTGCTGTACGGCGCGATCCTGGACGCGATCGCCGACGACGGATACGCCGTCCTGCACCGGCGGGCGGTCGTCTCCCGCCGCCGCCGCGCCACGGTCGCCTGCGACGGCCTGATCCGGCTCGCCGCCGCCCGGCTGCGGCAGCGTAGGGACGGCGGCCCCGCGCTGCCGCCCGTCCCGCCCGACCACGCGCCGTCGCCCGGCGGCGCGTGCACCCCACCGTCCCGGAAGGAACCGGTATGAGCGGCAGCCGCTCCCCCGAACCCGGGCGCTACCCCTTGCGGCTGCGCCGTCGGCCCGTCGCCTGGGAGGACCAGCGCCCGACGTGGCGCGAGGCGCGCCCCGCCGTGATCGCCGCCGCGTTGAAGCGCGCCCGCAGCCGCCCCTCCGGCAACTGGTACGTGGTGGGCGGCGCCCGGCAGCTCGGGGACGACCGGCCGCTGGGCCGCACGGTGGCGGGCCGGGAGATCGTCCTGTGGCGCGACGCCGAGGGGGCCCTGCGGGCGGGCCCGGGGGCCTGCCCGCACCTGGGCGCCCCGCTCAAGGACAGCCCGGTGCGCTGCGGCACGTTGATCTGCCACTGGCACGGAATGTCCCTGGACGGGGAGCCGTTCGCGGGCTGGAGCCCCTACCCGGCCTTCGACGACGGCGTCCTGCTCTGGGTCAGGCTCGACGACGTCGGCGGCGAACAGCCGCTGGACCGGCCCGTGCTCCCCCGGCGCCCCGACCCCGCGCACAGCGTGGCGGCCGTGATGACGGTGGGCGGACGCTGCGAGCCCGAGGACGTCGTCGCCAACCGGCTCGACCCCTGGCACGGCGCGTGGTTCCACCCGTACTCCTTCGTCGATCTGACCGTGGCCCCCTTCGCGGACGACGACCGGGACGATCCGCAGCAGGACGCGTTCACCGTCGACGTGTCCTTCAAGGTGGCGGGGCGCGCGGTCGTGCCGGTGCGGGCGGTCTTCACCGCGCCGGAGCCCCGTACCGTCGTCATGCACATCACCCATGGCGAAGGCGCGGGTTCCGTGGTGGAGACCCATGCGACGCCCCTGGGCACGGACCGGGCGGGGAACCCCCGTACCGCGGTCGTCGAAGCGGTGATCGCCACGTCCGGGCGCCCCGGCTTCGTCGCCGCGAGGGCCGCCGCGCCCGCGCTGCGGCCGCTCATGCGGGCGGCCGCGGCCCGGCTGTGGCGCGACGACCTGGCGTACGCGGAGCGTCGCTGGACCCTGCGCAGCTCGGGCCGGTTCCCGGGCTGAGCGTGGTTCCCGTACGCGGAGCGTCGCTGGACCCTGCGCAGCTCGGGCCGGTTCCCGGGCTGAGCGTGGTTCCCGTACGGGGATGGGAGGCGTCACACCCCGCTGGAGAGGCGCCCTTCGACCGCCAGGGCGACCACGACGCCCGGCTCGGCCTCCATGCCCCGCTGGAACGCCCGGTCGAAGACCGCGTCGCCCGCCGTTGCGCGGGCCGTCCGCCAGCACGTCTCCCGCAGCTCCCGCAGCTCGGGCATGCCCCGCTGGGTGTGCCCCACCGAGCGCCAGCACGACTCGCCCGCGCCGGAGAGCAGCGCCGCCGTCTCGCCGCGGCCCTGTGCCGCGGCCGCCGCGGCCAGCAGGTCCATGCCGAGTGCGACGCCGAAGCTGTCACCGAGCCCGCGTTTGCCCGCCAGCATGGCGCGGGCGTGCTCGGTGGCCTGGTCCGGTTCGCCCTGGAGGAGCGCGATCAGAGCCAGTTGGTAGTCGGTGTAGGCCCGCGTCCAGCGCTCGTCGCGCGCCACGCAGCCGGCCCGCAGCGAGGCGGCCTTCCGCGCCGCCTCCGTCAGCCGGCCGAGACCCGTGAGGGCGAACACCTCGACGAGGTGGCAGCGCAGGACCGAGGGCGAGGCGAAGGGGGACGCCGGTGCCTGCCGGAGCGCGTCGACGGCCACGGTGTGCGCCTCCTCGGCCTGACCGGCCAGCAGATGGGTGATGCCCAGCAGGTAGGCGGCCGCGACGCGACCTTCGGCGTCGTCCGAGCGCGCCGCGTCCCGTGCGCAGCGACGGCCGATGTCCTTGGCCGTGCGGTGGTCCCCCTGCAGCAGGGCGGCCACGCCGAGCGCCCATTGCGCCCTGGCCCGTTCCGGGGTGTGGGACGGGGCGAGGGGCAGGGCGCGGGTCAGATAGGCGCGGGCCTCGCGGAGGTGGCCGCAGCAGCTCCAGAAGAAGCCGACCAGGCCCGCGAGTTCCACGGCCCGGCGGGGCTCCGCGCCGACGAGGTGGTCCAGCGCCGCGCACAGGTCGGTGTGGGCCTCGTCGATCGTCCGGTACCAGGCGGCCTGGTCGCGTCCGAGCCAGCCCGCGTCGGCCGACCGGGCCAGGGCGAGGAAGTGCGCGGCGTGCCGGTTCCGGAGCGTCTCGCGCTGCCCGAGTTCGCCGAGCCACATCCAGCCGTAGTCGCGGACGCTGCCCAGGAGCCGGAACCGGCCCTCCGGCCTGCGGCTGACCACCGACTTGGCCGTCAGCCCGCGCAGCGCGGTCCCGACCGCCTCGACGGACATCGGCCCTCCTGAGCAGACGCTGCGGGCGGAGTCCTCGTCGAAGGCGTCCCGGAAGACCGAGAGGCGCGCCCAGAGCAACCGCTCCAGCGGATCGCAGAGTTCGTGGCTCCACCCCATGGCGGTGCGCAGGGAGCGGTGCCGTCGGGGCCAGACGGGCCGCACGGCCGTCAGCGTGGGCTCCTGCGCGTGCAGACGGCTGCGCAGTTCCTTGAGGGTGTGGTGCATGACTTGCGCGGCGGCGAGCTCCAGGGCGAGGGGGACGCCGTCGAGCAGTCGGCAGATCTCGTCGGCGTCCTCGTCCTGCTGGGCGGTACGCATGCGCAGGGCCGGAGCAACGGCGACGGCGCGGTCGATGAAGAGGGCCGTCGCGTCCCCGTCCTGGGGCAGCGGGCCGATCTCGATGACGGTTTCGACGGGCAGGTCGAGCCGCTGCCTGCTGGTGACCAGGACGGTGAGGTGCGGGCAGGCGGTGAGCAGTTCGCCCAGCAACTCGCGGCAGGCGGCGACGAGATGCTCGCAGGAGTCGAGCACCAGCAGGGTCCGCCGGTCGGACAGCCAGCCGCAGAGCGCCTCGGTGGGCCTGCCGTGCGTGTGGTCCGCGAACCCGACGGCGTCCGCCACGGTCTCGATGAGCCGTCGCTCGTCCGGCAGGGCTCCCGGATCGGCCCAGCAGGTCTCGCCCAGCGCCTCGGCCTCCGCGCCCGACAGGGACCAGAGGGTGTGGGAGGCGAGCCGGGTCTTGCCCACGCCCCCCACTCCGGTCAGGGTGATCAGCCGATGCGCGGTGAGAGCCCGGATCAGCCTGTCCCGCTCGGCCGCACGTCCGACGAAGAGGTCCTCGGGCTCCGGAACACTGCCTAACATATGGACATTCTCCACCAGTTGTCCGGACGACGGATCACGTGATCGCTCGGTCGAGTGAGCACTGGGTCAGTGGGTCGCCCGGCCACGGGGCCGGGCCGGTTCCCGAGGTCATGTGCCGACCAGCCGGTTGAGTGCCCGCAGCGCCCGCACCCGCCCCCGGTCCGGGACCGACCACAGTGTCTGGCCGTGCAGCCCCCAGCGGGCGAGCAGTGCGTTCGCGGCGAGGAATCCCGTGGTCACGGCACGCTCCATCAGGGCGGCCGGCAGATCGGTGCGGACCAGGTCGCCGGCGACGGTCAGGGCCGGGTCCGCGGTGTGCACGGTGGGCCGGTCCTCGTAGCCGCCCACCTCGAACAGCGGGCAGTCGGCGCGCCATTCGTGCCGCTCGTCCACGATCTTGGCGTCGCGCGTCTCGGGGTAGACGCGGTGCAGCTGCACGCGCAGGCGCTCCTGTTCCGCCGTCCGGTCGGCGCCCGGATCGACCGCGTAGGCGTGCAGTTCGACCACCGAGCCGCCCGTGCGGGCGACCCAGCGCAGGGCCTCGCCCTCCCACCGTTCCAGCACGCTCACATTGTCCAGGGACCCGTATCCGCTGGTGCCCATGAACCCGGGGCGGTCGGCGGCCACGGGGCGGTCGAGCCACAGCCGGGAGACGAGGAAGGGCGGTGCGGTGCGCAGCCGCATGATCCGCTCCCGCCAGCGGCGGTCGGCCAGCCGGGGCGATCGTGCGACGACATGCTGCAGGCCCGCCGTGTCGAGGGCGAGCACCACGGTGTCGTGGGGTGTTCCGCCGTTCTCGGTGGTGACGCGGAACCCGCCGCCCGGGGCCGGCTGCAGGCTCTCCACCGCGTCGCCGGTGCGGATCTCGACGCCGTGACCGGTGAGATAGGCGGCCAGCGGCTGCCAGAGGGCCGCGGGGAAGGGTTCCTGCGGTACGTCGAAGAGCAGGCCCTCGCTGGAGCCGAGGAAGTAGATGTGGAACATGAGGGCGAGTTCGGCGGCCGAGAGCCGGCGCGGGTCGGCGAAGAAGCTCCGGGAGAACACCTCGAAGGCCAGGTGGTGGGCCGCTTCGGGGAACCTGATGCGTTCGAGGAGCTCTTGCGCGCTGGTCCGGTCGAGCTGCCGGTAGATCTCGGGGACGCGCACGTCCATCAAGGGGAGGGCGGCACGCGGATTCATCCGGGCCAGGTCGCGCCCGCCGAACGTGGGGCTCAGCGCGGCGAAGCCGAGTGCGCTCCACGGCGGAGTGCGCGGCACCTTCGCGAAGCTGTCCCGGAATCCCGCGCTGTGCCGCAGCGGATAGTCGGGCAGGGCGGTCAGCATGCTCAGGCCGGGGTCCACCCGGCGCAGCAGGCCGCGCAGGTTGTAGTACTGACGGAAGAAGGCGTGGAAGCCGCGGGTCATGGTCGCCGTGGAGCCGTCGGCGAGCTCGATGGGCCAGCCCGCCAGACGGCCGCCCAGCTGGTACTCGCGCTCGTACAGGGTCACTTTGACGCCGCGTTCGGCGAGGGCCGTGGCGGCGGCCAGACCGGCGAGGCCGCCGCCCACGACGGCCGTCGTGCGCGTCTGGCCCCGGGGCACGCGCGCGAGTCCGGACGGTGCCTGCCACACCCGGGCGCGGCGGTCGCGGCCGCGGCGGGCCGCCGCGGCCGGCGCCGTGACGTCACGGTTCATCGGGCCGCCCTGCCGGAGTCGTCGGCCGAGGCCAGCACGGTGTGCACGATGCCGGTCTGCCAGCCGGGCATCGGCAGGACGCGCACGCGCGAGAAGCCGGCCCGCCGGGTGCGCGCGGCGAACGCGTCGGCGGTGTCGAAGCCGGACACGCTGCGGGACAGGTGCCGGTAGAGGGCACCGTCACCGGTCAGGGTGCCCGCCGGCTGCACCACCGCCTTGCAGACCGCCGTCCACACCAGACGGTCCATCAGACGCCCGCTGAGGGTGTACTCGTGCACGGCCAGCCTGCCGCGCGGGGCGAGCAGCGCGCGGACCGCGGCGAGAACGGCGTCCGGGTCGGCGAGGTTGCGGAAGAGATAGGCGGCGAAGACCGCGTCGAAGGGCCCCTCCACGCCCGCCTGTGCCAACTGCTCGGCGGGGGCGTGCACGAACGTCACGGTGGGCGGCCAGGGTTTGGCCTCGGCGCGCTCCAGCATGCCCGCCGACGCGTCGACCGCGACGATCTCGGCCAGTGGGGCGGCGCCGCGCAGCGCCGCGGTGGAGGCGCCGGTCCCGCAGCCCAGGTCGAGCAGCCGCAACCCGGCGCCGCCGCGCGGCAGTTGCAGCCGCCGGGCGGAGCGGCGCAGGTGCGCGTGGTAGCCGGGGTTGGCCGCGACCAGCCGGTCGTAGGTGCGGGCGGCATGGTCGAACGCGGCGGACAGGGTGTCGTCGCGCAGCACGGTCATCTCAGTTCTCTTTCCGGTCGGCAGTCCTGTCTCTTATACA
>NZ_LIPN01000512.1 GCF_001418325.1 Streptomyces atriruber | reverse complement strand
TGCCGTCGAGCACCCCGGCCGGCGCCTGCGCCGCCGAGTCGTCGGGCCAGAGCGCCCGCTGCATGGCCGTGTCCGTGGTGCCGGGCGCCACGACGTTGCAGCGCACGCCGCTGCGCGCGATCTCCAGGCCGAGGCACTTGGTGAAGGCGGCGGCCGCCGCCTTGGACGCGGCGTACGCGGCCATGCCGGTGCGCGGGATCCCGGCGGCGTTGGAGCCGACCGTGACGATGCAGCCGGAGCCGCGGGCCGTCATGTGGGAGGCGGCGGCGCGGGAGGTGTGGAAGACGCCGGTGGCGTTCACGGCGAAGGTGTCGGCCCAGTCGGCGTCGGTCAGTTCGGCGACCGCGGAGCCGCGGAGGATGCCCGCGACGTTCACGAGGAGGTCGAGGGCGCCGTGGTCGCGCACGATGTCCGCGACGACCGACGTCACCGCGGTGACGTCGGTGACGTCCATGACGCGGGGAGTGACCGTGCCGGAGAGTCCTCTCGACGCGGCCGACAGTTCGTCGACGCCGTGCGCGTCGCGGTCCGTGGCGACGACGTGTGCGCCACGGGCGGCCAGCGCGGTGACCACCGCGGCGCCGATGCCCTGGCCCGCGCCGGTCACCAGAGCCGTACGCCCGGCGAACTCGCCTTCGGCGTGCGACTCGTTCGGTATGTCCACAGGCATGGTGTGAGCGACCTCCCCCAAATCGTTAGGTAAGGCTAACCTAACGTACGAGCTCTGGGGAGAGGTTCAGGGGGGTCTTTGGGCCTGTCTCGTCCGGCGCTCGGTGTGCTACCTTCCGAGAGGTACGTGAGTACGCCCCCTTCTCGGGCGCCCGTACTGCCCCTTCCTCTCCCGGTCCGCCGGGATATCTCAGGTCGCCTTCTGGATGCGGCCCACTTCGTTTTCGTACTGCTCCCGCACCGCGGAGCGGTTCTCCTGCCCGTCGTACGGGACGTGGTCATCGCCGTCCCGCCGGGCCCTCTTCTTCGCGTGTCGCGAAAGGACCCACATCATGACTGCCACAACCATCGAAAAGCCTTCATCCACTTCGGCCGCAACCTCGGCTGGTACTTCAATTGACCACTCCTGCACGGGAGTTCTCGACATCGGCCGGGAAGGCCGCGGGTTCCTCCGCGGAGCCTCCTGCCTCCCCGGGAGCGGCGACGTGCAGGTGCCCGCGGCGCTCGTCCGCCAACTCGGGCTCCGCGCGGGCGACTTCGTCGAAGGCGTCTGCGGGCGGCCCCGCGTGCTCGCCGGGGTCGAGCGGGTCAACGGGCGCGCCGCCGACACCCTGCGCGGACGGCGGCGGTTCCAGGACCTCACGCCCCTGCACCCCCGTGAACGGCTCCGCCTGGAGACCGAGGGCGGGCCCCTCGCCGGGCGGCTCGTCGACCTCGTCGCACCCGTCGGCAAGGGCCAGCGCGGCCTGATCGTCGCCCCGCCCAGGACCGGAAAGACCGTGCTGCTCCAGCAGATCGCCGCCGCGGTCTCCCGCAACCACCCCGAGTGCCACCTCATGGTCGTCCTCCTCGACGAGCGGCCCGAGGAGGTCACCGACATGCGGCGATCGGTCCGCGGCGAGGTGCTCTCCTCGACCTTCGACCGGCCCGCCAAGGAGCACATCGCCCTCGCCGAACTCGCCGTGGAGCGCGCCAAGCGCATGGTCGAGGAGGGGTGGGACGTCGTCATGCTCTTCGACTCGCTGACGCGGCTGTGCCGTGCGTACAACAACGCGGCCTCCGGCAGCGGCCGCACCCTCAGCGGCGGTGTCGACGCGGCCGCCGTGCAAGGGCCGAAGCAGCTCTTCGGGGCCGCGCGCCTCGCCGAGGAGGGCGGCTCCCTGACGATGCTCGCGACCGTGCTCGTGGAGACCGGATCGCGCGCCGACGACTACTACTTCGAGGAGCTGAAGAGCACCGGGAACATGGAGCTGCGGCTCGACCGCGGCCTCTCCGACCGGCGCGTCTTCCCCGCCGTCGACATCACGCCCTCCGGCACCCGGCGGGAGGAACTCCTCGTGCCCGAGGTCGAGCTGAGCGCAGTGCGCGGGCTGCGGCGCGCCCTGAGCGGCCGGGACGGGCAGAGCGCGCTGGAGGCGCTCCTCGACCGGATCCGCAGGACGCCGAGCAACGCCGCGTTCCTCCGGCAGGTGCTGCAGACCGTGCCGGGGGCGCGCCCCCGCGGCGACGGCGCCACGGCCGCCGCTACGGCCGCGTGACGTGCACGCGGTAGTCGCCGTCGTCGGTCACTCCCGCCACCGTGACCCGCACGCCCGTCTTGCGGTCGGTGAAGGTCTCGCCGACGCCGTAGGTCGCGTCGGAGAGCTCCGCGTGGACGTTGGGGCGGCGGGTGCAGCCACCGCTGTCGGGTGCCGCGTCGGAGACCGTGACCGGGCCGTGGCCGGTGTCGACCTCCGCGTCCACGCGGTAGATCAGGACGCCCGGCTTGCAGACCGCCTCGTCGTTGCCGCCGGGGGTGCGGACCTCGATCGCGTAACCCGTCTTCTCGGTGAGCGGGGCGAACGCCAGCTTCGTGCCGCCGGAAGCGGCGAGCGGGGACAGTACGTGCTCGGTCGTGCCGGAGCTCGCGGCGCAGCTGATCTGGTCGTCGTCGAGCCAGCCCAGCTTCCACTTGTGCCAGGCCAGCAGGTCGTTGTTGGCGCCCCAGTCCTCGCTCATGATGTCCCAGTGGCCGACCGCGCCGCCGCCGTCCTGCGTGTACAGGTCGGGCAGGCCGAAGACGTGGCCGTTCTCGTGCGGCAGGACGCGGTAGCCGGTCTCCCGGTAGCTGCCCGAGCCGTCGTCCTGGCGGCTGTAGACGAAGGACGCGTTGGAGACCGGGACGCCGTCCGCGACCGGCGCCTCGTGGTTGCCCGCGAACGTCACCGACAGGACGGTGTCGAGGGCCGAGGGGCCCGCGTTCGGGGTGATCAGGATGTTCACGAGGTCGTACGTCCGGAAGTCCACGTCGGGGTCGGCGGCCGCCACGATGTCCTCGACGAGCGTGCGGTAGCCGGGGTCGAAGGGCGCGCCGCGCTCTATCCCGTACTCCGCGAACGGCTTGGGCATCCGCAGCCAGCCCGGCACGGGGGACTCGGGGCGGTAGTCGAGGCGCCCGTACGAACTGGTGCGGAACCACTCCGAGGTCTGCGGGAAGAACTCCGAGAGGCGGTCCATCGCGCTGCCCTGACCGGGCGCGTCGGAGAAGTCGACCATGAGGTTCAGGGCCCGGACGGTGCCGGTGGAGCGCGAGTAGCCGGGCGGTGTGGGCATGCCCTCCGACATCTGGACGCCCATCGCGCCGCTGATCATGCAGGGGCCGAGGGTGGTGCTGCGGGCCAGGGACACCGGGCCCGCCATGCTCTGCGAGCCCTCCATCAGGCGTCCGGTGCTCGCCGACGTGGTGATCGCGAGGGCGAGCGCGGCGACGGACCCGAGCGCTATGCCCCGGCGGGCGGGGCCGATGCCCCTGCGGGCAGGGCGTATCCGGCGCCAGGTCGGCTGCTGCATGCATGGGCCTTCCGCTCCACGGCAGCCGCCGGTCATGGCTGCACCCTGTTCGATCACCCTGTGCCGGGGGGTGCGCGGGCGCTCGCTGGGCGCGGCCGACCGTGGGTTTCTCGCCCGAAGTGGGTGTGACTCAGGTCACAGGGATTAAGTCCGGGAGCGGGAAATATCCGGGGACTCCTTCCCCGTTTAGACCTGTGTCCGCGTGAAACGGGGAGTCACTCCCCGCATCGCGGGTTCCGAAGACGTACACCACAGACAGACGCACGCCACAGACATCGGCACCGGTATCGACATCGATGCCGCCGCCGACACCGACACACATCGACACACACCGACACACGAGGAGCAGCCGTGGACACCGCCACCGCCCCGCAGCGCCGAGTCCCGCGACCGCGGGCCGACGCCCTGCGCAACCGGGAGCGGATCGTCGCCGCCGCACGCGAGATGTTCGTGGAGTACGGACCGGACGTACCCCTCGACGAGGTCGCGCGCCGGGCCGGCGTCGGCAACGCCACGGTCTACCGTCACTTCGCCGACCGCGCCGAGCTGGTGCGCCAGGTCGTCCTCTCGGTGACGGACCGCGTCGCGGCCCACGCCGAGCAGGGCATCGCCACGGCGGACGCCGACGAGGGCGCCGCCTTCGGCGCGCTGCGCACCTTCGTGCACGCCGCGGCCGAGGAGCGCATCGGGGCCATGTGCCCGATGCTGTCGGCCGACTTCGACCCCTTCCACCCCGATCTGCTCGACGCCCGCGAGCGCCTCGAGCACTCCATCGAAGGCCTCATGGAGCGGGCCCGCGAGGCCGGCCAGTTGCGCACCGACATCGCCGTCGGTGACCTGATGGTCGCCCTCTCCCAGCTCACCAGGCCGCTGCCCGGCACGGCCTGCCCGAGCATGGACCGCTTCATCCACCGTCATCTGCAGCTGTTCCTGGACGGCCTGATGGCGCCCGCGCGATCCGAACTTCCGGGGGCGGCGGCGACGCTGCAGGACCTCCGGCAACACTGACCGTTTTTCGCAGTTCTCTTTACTTCGTACCGCTAGGTGGCTACTCCCATGTCTCAAACTGCCCTCAGGTCCGACACAGGGCCCGACGCCAAGCGCTGGAGAGCGCTCGTCTTCATCGCTCTCGCGCAGCTGATGGTCGTGCTCGACGCGACCATCGTGAACATCGCACTGCCCTCCGCACAGCAGGACCTCGGCATATCCGACGGCAACCGCCAGTGGGTCATCACGGCCTACGCGCTCGCCTTCGGCGGCCTGCTGCTCTTCGGCGGCCGCATCGCCGACCTGTGGGGCCGCAAGCGCACCTTCGTGACCGGCCTGATCGGTTTCGCCGGGGCCTCCGCGCTCGGCGGCGCCGCGACCGGCGAGGCCATGATGCTGGGCGCCCGCGCCCTGCAGGGCGTGTTCGGCGCGCTGCTCGCGCCCGCCGCCCTCTCGCTGCTCGCGGTGATGTTCACCGACGCCAAGGAGCGCGCCAAGGCCTTCGGCATCTACGGCGCGATCGCCGGTGGTGGCGGCGCCGTCGGCCTGATCCTCGGCGGTTTCCTCACCGAGTACCTGAACTGGCGCTGGACCTTCTTCGTGAACATCCCGTTCGCGGTGGTCGCCGCCCTGGGCGCGTACTTCGTCATCCGTGAGCCGGTCGGCGGCCGCAACCGCTCACCGCTCGACATCCCCGGCGTGGTCCTGTCCACCCTCGGTCTGGTCGCGCTGGTCTACGGCTTCACGCGTGCCGAGTCCGCGGGCTGGTCGGACTCCGTGACGGTCACGATGTTCGTCGCCTCGGCCGTGCTGCTCGCCGCGTTCGTCCTCACCGAGGCCAAGGTCAAGTCGCCGCTGCTGCCGCTGCGCGTCCTGACCGAGCGCAACCGCGGCGGCGTCTACATGTCGCTCGGCCTCGCGGTCATCGCGATGTTCGGCCTGTTCCTGTTCCTCACGTACTACCTGCAGATCGTGCAGGGCTACTCGCCGGTCAAGACCGGCTTCGCGTTCCTGCCGATGATGGTCGGCATGATCACGGGCTCCACGCAGATCGGTGCCCGGCTGATGACCCGTGTCGCGCCGCGGCTGCTGATGGCCCCGGGCTTCCTGCTCGCCGCGGTCGGCATGCTGCTCCTGACGCAGCTGGAGATCGGCAGTTCCTACGCCGGTCTGATCCTGCCCGCGCAGCTGATGCTGGGCCTCGGCATGGGTACGGCGTTCATGCCCGCCATGTCCCTGGCCACGCACGGCGTCGAGGCCCGTGACGCCGGTGTCGCCTCCGCGATGGTCAACACCTCGCAGCAGGTCGGCGGCGCCATCGGCACGGCCCTCCTGAACACCATCGCCGCCTCGGCGACGACCGCGTACCTCACGGACCACGCGGCCGGTGCCACCAACCCGAAGCTCCTCCAGGCGCAGGCCATGGTCGAGGGCTACACCAGCGCCATCTGGTGGGCGGTCGGCATCCTGGTGGTCTCCGCGCTGATCGCGGCGACGCTCGTCACCACCGGCCACCAGGGCGGCACGTCGGCTCCCGCCGACTCGTCGGACGGTGTCGAGGACGAGGTCAAGATCCCGGTGATGGCCCACTGACCCGGGAGAGCGGCCGGCACCCCACCCGGGACTGCGGGCAGCACGCTTAGCGGAGCCAGGGGAGGTCCGCCCCGGCCTCCTTGGGCTGAAGTCCCTCGGCGACGATCGTCATGATCTCGCCGAGGGACTTCTGCTGTTCCGGGGTGAGCCGGTCGAAGAGGGCCTGGCGAACGGCGGTGACATGGCCGGGAGCGGTCCTGCGCAGCACCTCGAACCCCTCGTCGGTCAGGATCGCGAGCTGCCCGCGCTTGTCCGAGGGGCAGTCCTCGCGGCGCACCCAGCCGCTCTTCTCCAGGCGCGCGATCGCGTGCGAGAGACGGGACCGGGTGATCTTCATGGTCTTGGCCAGTTCGGTCATCCGCAGCCGCCGCCGGGGGGCGTCGGACAACTGGACCAATAGGCCGTAATACATGTGGGGCATGCCCGCGTCGCGCTGCAACTGACGGTCGAGGAAGTCGTCGAGAAGAGTGGTCGCCTGGAGGTAGAACCGCCAGACGCGCTGCTCGTCGCCGTCCAGCCAGCGCGGCTCGCCGGCCGGGGGAGGGGTCGCTGCCGTATCCATGCACCCCACTGTACGAGGTTGTTCCTTGAACTTTGAACAAACCACTCGTAAGATGGCCGCGTAAAGCTTGATGTTTCAAGTACCTCGTTCGAGGAATTGGTTCGCGTACTCCGTACAAATGCCTCGTTCGATCACCTGGTCCCGCCCGCCGGAGGTGCGCGATGTCCCGCATGCCCGCCCTGTATCTCAGTCACGGCGCCCCGCCGCTCGCCGATGACCCGGTCTGGCCCGGCGAACTGGCCGCCTGGTCCGCCGGGCTGCCTCGCCCGAAGGCGATCCTCATGGTCTCCGCCCACTGGGAGGAGGCCCCGCTCGCCCTGTCCGCGACCGAGACGCTGCCCCTCGTGTACGACTTCTGGGGCTTCCCCGAGCACTACTACCAGGTGGCGTACGCGGCGCCCGGCGCCCCCGAACTCGCCGCGTCCGTAAGGAAACTGCTGCACGCCCCCGGCACGCCCGTCCAGGACGTGCCGGACCGCGGGCTCGACCACGGGGCGTACGTGCCGCTCGTGGAGATGTACCCGGACGCGGACATCCCCGTGCTCCAGATCTCCCTGCCGACCCTCGACCCGCGCCGCCTCATGGACATCGGCCGCAGGCTGGCGCCGCTGCGCGACGAGGGCGTGCTGGTCGTCGGCAGCGGCTTCTTCACGCACAACCTGGCGGCGCTGCGGCAGGGCGGCATCCCCGCCTGGTCGGCGGAGTTCGACGCCTGGGGCCACGAGGCACTGGAGGCGGGCGACGTGGACGCGCTGCTCGACTTCGGGCACAAGTCTCCGGCCGGACAGCTCGCCCACCCGCGCACCGAGCACTTCGCGCCGCTGTTCGTGACGCTCGGCGCGGCCGACGCGGCCGGGGACCTCGGTGCGCAGCGCAGCGTGATCGACGGGTTCTGGATGGGGCTCGCGAAGCGGTCGGTGCAGTTCGGGTGAGGGCCGCAGGTGGCCTGGGAGGGACGTGGGGGGCCTGTTGAGGGGCGCGGGGGACTGCGCGACCAGCCCCCTGCGGCCCGCGGACGAACCGAACCCGCGAGTGACACGCGCCTAGCCGAGCGGCACGCTCAGCTCGACCGCACGCAACGCCGCCGCGAGGGCCCGCTCGTCGCTGACGTCCAGCGCCGTGTCCGCGAACTTGATCACGTGTTCGTCCCCATGTGCGAGCGCCCGCGCGAAAACCTCTTCGGCATCGAGGTCGCCGACCGGCTCGTACGCCACCGGCTCGTCCGGCGCGTACATGGCGGTGACCGCCGCCGACGCGGTCCACGCGGCCCGCAGGCTCGGCACCCACAGGGCGCGGGGGAGCGCGGGCAGGGCGCGCAGCACGGCGTTGGGCGCGGTCGCCGCGTGCACCAGCATCGTCTCGTCGCCGTGGCCGTGCGTGGCGTACCGGTGGGTGGCCGCCCGCACCAGCTCGGTCAGCCTGCGCCGCGCCTCCTCCGGGGCGTCCACCGAGGCGGCCCACACCGGCAGTGCCTCGACCCTGGCGAGCCGGGCGGGGTAGCCGCCGTCCGCGCGATCGGCGATGGGCGGCACCGCGTCCAGGGCGTCCGCCGCGCCGCGGGCGCCCGGCAGCAGGGACAGGCCCGTGACGGGGTGGTGGCGGGCGGCCCAGTAGCCGAGGCCGTGCGCGAGCTCCGCGAGGCGCGGTTCGGTCGCGCCGCCCTCCCCCAGCGTGCGCACGGCGTGGCCGACCCGGATCACCGGATGCGTGGCGCCGCCGTACAGGCCGGGCAGCAGCCGGGGCCACCACAGGGCGAGCACGTCGCGCCAGGGCTGCTCCCCGATCTCCCGGCGGAAGTACGCGATCCAGTCCGCGGCGCGCCGCGGGTCACCCAGTGCCGAGGGCCAGTTCGCCTCGGTGACCGGCTCCACCGCGGCGGGAAACTCCTCCAGTTTGGGAGCGTAAAGATCGAGCCACCGGTGGACGGCACCGGCCTGCCCGTGTGCGGCGAGCGCCTCGACCGCCATCGGCGCGTGGTTGGTGAGCCGTCCGAGGCGCTCCGGCCCCGAGGCGTGCAACCGCTGCAGGGCTTCGTCGAGCGTGCCTGTGGTGTCGACCGTGGTGTCGCCTGTGGTCTCGTTCATGGAGGGACGGTAGGCGGCTGACCCGTGGGCGGGTAACGGTCTCGGGGCCTAGGTC
>NZ_LIPN01000511.1 GCF_001418325.1 Streptomyces atriruber | reverse complement strand
GGGTGGTGCGGGGGCGGCCCGGCGCGCGGAACCACGGCGGGCCGGGCGGGCACCCCCGCACCACCCCGCCTCGGCTCCCCCACGGCCGCGTACCGGCGTACGGGCCTGCCGGGGTGCCGGGGCGGCCCGGCACGCGTCGGGTTGGGGCGGGTCCGGTTCAGGCCGGGTCGGCCAGGCGCTGCTCGAGCTGGCGGGCCAGCGCGATGCGCTGGACCTTGAGGGTGGCGGTGCGCGGCAGTTCGGCCTGCGGGATCTGGACGGGGTCGGCCAGCTGGGGGAAGTCGGTGACCGCGGCGCGCCAGCGGGCCCGGTCCAGCGGGGCGTCGTCGGTGGTGCAGATGACCGGGACGGGGGTGTCGTCGGGGCCGGGCACCACGACCAGTTCGCTCAGTTCCGCCAGCCGGCCCAGGACGACGTCCTCGACCTCCAGGGAGCTGCGCACGCCGTCGATCATGTCGACTTCCCGGTCGAGCATGTGCAGGCAGCCCAGCCGGGTGCGGTAGCCGACGTCGCCGGTGCGCCACCAGTCGCCGTTGCGGTTGGCGGCGTAGCGGTCCTGCTCGGCGTAGTAGGTCTTGGCCAGGCCGGGCCAGGCGACCTCGATGAAGCCGGGGTTCTTCTCCGAGGGGGTCTTGCCGTTGCGGCTGACCACGCGGACCCTGGCGGCGCCGGCGGGCATCGCCCAGCCCACGCAGCGTCCGTTCGCCTTGTGGGCGGAGTTGCGGAAGTAGGCGCGGCCCACGGCGGGGCCGACCTCGCTCTGTCCGTAGATCTGGAAGAACAGGGCGCCGGTCCGGTCGGAGGCGTTCAGCAGCCGGCTCATGGTGCGCGGGTGGATGGCGTCGAAGGTGCTGCTGAAGATCTTCACCGAGGCGAAGGGGCGGCGCGCGTCGCCGGCCAGGTCCTCCCAGTCCATCAGGGAGTTGGGCAGGGCTTCGACGAAGCCGGGCCGGTGGGCCAGGAACTGCTCGGCGACGGAGTCGGGGTCGGATTCGTTCATGAGCAGGATCGGCAGCTGCTTGAGCAGGGCCAGCGACATCGCCGCGACCATCCGGGAGTGCACGAAGGGGATGTGGATGGCGACGGTGTCCTTGCGGCGCATCAGGCCGAGCAGGCGCCACTGGGGCACCAGGCGGATGCCCTGGGTGCGGGGGGTGTGGACGACGAGTTTGGGCAGGCCGGTGGTGCCGGAGGTGTGGGTGATGACGGCGGCCTCGTCGATGGGCCGGACCACCGGGCTGACGCGGGGGGCGCCGGCGAGGTCGGCCAGGGACCGGGTGCCCTCGCGGTCGCCGGCCACGACCAGGACGCGCCGGGTGAGGTCGGCCAGCGGCTCCTTGGCCAGGCCCGCGTCGAGTTTGGCCAGGTCGGTCAGGAGGCTGGGGCGGTCCACGCGCTGGATCAGGGCGGCCACGGTGGGGGCGTCCAGGGCAGGCGAGAGCATCACCGGGACGGCGCCGATGCGGGAGGCGGCGGCGCCGAGCATCCAGATGTCGGCGTTGGCGCTCTTGTGGATGACCAGGTGTTCGTCGGGGCGTATGCCGGCCGCCCACAGGCGTCCCGCCAGGTCGTCGATGGCCGCGGCGAACTCGGC
>NZ_LIPN01000510.1 GCF_001418325.1 Streptomyces atriruber | reverse complement strand
CCCGGCGCCGCCGCCTCGCAGCCCGGGTACGGCTACCCGCAGTCCGGCCCCGGCGTCCCGCAGCCCGGAGCCGGTGCCCCGCAGCCCGGCCCCGTCGGCCAGCAGCTCGCTCCCGGCGCCCCGCAGCCCGGATACGGCTTCCCGCAGTCCGGTCCGGGGGCCCAGCCCTCCGGCCAGGGCGTCCCGCAGCCCGGCGCCGCCGCCTCGCAGCCCGGGTACGGCTACCCGCAGTCGGGACCCGGTGTCCCGCAGCCCGGTGCCGGTGCTCCGCAGCCCGGTCCCGGCGGTCAGCAGTTCGGTCAGGGCATACCGCAGCCTGCTCCCGGTGCTCAGCAGCCCGGTCAGGGCGTCCCGCAGCCCGGCCCCGTCGGCCAGCAGCTCGCTCCCGGTGCCCCGCAGCCCGGATACGGCTACCCGCAGTCCGGTCCGGGGGCCCAGCCCTCCGGCCCCGGAGCCCCGCAGCCCGGCGCCGCCCCCCAGCCGGACCCGTACGGTCAGCCCGGCGCTCACCAGGGGCAGCCCCAGCCCTCGTACGGTTCGCATGCCGCCCCGCAGGGGCAGGGCGCGCACGGGGCGCAGCAGGCGCACGGGGGCCACGCCGCCCCGCAGCAGGCGTACGGGACGCAGTCGCAGCCGCAGGGGAGACATGGCGCGCACGCCGCGCCGCAGCCGGGCGAGGGCGCCCAGCACATACCTCCTGCCGGTGCCCACGCCGCCCAGCCGCTGCCCCCCGCGGCGCAGGCGCAGCAGTTGCCGCCCGCCGCCACCGCCTCGCAGAGCATGCCGCTGCCGCCCGTCGCCGCGCCGGGAGCGCCCTCCGACAGCGACGCGACCCAGTACATCCCTCCCGTGCCCGCGAACCCGGGCGGTGACGAGGGAGCCACCCAGTACATCCCTCCCGTGCCCGCGAACCCGGGCGGTGACGAGGGAGCCACGCAGTACATACCTCCGGTGGGACCCGGTGCCCTGCCGCCCGAGGCTCCCGCCGCCGACGCCACGCAGTTCCTGGGTCGTACGCCCGGCGCGACGCCCGCGCCCGCGGCCACGTCCGACAGTGATCCCACGCAGTTCATCGCGCCCGTCCCGGCAGGGCCCGCCGCGCCGCCCGAGCCGGCCGCCGCCCCCTACGGCATACGCCCCGGCGCCCCCGGCGACCGGCAGCCGCCCGCCGAGTTCGACAGCCTCTTCCGCACCGAGCCGGAGTCCGAGAGCCCCGCCTCGACCCAGCAGATGCCCCGTGTCCAGGCGCAGGGCCCGCCGACCGCACCCGCCCCCGAGCCCGCGGGCGGCGGGCACGGCGGGGGCCGCCGCGGCCGCACCGGCTCGAAGGTGCCGCTGATCGCCGCCGTCGGCGTCGGCATCGCCCTGCTCGGCGTCGGCGCGGGCGCGCTCCTCAGCTCCGGCGGCGGTGACGACGACGAGAAGGACGACGGCAAGCCCGTCTCCGCCTCCGCGGAGCCCGACGAGCGGCCCTCGCCGACCGCGGACCCCGTCAAGGACCAGGCCGTCGCCCTGGACAAGCTGCTCGCCGACAGCAACAACAGCCGCGACGCGGTCATCGCCGCCGTACGCAACGTCGGCAAGTGCGAGAACCTCAGCCAGTCGGCGAAGGACCTGCGCGGCGCCGCCAAGCAGCGCAACGAGCTCGTCACCCGGCTCGCCGGTCTGAAGGTCGACAAGCTGCCCGCCAACGACCAGCTGACGGCCTCCCTCAACAAGGCCTGGAAGGCCTCCGCCGCGGCGGACAACCACTACGCCGCGTGGGCGGACCAGGTGGCGGGCAAGAAGGGCTGCAGGAAGGGCCACGCCCGCAACACCCCGCAGGCCGCGGCGGGCAACAAGCAGAGCAACGTGGCGACGACCGCCAAGGAGCAGGCCGCGAACCACTGGAACGCGATCGCCCGGAAGTACGGCCTGACCGAGCGGAACAGGACCCAGCTCTGACGGACCGGTCCGCCCCGGAACGGGCCGAGTGGTCCGTTCCGGTCAGGCCGTCTGCTCCAGGGTCTTCTCGACGTTCACGAAGCCCTCGCGGGCCGGGACGAGCCGCCCGTCGCGCACGGTCTGGAACGTGACGCCCGAGTTGATCAGGCGCGGGAACTCGCTGGCCGCGAGGAGGTCCTCGAAGCGCCAGCTCAGCGGCGGCGTGAGGCCGCCCGTCTCGACCCGCAGGCCGCCGTCGAGGGTGCGGCGCAGGGTGCGGGACGACACCTCGTCGCCGTCGAGCGACTCGACGGCCTGCTTCAGGACGGTGTACGCGATCCACGTCGTCTGCACGCCCGCGTCCGAGGGGTCGACCCGGTTGTCGCCGAACGCCTGCTCGCGGATGACGTCCCGCATCCGGTCCCACCGGGCGTCGCCCGCCGCCGGGTACCAGCCGGTGACGTACGCGCCTTCGTAGGGGCCGTTCGCGCCGCCGGTGCGGTCGATCAAGGACTGGTCGACGCTGCCGAGCACCGAGGAGATGCGGACCGGCGGATAGTCGCTCCTGGTGCGCCGGAACGAGTCGTAGAAGGTGTCCGTGCGCGCCCCGAGCGCGGCCGTCACACAGCCGTTGTCGGCGCCCGCGTCCTTCAGTGCCCGCTCTGCCTGCGGGGTGAGGTCGGTGCCGTCCTCGGGGGCGCGGATGTCGGAGACGGGCTTGTGGTGGCCGTCGGCGAGGCCCTGGTTGAGCAGCTTGGGGAGCTCGTCCCCGGCGAGGGTGTCGGGGCGGACGAGGGAGACCCGGTCGCAGCGGGCGGCGAGCTGTCGGCCGTTGCCCGCGAGGAGGGCCGGTTCGCCGCCGTTCACGGGGTACGAGAGCGGGCTGCTGAACTCGTCGTCGGTGATGCCGTAGCCGCCGATGTAGGGGATGCCGGCGACTTCGAGCGGGCCGAGGAAGGAGCGGCCGTGCTGGCTGTACGCGCCGACGACCGCCACCACGTCGTTGTCGACCGCCTGGCGCGCGCACTCGGCGGCGCCCACCGGGTCGTTGTGGTCGTTGCAGGTGAGGACCTTCAGCTCGCGGCCGCCGAGGCCGCCGTGGGCGTTGACCCAGCGGGCGTACGCCTGCGCCATGGCCGGGACGCCGGGCTTGTTGGTGGCCTTGGTCTTCTCGGGGGCCCAGGTCATGACGGTGATGGGGTCGTCCCTGGAACCCCCCGTGGTTCCAGGGATGACCCCGCAACCGGATATCAGCGACGCACACGCCGCCACGGCGGCCGCCGAGAGCGCTGCGGATCGGGAGGGGCGGGGGAGGAAGGTGCGTCGCCAGCCGGTCATGTCCCTGCACGATTCCGTTGCGCGGCCAACCGTGGAGTGACTCGTACTCAACGGACAGTGACATGAAGGTGAACGGGCGGGGTCCGGTTCGGGTGCGCGGGGTGGGAACGTACGATCCATGACCGTGCAAGGTTCGGAGAAGTCTTCCCGTCGCGGCCGTCGCTCCAGCACCATGGGTGGCATGCCGACCAACGACATGCCGTGGTGGCGCTGGCGCAGCAACGTGCGCTCGGCGCTGCACATGCTCTCCGACCCGGACTTCCAGCGTGAGTGCTGGCTCGCGGGACGCGAGGAGTACGGGGACGTGACCGACGCCGTGTACCGGCTCGTCGAGGACACCTGGCTGGACAACTGGTCCGCGGAGAAATACGTCGGGACGATCTTCCGGGACCCGCAGGAGGCGGCCCTCGTCGACACGGCCGTGCTGAGGGTGCTGCGGATCATGCACGAGGTCGGGCCCGACGCGATGGTCTCCGTCTATCTGGAGCACCCGGGGTGGCCCGAGGCGGTCCATGCGGCGCGCGACGCGCACGTGCGGCTGGCCGCGGGCGACGGGGAGGACCCGGACGTGCCCCCGAAGACGCTCGAGGTGCTGCGGATCATGACCCGGTCCGCCTGACGGGACGATTGCCGTCCGTGGTCTCCGCTGTGGGAACCTTGGCCGCATGAACGAGCAGTCCGCCGCGCCCGCCGCCCCCGCTGAGCAGTACGTCCTCACCCTCTCGTGCCCCGACAAGCAGGGCATCGTGCACGCCGTGTCGAGCTACCTCTTCATGACCGGCTGCAACATCGAGGACAGCCAGCAGTTCGGCGATCACGACACCGGACTGTTCTTCATGCGCGTCCACTTCTCGGCCGAGTCCCCGGTGACCGTCGACAAGCTGCGGGCGAGCTTCGCAGCGATCGGCGACTCCTTCCACATGGACTGGCAGATCAACCGCGCCGAGGACAGGATGCGCGTGGTCCTGCTGGTGTCGAAGTTCGGGCACTGCCTGAACGACCTGCTGTTCCGCTCCCGGATCGGTGCGCTGCCCGTGGAGATCGCCGCGGTGGTCTCCAACCACACGGACTTCGCCGAGCTCGTCGCCTCGTACGACATCCCCTTCCACCACATCCCGGTGACGAAGGAGAACAAGCCGGAGGCCGAGGCCCGTCTGCTCGAGGTCGTGCGCTCGCTGGACGTGGAGCTCGTCGTCCTCGCCCGCTACATGCAGGTCCTCTCGGACGACCTGTGCAAGGAGCTCAGCGGGCGGATCATCAACATCCACCACTCCTTCCTGCCGAGCTTCAAGGGCGCGAAGCCGTACCACCAGGCGCACGCCCGCGGTGTGAAGCTGATCGGCGCGACCGCGCACTATGTGACGGCCGACCTCGACGAGGGCCCGATCATCGAGCAGGAGGTCGAGCGCGTCGGGCACGGCGTGACCCCCGACCAGCTGGTCGCGATCGGCCGTGACGTGGAGTGCCAGGCGCTGGCGCGGGCCGTGAAGTGGCACGCGGAGCGCAGGATCCTGCTGAACGGCCGCCGCACGGTCGTCTTCCCCTGACCTCGTTCTTCATCTACCAAGATCGGCCAGGAGCCAGGAGCCAGGAGCCAGGAGCCAGGAGCCAGGAGCCAGGAGCCAGGAGCCATGAGCCAGGAGCCAGGAGCCAGGAGCCAGGTCCAGCGGTCGGCGGCTTCGGGCGTACGCAGCTTCGGGGACCAGCAGAGGCCGCGGCCGCTCGACGCCGATCCGGCCGCGGTTGAGGGCACCGTGCAGCGCGCGCTCTGGACAGCACGCAGGATCACGCCAAGGCCGTCCCCACGTCCGCCGAACCCCCTCCCTAGCGTTCAAGTTCGGGACGCAATCCGAGGCCGGAGGAGAAGGATCAAGCTAACAGGCGGGTGAAAGGCAGCGGAGGTCGTAATTCGCGTCCGGGCCGCGGGGGTGGTACACGCGGTCCAGCTTGAAGAGACCGCCGGCCTGGGTACCGCCGAGGGGGTCTCCGCCGGGCGGGGGGACGAAGAACGGCATGTAGGCGTATCCCTGGCCTCCTGTGCCGTCGATGGTGTACGTCACGTAGCCGTTGGTGGCGCCGTCGGCGCAGGAAACCAGGATCCACGTCGCCGCCTGCTGGCCGGGCGGGATCTTCTGGGGAGGCCGGATGTTCCAGCAGCCCTTGTCGAGGTGAGCGGCCTTCAGGGTCAGCGAATGGTTGGTGTGGTTGTTGAAGAATGCCTGGAACGTGTGGCCGCCCCGCGGGGCCGGTGGTGAGACCGCCGAGGCCGCGGGAGTCGCGAGGACTCCGCACGCCAGCAGCAATGCCAGGACAGCACCGAACAATCGTCGTCGCATACCACCGTCATACACGCACATTCCGCCGCATGGCCCCCTCTATGCGGAGCTGGTTACCTCAAAAGGGTGACGGCAGCGGGTAATGGGGAGTTCGACGTTTAGGTCGACAACGAGGGCGGACGGCATGCTGACCTGTCCGCTGTTCGGGGCTCAAAGACAGAGAGCAAGCTGAGCTCGATCTGGACGAGGACGGACGCTGCCTTCGGCGGGGCGTCAGCGGTGGTCATAGGTGTCCCTCCCCGATTCATTAAACCTACGACGTAGATTTCACTCGGCGCGTCATGTTCTACGTCGTAGGTTTGGCGAGGGACAGGAGGGTGGCGTGGCGCGACGGGCACGAGGCACCTCGGCCGGGCTGGATCGCGTGAGTATCGCGCTTGCGGCAGTCGGCCTGATCGACCGCGACGGGCTGGATCGGTTCGGGGTGCGGCGGCTGGCCGACGAGCTCGGGGTGGACCCGATGTCGATCTACCACCACGTCAAGGGCAAGGCGGCACTGCTGGACGCGGCCTGCGAGGTGGTCCTGGCTGAAATGCGGATCACCGACGGCGAACCGGAAGGGTGGCAGTCCATCGCCCGCCGCACCGCCCACGCGTATCGGGACATGGCCCACCGTCATCCCCAGGTCTTCCCGCTGCTGGCAGGCCGCGCCCAGACCTCAGCCTCGGCACTGGCCGCACTGGAGCGGCTGGTCGCGGCGATGCGGGACGCGGGCGTGCCTGAACAGGTCGCTGCGGACGCGCCATCGGTGCTCTTCGGATTCCTCAACGGTCATCTGCTGGCGCGCACTGCGGCGGAGGCCCACGGGGCCGCAGCAGTGCCGGACTTCGACGCCGACGCGTATCCGACACTGACCGAACTCGCACCGCGGCTGGCCGACTTCGGTTCAGAGGCGGAGTTCGACCGAATGCTCGGCACCATCCTCGCGGGCATTGCGTCAGGACGCTGACCGTCGGCCCGGACCGCCTGCACGACGGCGACCTGTGTCGGCCGTGCGAACCACGCACCTGGCCACCGCCCCGAGGCCGATCTCGACGCGGCCTCCAGCGACTACGGCAAGCCGTTCCGCGTGGCCGCGCCGAAGGGGGCGGTGCCGGAGCTGGAGATCGCACAGGAGATCGCCGCGGCAGGAGGCGGGCGCTAGCGGCTCGCGCGGGCCGCGTCCAGCGGCCGTACGCCCAGGAAGGCGTGTCACTCGCGTACTTGACCGCACGCGGTCTTGCTCATGGCAGTGGGTTACCCCAAAAATGCGCATGACAAATCCGAAGGACCTTCGGTCACACAGTCATCAGAGGGGACCCCCGCATGAACAAGCCTCTCGTCGGTGCCGTCTTCACCGCGCTGCTCCTCGGCGCGACGGCGATACCCGCGTCCGCCGTGAGCAACGGCGCGCCGGTGTCCGACAAAGGCACGGCCGCAGCGCAACCCGCCGCGGTGACCCAGGTGAAGGCGAAGGTGAAGGCGAAGGCCGTGACCTTCGCGGGCACCGTGGCGCTGAGCAACTGCTCGGGCTCCGTGGTGCGCGTGCCCAGTTCGCAGCCCACGGACAAGGCACTCGTGCTCTCCAACGGCCACTGTCTGGAGACCGGCTTCCCCGGCGCCGGGCAGGTCATCGTCAACCGGGCGTCGAGCCGTAGCTTCACGCTCCTGAACGCCAGCGGCGGCAACCTCGGCACCGTCCGCGCCAGCAAGATCGCGTACGGCACGATGACCGACACCGACGTCTCCGTGTACGAACTGACCAGCACCTACCGCGACATCGAGAGCCGCTACGGCATCAAGGCCCTCGACCTGGACGCCGCGCACCCGCAGGCGGGCCGGGCCATCACGGTCGCCTCCGGCTACTGGAAGCGGATGTACCGGTGCAACACGGACGGCTTCGCATACCGCCTGAAGGAAGGCCAGTGGACCTGGAAGGACTCGCTCCGCTACACCCAGCCCTGCCAGGTCATCGGCGGCACCTCGGGATCGCCGGTGATCGACGACGCCACCGGCAAGGTCGTCGCCGTCAACAACACCATCAATGAGAGCGGCCAGCGCTGCACGGACAACAACCCGTGCGAGGTCGACGAGAACGGCAAGGTCACCGTCCGGCCCAACATCGGCTACGCCCAGCAGACCTACATCATCGTTCCCTGCGTCGGCGCCGGTAACAAGATCGACCTGAACCGCCCCGGCTGCACCCTGCCCAAGCCCGCCGCGGCGGAGAAGCGCCGCTCGCTCGTCGGCACGAAGTAGCAGGTCCGCCCGCCAAGGCCGCCCTGGCGACCGCACATGAGTGAGGACTCCCGGAACCCGAACGGTCCGGGAGTCCTCTTCCGCGCTGTCCGAGGCCCGAACTCCGTGGTCAAGACGGTCTTTGACGGGCCGTCATGCGACCGGTCCCGAGGGGCGCATGCTAGTCGGGTTCGACGTCACGGGCGGCGCCAGCCTGTGACCGCCCGCGCCGGACGTTTGCGAGCGGGGCCCGCTCGGCCGACGAGCCCCTGTGGGCGGGCGATGGCCGGACCACCCGACGCCCACGGCACGGCCTCATCGGACAACCCCAGCACTACTTTGTACTGCCCCCAAACCATCGGATACCAGGCGCTACTGACGAAAACGACCTCTGAGGGCGCGCCGAGGCCCCCTACATCCGGCTGAGCGAGGCCGCCGCGAACAGCACGTCGCGGATCGCCTCGCGGTCGCCGTCCTGGCCCGCGGCCGCCTCCTCCGGCGAGACGTGGCCCGCGGCGAGGCGGCAGAACTCCACGCCGTCCAGTGCCACGTGGGCCACCTCGTGCTCCCGTGAACCGGTCGCCGCGGGGGAGTCGAGCGGGATGAGCCACTCGCCGCCGCCGAGCCCCTCGATCTCCAGGCGCAGGCTGCGGCCCGGCGCGCCCGCCGCGACCAGACGGCGGGGCGGGGCGGCGAGCCCGGAGCGGCGCCGCTCGGCGAGCGTGCCCGGGAGCAGCCGGGCGGCGAGGTCGATCATGCGGTGGAGGTGCCGGGGCGAGGGCGGCTCGTACGGATAGTCGACCGCGTCGGCGATGTCGCCCGCGTGGATCCAGCACTCGAAGGCGCGGTCCACCATCGAGTCCCGCAGCGGCAGCTCGATGGTCCGCCGCTCTCCGGTGCCGCCGGGGACGGCCACCGTGCCGTACGGCACCGGGAGGCGGCCGGAGCCTCCGCCGGAACCGGCACCGGAGGCCCGGGAGGTGCCCCCGGCCGTGAACGACACCGTGCGGATCAGCTCGTGCGTCTGCTCGCGCCAGGGGGTGCGCACCGCGCGCGTGGGCGGGAAGTGCGAGGCGCGCCAGAACGCCTCGGTGCGGTGGGCCGGGTCCTGGGGGACGCGGACGTCCGGGCCGAGCGGGTCGTCGAGGCCGAGGGCGAGCCCGACCATGCCGTCGACCGCGAGGAGGTGGGAGATCACCCCGGCCACGGTGGTCTTCCTGCTGACCGGGCCGTCCTCGTCGAACCAGCGCAGCCGCACCGGCGCGTGCCACTCCGCGTCCCCGATGTCCTGCAGGAGGGCGTCGAGGCGGGCGGTCTCCGCGTCGTACGGAACGGCCCATTCGGGCACCGGGATGCGCGGCGGACGGCGGCCGAGGCAGCTCTCCAGGACGCGGGTGCGCAGACCGGGGTCGAGGTCGAGGCTCTCTTCGGGGTGCAGCAGGCCGACGGCGTCGCGCAGCCGGAGGGCTTCCTCCGCGCACGGGCCGCAGCCGCCGAGGTGCTCCTCGACGGCGGTGGCCTCCTCCGCGGAGCAGGCGGCGAGCGCCCAGGCGCCGAGCAGGGACTTCAGGACGCGGTGCTCCAGGACGAGCGGCGCGGGCGCCGGGGGCGGGGCGGGCAGGGACTGTCGGGTGTCCTCCACGGAGGAGCGCGGCAGCGGTATGCGCGGCGCGGTGCCGTCCGTGGGG
>NZ_LIPN01000051.1 GCF_001418325.1 Streptomyces atriruber | reverse complement strand
CTTGCCCGCGCCCGCCGCGCCGCCTGGTCATCACGGGCGCGGCGGGCGCGGGCAAGACCGTCCTGGCCAGAAAGCTGGTCATGGAGCTCAACCAGGCGAGGGCGGAGGACGAACCGGTCGCGGTGCTCATCGCGCTGGCCGACTGGGACGAGGACGAGCTGCTGTCCGACTGGATCGTCCGCCACCTGGAGCGGGACTTCGGACTGCCGCCGAGGTCCGCCCGAGCGGTCATGGCCGGGCGGATGGTCCTGCCCGTGCTCGACGGCCTGGACGAAATGGATCTGGACGACGTGGCCGCGACGGAGTCCAGAGCACGCGGAGCGCTGGAGGCACTCGCCACCTACCAGAACGGCACGGACCCCGCCCCGCTCGTCCTGACGTGCCGCACGCGGCAGTACGACGCGCTGGAGACCGACGGCAGCCACATCCTCGACGCCGCCCGCATCGAGATCGACCCGGTGACGCCGGAGCAGGCGATCCGCTTCCTCGGGCAGCGGGGCGCGGCGCGCCGCCCCGGCCGGTGGCAGCCGGTCCTGGACGAGCTCGCGGCCGCGCCGCAGGGGGTGCTGGCGACGGCGCTGTCGACGCCGTGGCGGCTGACCCTGGCCAGCAGGGTGTACGAACGTGACGGCGACCCGGGGGAGTTGGTGCCCGCCACGACCGTGGTCGAGATCGCGGATCTGCTCCTGAGCCGGTTCATCGGGGCATCGGTGACGAGCACGCCCCGAGCGCCCGACCGCTACCGGCCGTACGACATCCACCTCCGGTTGCACCGGCTGGCCGTGCTGCTGGGCGCGGGCAGCACGGCGGAGACCGACCTGGTGCTGCACCGGCTGGGGGAGCGGATGCCGCCGGGCCGGGTGCGCGGGGTGGTCTGCGCGTGCCTGGCCGCGGCCGCGGTGGCGCCGGTCCTGGTGCTGGCGCGGTCGTGGCGTGACGTCGACCAGACGCTGATGGCCGCGCTCACGATTGTCATCGTGGTCGGTTCGCTGGTCGAGGAGGTGCGCGGCAGGACCACGACGTCGGTGCTCACGGAGATCGCGATGCCGTCACTGGGCAGTCCGCTCTGGCGGGTGGGGCTGCGCCGGTTCCTCCGGATGAGCGCGCGCAGTCTTCCGGCCTATGTCATGGGGACGGTCCTGGCGGCCGGTCTGTGGCAGGCGGCTCCCAAGGCGGTGGGCGGCGGTGGCGGGGACCCGCGCATCCTGGTGCTGCTGGCCTGGCTGATGCTGGCGGCGCTGGCCTGGGCGTCCGCTAGCCAACTGGACAGCACTGCGGTCGGGCCCCCCGGACCCGTCAGGGCGGGCTGGTGGACCTTCGTCCTCTGCATGGGCGTGCCGGGCGCCGGAGCGGTGACGAGCGGCGGCGCCGAGGCCGCGGACGGGCTCATGGCCAGCCTCCTCATGGTGGGGATCCTGGCGCTGCAACGGGACTGGGTGGGCTACCTCGTCTTCCTCGCCTCGCAGCGCCGACTCCGCTTCCGCCCGGCCCGGTTCCTCGACTGGTCGGTGACCGCAGGCCTGATGCGGACCTCCGGCATCGCCTACCAGTTCCGCCACCGCGAGTTCCAGGAGTGGCTCGTGCGACACCCCGAACCGGTGGACCGGTCCGGGGGGTGAGGGGAGGGGCCGACCGGGTCGCGGACGTCCGCGACCCGGTGCACCGCGTTCCGGTGTGCCGGGACCTGGTCTCCCGCGACGTAAAAGCTTGAAAGCCTTTGGGGAAGCACCTCCCCACCAACCCACCCGTCCACGCCTCGGTGTCCGTCACTCACGCGGGTGATATCCGCCAACTGGGCTGGATTTCCTGCCTGTTCGCGGGCATATGCTCGCCGCGACAACCGCAGACATACGACGGCCCCCGGCGGGACTGGCATCCCGACCGAGGGCCTGACCAACTAGGAAGACAGCCTTCCTGATGGCTTTCGAGCAGCGTAGCGCGCCTTCGCGCGCCCCGTCCTCCGTACCCGCCGACACCCCCCGATCCGGTGTCGTTCACGTCAACTCGCGGCACACCACGCACTACACCGTGATCGGCAACCACCTCGCCCAGCACCGCGAACTCTCCCTGGTCGCGATCGGGCTGGCCGTCCACATCCAGTCGCTGCCCGCCGGGGCCCGCATCGGCATCAAGCTCCTCGCCGCCCGCTTCCCCGAGAGCGAGCACCGCATCGCCGGGGCCCTGCGAGAGCTGGAGCGGCACGGATATCTCTCCCGGACGCGGGAGCGCCTGCCCGGTGGGGAGGTCGTCACCCGGACCGTCTCGTACAACCAGCCCGGTACGCGGCCCGATGCTCCCGCGCCCGTACCGGAGAAGCCCGTACGACCCGTACGAGTGGATCGCGACCCTCCCCGAGAAGCCCTCCCCGAGCGGGACACCCCCGACCTCGACCGCCACCGGGCCGCCACCGGCCTGCTCGTGGACCTGCGACGTCACGAGCCCCGCCTCCTTCTCGCCGAGCGGGACGTCCACCGCCTCGCTCCGGCGGTCGCCGTCTGGCTGGAGCGCGGGGCCGCCCCCGACGCCGTACGCCGCACGCTCACGGCCGCGCTTCCCGATGAGCTGAGGCACCCGGCTGCCCTGCTGGCCCACCGGCTCACGGCCCTGCTGCCGCCACCGCTTCCCCCTGGACCGGTCGCCGCCGTCGCCCGTCCCGACCCGCTCCAGAACTGCGAGGCGTGCGACCGGGCCTTCCGCGCCCCCGTGCCGGGGCACTGCCGTGGCTGCCGCCCCGACCTGCGGGAGGCCGCCTAGCATGAACGTGACGACCCTTGCCCCTGGGCACAGACGAGGAGCGCACGCCATGACCATCGCCTCGGACAGCGCGCGGAACGGCAGCTCCCAGTACCGGGCGATGCGTGACGTCGTCGAGCATGCGTGGGACGGCCTTCCCGGCAAATTCGAGATCACCAAGGAAGGAATCGTCCACGACATGATGTCGCCAGGAGGCCCTCATGAGGTGACGGCGGCGCACATCAGCCGCCGCCTGGAGAGGCGTATGCCGGACGAGCTGCTGGCTCACACCGGAACACCTGATGTGGAGCATGAGCCGGAGGGTATCCTGCGCCACCCCGATGTCATCGTGCTCGCCTGGACCGATCTGGACGTCGAAGGCGCGGTCGATCCCCGCACCCTCGTCGCCGCCATTGAGATCGTCTCCCGCTCCAACCCCGAGAACGACTGGGTCGGCAAGACCCGCGACTATCCGCTCCTCGGCATCCCGGTGTACGCGATCTTCGACCCCCGCACCGGCTCGGGAGCCGTTCTCTCCGACATCCACTCCACGCCCGAGGGCCCGCGCTACGCCACCCGCAAGGACTTCGTCTACGGCGAGGACGTCACCATCGCCGAGTGGACCATCTCCACGGAGGGCCTGCCGCGTTACGAGTGAGGCCTTGCCCGCCCCGGGGTCAGGAGGCGGTGCAGGCCTGGGCGATGGAGAGGCTGTTCTCGTAGAGGTGGTGCCGGGTGATCCGGCCGTTCTCGACCGTGAGGCGCAGGGCGAAGGGGCCCTCGAAGGACTTGCCGGTGGCGCGCACGGTGCCCGAGAGGTGGCCGAACAGGACGGCGTCCGTGCCGTCGACGAGGAAGGTGTCGAGGGAGGCGCGGGAGTCCTCGGGGACGGTGTGCGCGGCCAGTTCGCCGGACTGGGCCGCGCACTCGGCGCCCGTGGAGCGGGGGCGGATCCACGGGACGGCGGGGTTCTCGGCGAGCAGCCAGTCCACGTCGTCGGCGAAGAGCTCCACCATCCGGTCGGTGTCCCCGGCGAGCCGGGCCTGAAGGAAGTCCTGGACGACGGCGCGGGTGGCGGTGGCGGTGTCCGTGCTCATCGGGCTCTCCTCGGGGTTGGACTGCTCTCGGCTGATGTGTTCGATCCTGCCGGGGGAGGAGAGGGCGGTCGATTACCGCGCAGGTAATCGTCAGTGGGCGAAGAGCTGGTCGTCCTTGTCCCGGCACAGGGCGTGGGCGGCGCCCATGATGCTCGACGTCTGCTTCTTGGTGGTGCCGAGCCGGTGCGTGGACTTCGTGAACTGCTCGCCGAGGGCCGCGCCCCGGACGGTGCACAGCGCGTCTCCCTCGGCGACGAGCGCGTCGTCCTCGATGTGATCGAGGTCCGGGTGGTGCTCGCGCAGCGTCTTCAGGAAGAGGCCCGCTGCCGGGCCCTGCAGTCCGCGCCCTTCGGGGGCCGGAGCCGCGCTCGCCGACGGTGACGGTGGCGTGCTCGCGGAGGGGGCGGACGCGTCGGTGCCCGACGCGTCGCACGCTGTCGTGCCGAAGGCAGCGGCGGTGAGCAACAACAGGGCGAGGCGCGGCGGACGCTTGTACATGAATCTCCCGATAAGTAAGGAACGGGAAATAATCTCATGATCTTCCGCGCCGCGAGCCGGGGGCGTCGTCACGTCCGGGGCGCCGTACCGTGGTGGCCGCGGGAGTCCGCCCAGGGGAGGGGAGAGCGCAGTGACGTTCGAGGTCGTGGGTCTGTACCGGTTTCCGGTGAAGTCGATGCTCGGGGACGAGCACGACCGGCTGGAGTTCGACGCGAGCGGCGTCGTCGGCGACCGGCTCTGGGCCCTGCGGTACCCCGACGGCAAGCTGGCCAGCGGGAAGCACCACCAGCGCTTCCGCCGCACCCCCGGCATGCTCGAACACCGCGCGACCTGCGACGGCGACGGACTGCCCGTCGTCCTCGCGCCGGACGGCGCGACGCTCCGCCCCGGCGACCCGCGGATACCGGAACGTTTCGGCGAGGGCGTCGAGTTGGTGCGTGCGGGCGAGGAGTCCCACAAGGACGTCTCCGCCGTCTCCCTCGTCGGCACCGCCTCGCTGCGCGCGCTCGGCGACCTGCTCGGTGACGCCGACCCCGTCGACGTACGGCGGCTGCGCAAGAACATCGTCGTGGAGACCGACGAACCGTGGATCGAGGAGAGCTGGGTCGGCCGCGAGATCGTCCTCGGCGGCGGACCGGGGGCCGAACCGCTGCGGCTGTACGTCACCAAGCGCGTGAAGCGCTGCGTCATGGTCACCCAGGCCCAGCCCGGCCTGCCCGTGGACAACCGCGTCCTGAAGACCCTCACCGCCACCCGCGGCATGTGCATCGGCGTCCACACGGACATGGTGGCGCCCGCGCCGCTGGCCCTCGGTGACAGGGTGGTCGTCCGATGAACCGACGCAACCGACGCAACCGACGCACCGCCTCGGCGCTGCTCGCGCTCGTCGCCGTGCCCGCGCTCCTCACCGGCTGCGAGACCGGCACCTCCGGCACCAAGGACAAGGCGGACGGCGGCGCCGCCGGGCCCGACGCGAAGGCAGGGTCCGCGCTCGCCGCCGTCGACACGCTCACCGTCAAGGGCCGCGCGCCCAAGACCGGTTACGACCGCGGCAGGTTCGGCACCGCGTGGGCCGACACCGACTCCAACCGCTGCCCGACCCGGGACGACATCCTCAAGCGGGACCTGAAGGACGTCACGTACCAGGGCGGCGACTGCCGGGTGGCCTCCGGGAGGCTCGCGCCCGATCCGTACACCGGCAAGGAAGTGACGTTCCGGCGCGGGCGCAGCCAGGTCGACATCGACCACCTCGTGGCGCTCTCCGACGCCTGGCAGAAGGGTGCCTTCCAGTGGGAGCCCGGCAAGCGCATCGCGTTCGCCAACGATCCGCTCAACCTCCTCGCCGTCGACGCGGGCCCCAACCGCGGCAAGGGCGACGGCGACACCGCGACCTGGCTGCCGCCGAACAAGGCCTACCGCTGCACGTACGTGGCCGGGCAGGTGGCGGTGAAGAAGAAGTACGGGGTGTGGGTGACCGGCGCGGAACGGGACGCCATGAAGAAGGTGCTCACGACGTGTCCGGCCGAGAAGCTGCCGACGGGCGACGCCCCGACGAAGGCCCCGCCCCGCTTCCACGCCCGCTGACCCACGGCTCCGAGGAGGCCCCGAGGAGGCCCCGAAGGGGCCTTCAGGGGGCGCGGGGAACCGCGCGACCAGCCACAACGGGCCCGCAGGAAAAGAAATACCGCCGACCCCGCGGGACGCGTACCGTCCCGACCCATGGACCTCAAGATCACGACCCTGGCCGAGCGCCCGGAACTCGCGGACCCGCTCTGGGGCATGGCCGAGGACTGGCCCGAGTTCATCCTGCACGACCCGGTCGGCTGGTCGCTGATCGGACGGATCGTCAAGGACCTCCCGGAGTACGTCCTGGTCGCCACCGACGGCGACGCGGACGGCAAGGTCGTCGCCCGCGGCTTCAGCGTGCCGCTCGCACTGGGCGGCCGCGGGACCGGCGAACTGCCCGACGGAGGCTGGGACCAGGTGCTGCTGTGGGCCTTCTCGGACCTGCGGCACGGCAAGCGGCCCGACACGGTGAGCGCCATCGAGATCACCGTCGACCTCGCCGCGCAGGGCAAGGGGATCTCCGGGCGGATGCTCGCGGCGATGCGGGACAACGCCCGTTTCCGGGGCTTCACCGAGCTCGTCGCGCCGGTGCGGCCCAACGCCAAGCACCTCGAACCGGCCGCGCAGATCGACGAGTACGCGTACCGCACGCGTGAGGACGGCCTGCCGCACGACCCGTGGCTGCGGGTGCACGTGCGGGCGGGCGGCGTCGTCGAGAAGGTCGCGCACGCCTCCATGACCGTGTCCGGCTCGACCGCGCAGTGGCGCGAGTGGACGGGGCTGCCGTTCGACCGGGAGGGCTTCGTCGAGGTGCCGGGCGCGCTGGTGCCCGTCCACTGCGAGCCCGCCCGCGGTTATGCCGTGTACGTCGAGCCGAACGTGTGGGTGCGGCACACGCTGTGAGGCTCGTCAGGCGCCCAGCTCGTCCAGGTCGATGACCTTGCCGGCGGGCGGCGTGGTCTTCACGGGCTTGTCGTACTCGCGGAACGCGATGTGCTCCGGCTCGGCCGCGCCCGCGTCGACGATCTTCAGCAGGTAGGGCTTGCCCTCGGTGGCGACGTAGATCGTGTACTTCTCCTCGGAGTCGCGGGCGTCGATCCTGATCGCGGGGGTGCCGTCCAGGGTCGTCGTCGCGCCCCTGCGGGCGTTGGAGTTGATCTCGCCCTCGAACTCCTTGAGCAGGTCGTCGAGGTCGCACATGCCGGCGATGTCCTTCGCGTCGGCGCCGGACGCCTTCGTCTTGGACCAGCGGTCCGCGAGCATCTCGACGGCGAGCGCGGTCTCGTCCTCGGGCTGCCCCTTGCTCTGCGCGCGCAGGAACTTCTCGTCGTACTTCACGTAGACCGTGCTGTCGCCGGGGACGATCAGGTCGAACGTGCCCTCGCCGTCCATCGCCATGGTGCCCGCGCACTTGCCCGAGGTGTCGAGGGCCAGGTCCATCTTCATCCGGCCCGTCTCGTCGTCCTTGATGTCGCCCACGAGCCGGAGCGACGTGGCGCCCTTCGTCGCTTCGACGGCCTTGTCGACGATCTCGGTGCCGCTCATGCCCGCGAAGGGCTCCTTCGGCTCGCCCCCCTTCGCCGTGTCCGCCTTCGACGCCTTGCCCGTTTCGGACGCCTTGCCGGACTCGGAGCCGCAGGCCGTCAGGCCGACGGCGGCCGTGGCCAGGCAGGCCACGGCGACGACGGTGCGGCGCAGGCGCAGCTGGTGGCGCAGGTGGTGACGCATGGAAATCCCCCCAGGGAAGTTCGTTCGGTGAGGACATCAGAGCAGGTGTCTGTGAACCGAGTCAACACGAGTATGTGTGGATCATGAGTTAACGGACGTGAAACGGTCCGTGCCGTCGATCCCTGGGTATGCTCGACCCCGCGCGACTGACCCCGCGCGTTCGAGGGGAGCCATCAGATGACGCCGCGGGACGACGCGACCGAGGTGACCGCCGCCGGGATCGCCCGCCTCGCGGGAGTCGGGCGGGCCGCCGTCAGCAACTGGCGCCGCAGGCACGGCGACTTCCCCAAGCCGGTCGGCGGCACCGAGACCAGCCCCTCCTTCGCGCTCGCCGAGGTCGAGCGCTGGCTGCGCGGCCAGGGGAAGCTCGTCGAGGTCCCCCTCCGCGAACGCGTGTGGCAGCAGCTCGCGGGACATCCCGCGGGCCCCGTCACCGCCCTCCTGCACGCCGGATGCGCCCTGCTCCTCATCCGCGACAGGCCGGCCGACTGGCTCGCGGTCGGCGCCGTCTCCGACGAGCGGATGGCGCAGCTCCTGCCGGACGTGCTCGACGAGGCGGTCGCGATGCGGTTCGGCGTACGGCGCAGGCGCGCCGTCCACGTCCCGGAACCCGCCGAACTCCTGCCCTCCGTACCGCTGTTGCGCGGTGTCGCCGAGCTGGCGGCCGAGCTGGGCGCCCGGCAGACGTACGAGTTCCTGCTCGGTCGGCACACCGACGCCAACCCCCGCCAGTACACGCTCACCCCGGAGGGCCCCGCCGAGCTGATGGCGCGGATCGCCGAGATCGCCGGGGCCGCCGGGAGTACCGGGACCGCTGGGAACCCCGCCCCCGCACGCACCGTCCTCGACCCCGCCTGCGGCACCGGCGCCCTGCTGCGCGCCGTCCCGCCGCGCCCCGACCAGTACCTGTACGGCCAGGACAGCTCCCCGGAGCTCGCCGCCCTCACCGCGCTGCGCCTCGCCCTGCACTCCGACGCGACCGTGCGCACCATGGCCGCCGACACCCTGCGCGCCGACGCCTACGACGGCCGCACGGCAGCGGCCGTGCTCTGCCACCCGCCGTTCAACGACCGCAACTGGGGCCACGACGAACTGGCCTACGACCCCCGCTGGGAGTACGGCTTCCCGGCCCGCGGCGAGTCCGAACTCGCCTGGGTGCAGCACGCGTTGGCCCGGCTCGCCGACGGCGGCACCGCCGTCCTGCTGATGCCGCCCGCCGCCGCGTCCCGCCGCTCCGGGCGCCGCATCCGCGCCGACCTGCTGCGCCGCGGCGCCCTGCGCGCCGTCGTCGCCCTGCCGGCGGGCACCGCACCGCCGTACAACCTGCCCCTGCACATCTGGGTGCTGCGCAGGCCCGACCGGGCGGCGCGGCCCGCGCCCGAGCTGCTGCTCGTGGAGACGGCGGGCGCGGCGGCCGCCGACGGACGCGACAGGCAGCCGTGGCCCGCCGTGCGGGACGCCGTGCTCGACGCCTGGCAGCACGTCGAACGGCACGGCACGCTCGACGAACGGCCCGGACTCGCCCGCAGCGTGCCGGTGCTCGAACTCCTCGACGACGAGGTCGATCTGGCGCCCGCGCGCCATCTGCCGCCGCCCGCCGAGGCCGCGGGCGGCACCGGGCTGCGGACCGTACGGCAGGGGCTCGGCGAGGCCCTGCGCCGGGCCGCCGACCTCGCGCCCCCGCCGGACGACCTCGACCCGGCCCCCGCCGACGCCGCCCGGCCGCCGCTGACCACCGTCGGCGAACTGGCCCGCGCCGGCGCCCTGACCCTGCACACCGGCACCGGCGAGGGGCCCGGCGGCACCCCCGTGCTCACCGACCACGACGTACTGACGGGCTGCGCGCCCTCCGGCACCGCCCACGAGAGCACCGCCCACGAGAGCGCGCCCGGCGACGCACCCGTGCGCACCGCGCCCGGCGACGTCGTCGTCCCGGTGTTCGGCGGCGGCGCCGCCGCCCGCGTGATCGACGAGGCCACCGCGGGCGCCGCCCTCGGCCGCGGCCTGGCCCTGCTGCGCCCGGACCCCGCCGCGCTCGACCCGTGGTTCCTCGCCGGGTTCCTGCGCGGCACCGCCAACCACCGCCAGGCGAGCAGCTACGCGTCGACGTCCGCCCGGCTCGACGTCCGCCGCCTCCAGGTGCCGCGGCTGCCGCTCGCCGGGCAGCAGGGGTACAGCGCACGCTTCCGCCGCCTCGCCGAGTTCGAGGACGCCGTGCGCCGGGCGGCCCTGCTCGGCGACCGGCTGGTGCGCGGCATGCACGACGGACTGACGGAGGGAACCCTTCCGCCCGGGGCCGCGTGAGCAGTACGACAACGGTTCGGTACAACCCGGGATCCGTCGCCGCAGTCGGCCTATACGCTCGAACCCTCTTCCGTTCGTTCATCAGGCACCAGGAGCAGCCATGCACGGCCACGGCTACGCGCCGCAGCAACCGCATCCGCCTTCCAGGGGGACACATGTGACGCTGCGCGTGATGTTCGTGGCGCTCACGGTGCTCACCTGCGGCCTCCTGGCGTGGGCCGCGATGCTGCGGCTGGCCCTGGTGACGCGCAAGTCGTACAACTGGATCCTCTTCGGCCTCGTGACGGCGCTCGACGTCCTGGCCATCGCCCTGATCGGTGTCGACCCGGGCGAGGAGGAGTTCCAGGGCCCCGGCAGCGCGGGCATGGTGGTCATGCTCTGCACGATGGTGGCCGCCGTCTCCTATTACCTGTACGGGGACATCCGGCACTTCAGCCCGTACCGGCAGCAGGCGCAGATGCAGGGGCAGACGCCGTCGCAGCCGCACTTCACGGGCTACGTACCGCCGCAGGCACAGCCGCAGGTCTCCTACGGATACCCGCAGCAGCCCGCCCCGGCGCCCGCGACCCGGTCGG
>NZ_LIPN01000509.1 GCF_001418325.1 Streptomyces atriruber | reverse complement strand
CGACCTGCTGCCCGGCGAGCGCTCCCGGCTCAGCCGCCGCTACGCCGAGGCCCTGGCGGCCGACCCGCTCCTCGTACGCTCCGAGGACCGGGCCGGACGCCTCGCCGGGTACTGGTTCGACGCCCGCGACCCCGCTCGGGCCCTGCCCGCCGTGCTCGCCGCGGCGGCCGCCGCCCGCGGCCGCCACGCGTTCGCCGAGCAGCACCAGCTGCTGGAACGGGCACTTGAACTGTGGGACGACGTCCCCGAGGAGCTGCGCCGCGAGGCGATCCGGCACAGCGTCGAGGACGGCCTGTCCCCGGCCGTGCCCGGGGACGGGCCGGGCGGCTTCGTGGACCTGCTCGCGGCGATCGCCGTCGCCGCGCGCCTCGCGGGCGAACGGGAGCGGGCACTCACCCTCTGCAAGCGGGCGCTGTGCGAGCTGGACGGCGACCCCGCCCCGGGCTCCCGACCCGGCCCGGCCCCGAACGACCCCATCCGGACGGCCTGGTTCCTGACGGAGCGCTACCAACTGCTGCGCGACCTCGCCCGCTCCGACGGCTGGGACGAGATCTCCCGGGCCCAGGCGCTGGTGGGGGACCTGCCGCCGTCCCCCGTCCACGCTCACGTGCTGACGCACGCGGCGCACTGGCACGTCGTGCACCGGCCGGGGCCGCAGGTCATCGAGATCGCGGAGCGGGCGGTGGAGCTCTGCCGGGCGACGGGTGCCGAGATCATCGGCATCACCGCGCAGCAGACCCTGGCCTGGCTCACCATGCACACGGGTGACGTCGAGGCCGGGCTCGGCCTGGCCCGGGGCGCGTTCACCGGCAGGCTGGCGCGGGCCAATGCCGCTGTCGTGCTGCGCGGCCACGGAAATCTGTCCACGGCGCTGCACGGCATCGGCCGGTACACCGAGGCCGTCGAGACCGCAGAGGAGGGCAGCGACCTCGCCGAGCGGCACGGGCTGCCGGACATCGCCTCCTTCATCGACGGCAACCTCGCCGAGTCCCTCATCCAGCTCGGCCGCTGGTCCGCTGCCGACGACGTGCTCGACCGGGCCGTCGGCCGACGCGGGGTGAGCGTCCGCACCCGGGGGCAGGCCGCCGAGCTGCGGGCCGAACTGGCGCTGGCCCGCGGTGCGTACGACGAAGCCCGTCGCCGGTCGGCGGAGTCCGACGACTGGACCATCGGCCCCTCCCCGGAGCCGCAGCACACCCTGGCCATGGCCCGCGTGGCGATCGCCCTCGCGGCCGCCGACGGCCGGATCCTCGACGTCCGCTCGCTGCTGGACGCGGCGGTCGGCGAGGCCATCCCCTTCGGCCACCAGCGCTACGGCTGGCCCCTGTTGTACGAGGCCGCCGCGGCCGAGGCACGGGCCCGCGGGCTCGCGGTGGCCCAACCGGGGCGTGGGGCCGCGGTGGAGCGGATCCGCGAGGCGATGCGGGGCCAGCCCGTCTTCGTACCGCTGTGGGCCGCGTACGCCCTGATGATCGAGGCGGAACTGCTCGCCGCGGAGGGCCGGGACGCCACCGCCCGCTGGACCGAGGCCGTCACCGCGACGGAACAGCTGGAGCCCCCGTTGCTGTCGGCCACGGCCCGCTTCCGCCTCGCGGGGGCCTTGCTCGCCCGGGGCGGCGCCGGGTCCCGCGAGGCGGCCGGGGAGTTGTTGCGCAGGGCCGGGGCGGTGGCGCGCGAGCTGGGCGCGGTGCCGCTCGAAACGGAGATCGGCACGCTGGCCGACCGCGCGCGGATCCCGCTGCGGCAGGAGGAGGAGCCCGCGCCGTCCCGGGCGGTGGCGCTGGGGCTGACCGCCAGGGAGCGCGACGTGCTGCGGCTGGTGGCCGCCGGGCGGAGCAACCGGCAGATCGCGCAGGAGCTGTTCATCTCGCCGAAGACGGCGAGCGTCCATGTCTCCAACATCCTGCCGAAGCTGGGCGCTTCGGGCCGCGGGGAGGCCGCGGCCGTCGCACACCGGCTGGGGCTGCTCGACCAGTGACGGCGCGCCGCGACGTGCGACAGGCCCTAGCCCCGCACTCCGTGGGCCGCCGCCCGCAGCCCCTCCCAGTCCGGGATCTTCACGATGCCGCGCCCGAGGGAGTGGCCGAGCTCCGCCTCCGCGCGTTCGATCGCCAGCCAGCCCGGCCACTCGACCGGCCGCAGCCCCGCCGCCCGCAGCCCCGCCAGGGGATCCTCGGGGACGTGCCGTCGTACGAGATCGGGGGCGTCGTCCAGGAGGGAGAGCACCGTCTCCTTGGAGCACGGGCGGTTCGTGCCGATGACGCCGGTCGGGCCGCGCTTGATCCATCCCGCCACGTACTCGCCGGGCGACGGGGCACCGTCGCGCAGCACCCGCCCCGCCGCGTGGGGCACCGTGCCCCGCCCGGCGTCGAACGGCAGCCCGTCGATGGGCACCCCGCGGTAGCCCACCGAGCGCAGCACCAGTTGCGCCGGGATGTCCTCGTACCGTCCCGAACCCGTCACGCCGCCCGAGCCGTCCGGCAGCGTCCGCTCGAACCGGGTCCCGGCGACGTGGCCCGTCGCACCCGCCGTCAGCGAGACCGGCCGCAGGAAGAAGCGCAGCCTGATCCGCCGGGCCAGGCCCCGCGCGGGGCGTTCGGCCCAGCCGCGCAGCACCTCCACGTTGCGACGGCTCGCGGCGGGCAGCCCGGACGGGTCGGCGAACGCGGGATCCAGCGCCAGCTCCGCGGGGTCCACCAGGACTTCGGTGTCCGGGAGCGCGCCGAGTTCCCGCAGCTCCTTGGTGGTGAACCGCGCCTGCGAGGGCCCGCGCCGGCCCACCATCGACACCTCGCGCACCCGGCTGCCCGCGAGCACGCCGAGCGCGGCGTCCGGCATGTCGGTGGGGAGCAGTTCGGCGGCGCCGCGGACCAGCATCCGGGCGACGTCCACCGCGACGTTGCCGACGCCGATGACCACGGCGGACTCCACGTCCCGCACGAACCCGTCCGGTGCGTGCGTGTCCGCCGACGCGTCCGGGTGCGCGCTGTACCAGGAGACGAACTCGGTCGCCGAGAAGCTCCCCGGCAGATCCTCGCCCGGCACCCCGAGCCTGCGGTCCGCCGCCGCGCCGACGCAGTAGATCACCGCGTGATAGAGGCCGAGGAGCCGGGCCGGGGGCAGGGCGCCGGGGCCGATCTCGATGGAGCCGAGGAAGCGCACGCGCTCGTGTTCCAGGACCGTGCGCAGGTTGTTCTGCAGGGACTTGATCTTCTCGTGGTCCGGCGCGACCCCGTAGCGCACCAGGCCGTACGGGCAGGGAAGACGGTCGAGCACGTCGACGCGGACGTCCGGCACCCGGTCCTGCTGGACGAGGGACTGCGCGGCGTACACCCCGCTGGGGCCCGCACCGACGACGGCGACCTGCAGCACGGTGGTGCTCCTTCCGCGAGACGAGCCCGGGACGGTCTCAGGATCGCACCAGGGGCCGTGTGATGTCAGGGGTGTGCGTCCGTCTGTGCGAGTCGTCGTGCGTGCCGTTCCCGGGCGGATGCGACGGCGCGGATAGCGTGCGCTTGTGCGGAACAGATCATTTGCTGATGTTTCTGATCACTATCGACCGGATGTCGCTGCACCGGACGGGCTGGCCCGGCTGGACGAGCCGACCTGGCCGGAGCCGCCGGGGCCCTCGTTCCGCGTCCGGCTGACCTTCAGCGACGGGGCCGACGTCGACGTGACCGCCGTGGTGTCGCACGGCCGGGTCGCCATCGAGGACCTGCACGCCCAGCCACCGCTCTCCCCGGACGACTTCGCCGCGCTGGTCGACTGGATCGAGCGCCCCCTGGAGGAGGACGGCCCGGTGGCGGCGGAACCGGCCCGCCGCGCCCGCCCCGCCTGGCCGCGCGGCAACGCGGGGCGCCGGATCGTGGCCGAGGCGTACCGCACGGCGCAACACGAGGGGCACGATCCGGTGCTCGCCGTGATGTGCGCGACCGGGCACAGCCGCCGCAAGTCGCTCAGACTCATCGCGGGAGCGCGCGACGCGGGCCTTTTGACGCCGCGTCACCATCGCAGGTAGGCGGGGGCCGCCGCCGGTCTCAGCCCATCTCCCGCATCCTGCTGATCTCGCTCGACTGCTGCGCCACCACGTCGTTCGCCATCTCCTCGACCTGGATGTTGTTGCCCTCGGAGAGCACGTCCGCGGCCATCGTGACGGCCCCGCTGTGGTGCGTGATCATCAGCTTCAGGAAGAGCTCGTCGAACGCCTTGCCCTTCGCGGCGCGCAACTGCTTCAGCTGCGCCTCACTGGCCATGCCCGGCATGGTCGCGTGGTCGTGCCCCGCGTGCTCGCGCGGGCCGCCGTACTTCTTCAGCCAGCCCCGCATCGCGCCGATCTCCGGCTTCTGCGCGGAGGTGATGCGCGACGCGAGCCGTTTGACTCGGCTCGACTCCGCCCGCTTCGGCGCGAGTTCGGTCATCTTCAGGGCCTGGCCGTGGTGCACGATCATCATCTGCGCGTAGGTGAAGTCGGCCGTGTTGGGGGAGTCGTCCTCGGTTCTCCGCTCGGCGGCGTCCTTCGCGGACATCGTCGCCGCGGTCTCGCCCGGCTTGCCCGGGGCGATCACCGAAGGCCCCTCCGACGCCTTGTGCCCGGCGTCGGACCTGCTCCCGCCGCCCCCGTCGGAGTCGCACCCCCCGAGCACGAGAACGGCTGTCGCCAGGAACGCGGTGACTGCGGACGTACGACGGTTGAGCACAGAGACCTCCTGCGGCACACGGCGACGAGTTGGGGTCCGTACTAGCACGTGGATGACCACCTGCGATCAAAAACTCTCGTTACGGGTCCGTTTCCCCCTCTATTGATCTGTGCATGATGAGCACGATACTTCGGGTGTCCGTGAACCGTTCAACTGTGAACGGCGACAAGGGAGGACGCAGTGACCCTGTTGAACCATCCCCGAACTCGGCGCAGACGACTGGCAGTCGGCGCGGCGGCGGCCGGACTGCTCGCCGCGCTGCTGACCGCCGCGCCCGCGGGAGCGATCCCCGACCCCGGCGACACCCCCGCCGCCCCGAAGAGCGTCTCCAAGAGCGACGAAGCCCGGACCGAGAAGGCCATCGAGCGCGGGGAGATACCCGCACCCGACGAGGTCGTCCACTCGGACAACATCGAGCACCTGGCCAACATCCCCAAGGATGCGCTGCCGGGCCTCAACACGGACATCGCGTTCCAGGGCAAGTACGCCTTCGCCGGAAACTACGACGGCTTCCGCATCTACGACATCAGCAACCCCAAGGCGCCGAAGACGATCTCGCAGGTGCTGTGCCCGGGGTCGCAGAACGACGTCTCCGTCTCCGGCAACCTGCTCTTCCTCTCCACGGACTCCTCGCGCAGCGACAACTCCTGCAACAGCACCACGCAGCCCGCCACGGAGAAGTCCTCCTGGGAGGGCATGAAGATCTTCGACATCAGCGACAAGGCGAACCCCAGGTACGTCTCCGCCGTCGAGACGGCCTGCGGCTCCCACACGCACACGCTGGTGCCGGAGCGCAGGAACGTCTACCTGTACGTCTCCTCGTACTCCCCGAACGCGACGTTCCCCGACTGCAAGCCTCCGCACGACGGGATCTCGGTCATCAAGGTGCCGCGCAAGGCTCCGCAGAAGGCCGCGGTCGTGAACTTCCCCGTGCTCTTCCCCGGTGAGGGGCCGGACGGCGGCGGCAACCCCGGCGGGCCCACCAACCCGGGCGTCTCCAAGACCACCGGCTGCCACGACATCACCGTGCTGCCCTCCGAGGATCTCGCGGCGGGCGCCTGCATGGGCGACGGCATCCTCTTCTCCATCAAGGATCCGGAGAACCCGAAGGTCATCGACCAGGTCCAGGACAACACCAACTTCGCGTTCTGGCACTCGGCGACCTTCAACCAGAAGGCGAACAAGGTCGTCTTCACCGACGAGCTCGGCGGCGGCTCCGGCGCCACCTGCAACGCGGCCACCGGGCCCGACCGCGGCGCCAACGGCATCTATGACATCAAGGGCAAGGGCGACAAGCGCAAGCTGGTCTTCAAGAGCTACTTCAAGATCCCGCGCCACCAGGCGGACACCGAGAACTGCGTGGCCCACAACGGCTCGCTGATCCCGGTCAGGGGCAAGGACCTGATGGTCCAGGCCTGGTACCAGGGCGGCGTCTCCGTCTGGGACTTCACCGACTCCGAGAAGCCCAAGGAGATCGGCTACTTCGAGCGTGGCCCGCACACCACCGACAAGATCACCACGGCGGGCGCGTGGTCGGCGTACTACTACAACGGCCGGGTCTACTCGAACGACATCGAGATGGGCCTCGACGTACTGAAGATCAACGACAAGCGGACCGACTCCGCCCAGCGGGTCCGCCTGCCCGAGCTCAACGTCCAGACGCAGCCCGACTACTTCGACTAGTCCACTCCATGGAGGCCCCGTCGGGCGGTGCGCCGCCCGGCGGGACGCCGAGCTTCCAGTCGAGGTCGTACCGCTGGAACAGCTCGGCGCGCAGCGTCTCCAGCGGCATCGGCGCCCCGGGGATGAGCAGCGCGAAGACCGCGCCCATCAGGAGCGCGCGCAGCAGCGGGTAGTCCCGGTCGGGGTCCTGCGACCCGTACCGCACGACGGTGTCGCGCAACAGCTCCGCGAGACGCTGCTGCTCGGGGCATTGCACGAACCCTTCCGCCTGCAGGATGCCCGCCATGTGCGTGCGCATGAGCAGCGGTTCGTCGACGGCCAGGCCCAGGATCGCGTCGACGGCCCGAGCCATCCGCTCGTGCCCGTCCTCGGTCTGCGGCTCCCGTTCCAGCGCCGCGTCGAGCGTGCGGTGCATGAGCCGGTGCACCGCGGACTGCAGCAGTTGGCGCTTGCCCGGGAAGTAGTACGACACCAGGCCGCGGGCGGCGCCGGCCCGGTCCGCGATGTGGCCGAGCGTCGTGGCCTCGTACCCGTGCTCGCCGACCAGGTCCACCGTCGCCTGCAGCAGCCGCTCCCGGGAACGTCTGCGCAATTCTTCATTGACCGATGGGCTACGCGGGGACATTCTGTAACTCCTGCGTTGACTGGCTCCGAGCCAATATACTCAGTGCGGGCCCGGGGCAGGCAGCACCGCGGGGGAGTGTTGCCTGCCCCGGGCTCATTTGCGCCGTCGCCCGGCACGGACGCGGAGACCCAGAGACGCCTCACGGCCGATACGGCACCCGCACGGCCCGGTCGAGGCGTGCGGGCACCGTTCGGCTGCTCGGCGGAAAACCTTCTGCTCCTGGTCCTGCTCCTGCTTCTGTTCCGATCAGTCCCCCAAGCCCGCCAGCTTCGCGCGCAGCTGCAGCACGGACTTGGTGTGGATCTGGTTCACCCGGCTCTCGGTGACACCGAGGACGTCGCCGATCTCGGCGAGCGTCAGGCCCTCGTAGTAGTAGAGCGTCACGACGGTCTTCTCACGCTCCGGCAGCGTGTTGACGGCCCGCGCGAGCAGCCTGCGCAGCTCCCGGTCCTCGGCGACCTCGACGGGGTCGTCGGCCGTGTGATCCTCGAGCGTGTCCCTCAGGCCGAGCCCGCCGTTGCGGGTGCCCTCCGTCTGCAGCAGCTCTTCGAGCGCGCCCACGTTCGCGAGCGACAACTGACCGAAGACCGTGTGCAGTTCCCCGAGCGTGACACCCATCTCGGCGGCGACCTCGGTCTCCGAGGGGGTGCGCCGCAGCTGCGCCTCCAGCGTGGCGTAGGCCCGCTCGACGTTGCGGGCCTTCTGCCGCACCGAGCGCGGGATCCAGTCGAGCGCCCGCAGTTCGTCGATCATCGCCCCGCGGATGCGCGTGATCGCATACGTCTCGAACTTGATGGACCGCTCGATGTCGAACTTCTCGATCGCGTCGATCAGCCCGAACACCCCCGACGACACGAAGTCGGCCTGCTCGACATTGGGCGGCAGCCCCACGCTCACCCGGCCCGCGACGTACTTCACCAGCGGCGAGTAATGCAGGATCAACTGCTCCCGCAGCCGTCCGTCGCCCGTGTCCTTGTACGAACGCCACAACTCGTCCAGCGACGTGGGCGCGGGGGGCCGCTCCTGCTCGCCGCTACGGGCGGCCGGGGGAACCGCTGCCCGATCGGACCCTGAGGTGTGCTGGGGCATTCGTCGCCTTGAGCCGTTCTGCCGTGAACTGGGGAGGTCGCCTGAACTGGAGTGATCACGCGAACTGGGGAGGTCGCGTGGGTCGGTGAGGTCGCGCGAGCCGGTGGAATCACCGGTGTCGCTCGCGCCGGAGCGGTGGAGAGCGTGCGTGGAGTGAATGAGGTCGTCCGTCTGTTGCCTGTCCGCGTCGGAATCTGTGTGAGCGTAGCGTGACTGAAGTGTCGCAGTGTGCGAAGAGTATGGGATCGCGCGTGCGCAGATACGTTCCGCTTACCCCTTCCGGGAGTCGGAGCCGTCGCTCTGAGTGACGACACCGACGGGTCAACTACACGATTTCCCAAGTTCGTCGGGGGTCATCCGTCCGGCGGAACACGCTCGGTCACGATTCACCTCCATCAGCGAAGACGGACAGAATCGCCTGGCGTGTCAACTGCCAGCCGTCGCCGTGTCGTTCGACGAACCCCAACGACTGAAGTTCGTACAGTCGCCCTACCGCGTCGTCCTCGGTCGTCCCCGCGCCGATCGCGACGTCGCGCACCGCCGCACACCTCCGCGCGGGCAGGGCGGCGAGGACGCGCTGCAGCCCGGAAGTGAGCAGGTCACGCGGCACCACGGGCCCCCGCCGGGCCGGGGCGAGCTCCCCCATGTCACCGACCAGCTCGACGACTTCGGCGGCATCGGTCACAAGGACGCCGTCACCCCGCAGCAGTTCGTGCACCCCGGCCGACAGGCCGCTGGTCGCGGGTCCCGGCACCCCCATGGTGAAGCGCCCCAACTCCTGGGCACTGCGCGCCGTGGCGAGCGCACCGCTGCGATACGCGGCCTCGACCACCACTGTCCCCCTGGTCAGCGCCGCGATCACTCTGTTCCGCAGGATGAACCGGCTCCGCGTCGGATGGTCCCCCGGCGGCAACTCACCCACCACGAGACCCTGTTCCGCGATGCGTCCGATCAGCCCGGCGTGCCCGCGCGGATAGGGCCGGTCGACCCCGCAGGCAAGGACGGCCACGGTTGCACCACCCGCCCCGAGCGCCCCTCGGTGTGCGGCACCGTCCACGCCGTACGCCCCTCCGGAGATCACGACCCATCCGCGCTCCGCGAGCCCCGCGGCGAGCTCTGCCGCCATGTGCGCGCCGTACCCCGAACAGGCCCGTGAGCCGACGACGGCCACCGACCGCAGGGCCCATATCCGCAGGGACGGCCGCCCCCGCACCCAGAGCCCGACCGGGCGCGCATCCCCGAGGTCGTCCAAGGTCACCGGCCACTCCGCGTCCCCCGGACAGACGAACCGCGCCCCGGCGTCCCGCGCCGCCGCCAGATCCCGCTCCGGCCGCACCGCGGCGGCCCGCGCCCGCAGCCCCTCCCACCGCCGCGCCGTCACCCCCGGCAGTCGCTCCTCGTCGTCCGCCCCGACCAGCCGCCGCAGCACCTCACCGGCCCCGACCTCGCACAGCCACCGCCCGCCGACCGCGTCCCCCGGCTCCAGGACCCGCGTCAACGCGACGCGGGCGAGTCGCTCCTCGCCCGACGGCGGCTCGGCGCTCACGAGGGCGCCCCGATGGTCATCGGCACGCCTCGCGCGACCCCCGTGCGCAATTGCAGCGCGAGGGCGACGTCCTGGGCGCGGGGCCGGTCG
>NZ_LIPN01000508.1 GCF_001418325.1 Streptomyces atriruber | reverse complement strand
CCGCGGCCACGAGGTCACCGCCGTGGTCCGGAACCCCGCACGCTTCACCGAGCTCCACCCGGAAGCCACGCACCGCACGCGCGACCCTCTTCGAACCGGGCGTGCGCACGGGCGAGTTCCGCCTCGGCAAGGACGAGCTCCTGATGGACGCGGACGGCAACTCGGCCCTCTCGATGGAGGACTTGGCGGTAGCGCTGCTGGACGAAGCGGAATCCCCGACCCACCACCGCGCGCGCTTCACGGTCGGGTACTGAGCCCGGGCCCCGGGGCCGAATGCGTTCGGCGTTGACGGCGCACACACGCGCGGCCGGGCATCGCAGTCGAATGCGATGCCCGGCCGACCGAACTCCTGCCGCACGCGGCAGTCGTACGCGCGCCGCGTCCGCGCTACTTCCCGGCGACCTTCCAAGCGATCTGCTTGCCGTCCTCCTTGGCGGACCAGCGGACCTCGAGGTCCTTCGAGCCCTCGGGGATCAGGTACGTCTCGCAGAGGACGTGGGTCTCGCCCTTCTTCCAGCCCTCGAGCTCCAGCTCGTCCTCGCAGCCAGGCGCGTCCTCGGCGGCGCCGATGAGCAGGCCGCCGCGGGTGCCGTCCGCGTAGATCTCCGTGGTCTCGGCCACGTCCGGCGTGTCCGTGAGCGGGGCGCCGGCCTTGTGCGTGATCTTCATGTGGGCGGTCGCGACGACCAGGCCCTTCGCCTGCTTCGGGTCCGAGACCAGCTTCTTGGTCTCGGCCGCCGTACCGACGTCGATCTTCTCGGCGGCGACGTCGTAGGTGACGGTGGCCTTGTCCTCCTTCACCTCACCCGTGGTGGTCTCGCCGGCCTTGAGGACGGACGGCTCCGCGGGCTTGTTCTGGGAGCTGGGGGCGTCCGCCTTCTTGTCGTCCGACTTCTTGTCGTCGCCGCCACCGCAGGCGGTCAGCGCGAGGGCGAGTACGGCGACGGGCGCGGCGACGCGCAGCGCGGTCTTCCTGTAAAGCAAAGGGAGCTCCTGGCAGAGGTGGGCCCGCCGCACGGCATGCGGTCGTCCGGCACGTACAGCGGGAGAGCCGTCAGCTTAGGAGTCGGCTACACGCAGCGTCGAGATCATTACGCTTCACCACCGTCGATGTATTTGCCGGTGCAATTGACACCCAAGAGGCGTCTGGTGCGCACCCGGCATGCCGCTCCGACTTTTCCGCTTCGGCGCGCGTCCCCCCGCACCCGCCCCTCGTTCGCTGCGGCGAACTCGACCGCCCGCCCCAGTCGCGTCGAACGCCTGGATTTACAGCGGCATTTCAAACCATTGCGGACGCACAGGTGTACGTAACGTTCGCGCAACGTCATTGCGTGCTCACTGTGAAGACCCCGCTCGCCTCCGCCCCTTCGCCCCGTTCGGCCACAGCCTCGGTCGCCGATTCGCCGCCAGGTCCTCCACCCAGCCCACGGCGACCACCAGCAGGCCGATCAGCGGCCAGACCAGGACGGTCATCCACACCATGTACGTCGTGTCGAGCGCCGAGCTCCAGCGCTCGTCCGCCATCAACGGCAGGTCGTACGCCAGGTCGATGATCGGCACCGTCGCCATGATGAGGAAGTTGTGCCACAGGTAGATCGTGACCGCGCGGTTGTTGGAGAGCGTGACCAGCTTGTCCCACTTCGCCAGTCTGCCGGGCAGCTCCTGCCAGGACGGCGCGTACTGGAGCAGGATGACCACGAAGCCGAACGACCACGTCGCCTGTGCCAACGGGATGTCGTTCAGGTCCCAGCCGTCCGGGCCCAGGTGGCCCGAGGCCCACCACAGGCCGAACGCCATGAGGAGGGCCGAGACCGACACCGCGAGGTAACGGGGCACCTGCGCCAGCAGCCCCTCCTGGTGTGCGAAGCCGAGCACCCAGCAGCCGCCGTACACCGCGAAGTCCGAGATCGTGTTGCCCGTCTCGCCGGGGATCGTGAGGACGCCCGTGCCGACCACCGCGGTCAGCGCGAGCGGCGCGAACAGCGTCGTCCACGGCGTCTTGCGGAAGGCCCACAGCAGGAGCGGGGACGCGATGACGAACCACAGGTACGCGCGGATGTACCAGAGCGGGCCCACCGCCTGCACGGGCCAGGTGTCCTCCAGGAGGCCCGCCTTGTCGCCCAGGTTCCACGGGAACGGCGGGGCGCCCACCGGGAACACGTAGTTGAGCATCGACACCAGGCCCCACGTGCCCCCGTGGTCGGGGTCCTCGGAGACGTCCCAGCCGCCCGCGAAGAGCAGGAAGAGCGCCGCCGCGCCGAACACCCACATGGGTGGGAGGAGCCGGCGCATGCGGCCCCTGATCACGCCCCCCGCGGGGCGCTTCAGCGAGCGCGCCATCAGCGAACCCGCGAGCGCGAACATCACGCCCATCGAGGGGAACGCGATCGTCAGCCACCCCCAGCCGAACAGGTGGTAGACGACGACGCGGACGAGCGCGAGCGAGCGCAGGAGGTCCAGGTAGCGGTCACGGCCCGGCTTCATCGGGGTGGTGGCCGGGGCGTCGGGGGCCGGGGCCCCGGTGGCTGGGGCCCCGGTGGCCGGGGCGTCAGTGGACGCTGCCGACACGTGGCGACTCATGCGACGGGCCTCCGATCATGGCTGCCCGTCCGCTGTCGCGGAATGGCGCCGGGCGCCCCCACCACTCCCGTGCGCCGCAGCTTCTGCCAGCGCAGACGGCCTCCGGTGAGGGCGGTTATCCAGGACTGCAGCAGCACGACGTACATCAACTGCCGGTAGAGGATCTGCTGGAGGGGCAGCGAGATCAGGTGGGTCATCCGCTCGCGGTCCAGGTGAAAGGCGTACGCCGCGCAGACCGCCTGCACCGCGAGCACGCCCAGCCACGCGGCGACGGTCCGCTGGGTGGGGCCGAAGACCAGGCCGTAGAGGAGGAACACGTCGATGAGGGGGGCCAGCAGCGGGGCGAGCACCATGAACAGCGAGACCAGCGGGAGCCCGACCCGGCCGAAGCGGCCCGAGGGGCCGCTCTCGACGACCGCGCGGCGGTGCTTCCAGATCGCCTGCATCGTGCCGTACGACCAGCGGTAGCGCTGGGACCAGAGTTGCTGGACCGACTCCGGGGCCTCGGTCCAGGCGCGCGCCTTCTCCGCGTACACGACCCGCCAGCCGTCACGGTGCAGCGCCATCGTGATGTCCGTGTCCTCGGCGAGCGTGTCGTCGCTCATGCCGCCGACCCGCTCCAGGGCGGAGCGCCGGAACGCGCCGACCGCGCCCGGGATGGTCGGCATGCAGCGCAGCACTTCGTACATCCGGCGGTCGAGGTTGAAGCCCATCACGTACTCGATGTGCTGCCAGGCGCCGATCAGTGAATCCCTGTTGCCGACCTTCGCGTTGCCCGCGACGGCGCCCACGCGGCCGTCGCCGAAGGGCTGCACGAGTTCGCGGACGGTGGACGCCTCGAAGACGGTGTCGCCGTCCATCATCACGATGATGTCGAAGCGGGCGTTGGCCACGCCTCGGTTGAGGGCGGCGGGTTTGCCCGCGTTCTGCTGGCGCACCACGCGTACGTTCGGCAGGCACAGGTCCTCCACGATGCGGGCCGTGCCGTCCGACGAGCCGTCGTCGATGACGACGACCTCGATGGGGTGGTCGCTCGCCATCAGGGAACGGACCGTCGCCTCGATGCACTTGGCCTCGTTGTACGCCGGGACCAGGACGGAGACGGGCTCGGTGATCGGCAGGCCCCGGCGGAAGTCCCGTCGCCGCGCCTTGCGCGCGTGCGCCGCGGAGAGCAGCAGCATCAGGCCGAACCGGACGAAGACGAGGACGCCGATGACGGCGAGGGCGACGACGAGGCCGTCGGTGATGTGCTCGGAGGCGCCGACCAGGAAGACCCAGGCCTCGCCCTTCCACAGTTCGACGCCGGTGACCTCGGTGTGCGCGCTGGGTGCGTTCAGCGCCTCGGTGAGGTTCCCGAATTCGTAGCCCCGCTTCCGCAGATCGGGCAGGAAGCGGTCGAGCGCGGCGACGGTCTGGGAGCGGTCGCCGCCGGAGTCGTGCATGAGGACGATGGCGCCCTTGCCGCCGCGGGGCGTGGCCCGGCGGATGATCTCGTCGACGCCGGGACGCTTCCAGTCCTCGCTGTCGGTGTTGTTGACGACGGTGAGGTAGCCGCGGCTGCCGATGGCCTTCGTCACGGGGTACGACCTGTCGTCCATGGCGTCGGCGAACGACGAGTACGGCGGACGGAAGATCGAGGTCCGGATGCCTGCCGCGCCGGCGAGGGCGAGCTGGTTCTGCGAGAGCTCCCAGTCGATGCGGCTCGCGGACTGGTAGGAGAGGTCGGGGTGGTTGAAGGTGTGCAGGCCGACCTCGTGCCCCTCGTCCACCATGCGCCGGACCAGGTCGGGATGGCGCGAGGCCATGGTGCCGGTGACGAAGAAGACGCCGTGGGCGTCGTGTTCCTTGAGGACGTCGAGGATCTTGGGGGTCCACTCCGGGTCCGGGCCGTCGTCGAAGGTCAGCACGAGCCGGTGGTCGGGCACGCTCAGCGTGGTCTCGCGCCCGTTGCGCGTGTCGATGACCGGGCCGCCGTCGAGGATCTTCCGCGGCACGTGGTCGGTCGGTGCGGGCGGTCTGACGCGGTGGTCGGCGAGGATCTCGCTGTGCACGTACCCGCGCAGCATCAGCATCGCGAGCAGCGCGACGAGCAGCAGCGAGGGCAGCAGGTAGCGCATGGGCAGCCGACGGCGCCGGGGGCTCGTGGGCGGCTTGGCCCGGCGTCTGCCGCGGCGGTTCTGGGCGTGACGGTTCCCGGGGCGGTCCGACCGGCCCCTGGCGGTGCGGGTGTTCATCGCAGTGCGTCCTCCGAGGACGGCTTGGTGTCCGGCTGAGACTGCTGGTGTCCGGTTGAACTGCTGGTGTCCGGCTGAACTGCTGGTGTCCGGCTGAGACCGCTGGTGTCCATCGGGGCGGCTCGGCGCGGCGCGCGGTCAGGACTGACAGGACCGCTGGTGTCCGGTTGAACTCTGGTGTCCGGTCAGGACTGCTGCGTGCCCGGTCAGGACTGCTGCGTGCCCGTGGAGGACGGCTCGGGGGAGGGCGTGTATCCGACGGGGACTTCGCCGCCACCGCTGCCACCACTGCCGCCGGCGCCGACGCCTCCGTTGCCGCCGGACTGCGTCGGCTGCGTGGGCGGGTCGGCGCCGGCGGCAGTGGTGGC
>NZ_LIPN01000507.1 GCF_001418325.1 Streptomyces atriruber | reverse complement strand
AGGGACAGGTGGCGGCGCACCCGGTGGTGAGCGTGCCCGCGGCGACCAGGCCGGCGCCCGCGCGCAGGACTCTGCGGCGGTCGGTCTCGATCACCCGACCATTTAATGGGTAAAACATGGAAAAGATGCTGATTGCCCGCTTTGGAGCCGTTGCGGGTCGGGGCTCGGGAGCCCGGCGCCACGGCTCCACCCCCTGCTTATCGCCTGTCACAGCCTCCGCTTAACCAGCGTTTACCAGGCAGGTGTCCCATCTCACCAAGGATTCACCTCTAAACTGTCACGATTTGCCCACCTATGGACGGATAGACGCCTTTGGATCGATGACGCCCGTCTGCCATAGTCGGGGACACGACCCCCATTGACCCGGGCTCAGGTCGTCATCAGCCGCCGTGGATCACACCCCAACATCCACGGCGCTTCACGAAGGCCCCCTTCACGCCGACCACGGCCGCCGGGGGCTTTCGCGTATCCGCCTCGGGCCGCCCGCCGGATCCGCCCACCGGATCCGCCCGCGGGATCAGCGGTCGGCGGCCCGCATCTCGAACCACGTCGTCTTGCCGCGCGGCAGCAGATCCACGCCCCACCGGTCGGACAGCTTGTCGACGAGGAAGAGGCCGCGGCCGCTCAGGTCCATCTCGCCGACGGGCAGCAGGCAGGGCAGCCCGCGCGAGGGGTCCCTGACCTCCACCCGGATCCAGCCGCGCCGCCGCTGCATGCGCAGGCCGAAGACACGGGCACCGGTGTGCCGCACGGCGTTTCCGACGAGTTCGGAGACGAGGAGGACGACGTCCTCGGTGAGCTTCGGGGAGAGCCCCCAGTGGCGCAGGACGACGACCTGGGCGAGGCGGCGCGCGATGGCGGCGGACTCCGGGCGGGACGGCAGCGGCACCTCCGCGTCCGTGGGATTGCCGAACAACTCGAGCGCCTTCAGCGCGTGTTCATCCTCAACCGCCGGCGACCAGCGCGCCGCGGTCGCACTGCCGTGCCGCCGCGGCCGTTCGTCACCCTCCAGCCCCGCCATGCCCCCATCATGGCCGCCCAGAGCGCTCTCCGTGGCCGTTCCGGCGGAATAGGCCCCCCGGAACCAACCGTTCCGGGGGGCCTCATTGACATATGCCACTGGCAGTTAAGGGCCGCTGGAGCAGCTGTGACCTGCGGTGACTTCCCGCTTATACATGATCACCCACAGCCTTGGAACAGCCGCACTTAAGGCTCTGTTAAGTCGGCCATAATCCGCTCCTTCGGGGGACCCCGATGGTGACGCACGTTCAACAGGGCGGCGCCGTCGGCAACAGGGCCTGGTTCAGACGAACTTGGCCTTGCCCGGACCCTCCTCGACGAAGCTCCGCATGCCCCGCTCGCGGTCCTCGGTCGCGAACAGACCCGCGAACCAGGTCCGTTCGATGGCGAGGCCGGTGTCGATGTCCGTCTCCAGACCCGCGTCGATGGACTCCTTGGCGGCGCGCAGCGCGATGGCCGGGCCCTTCGCCAGGCGCGCGGCCCACGCGTGCGCCTGCTCGTACACCTCGGCGGCGGGCACGACGCGGTCCACCAGGCCGATGGCGAGCGCCTCGTCGGCCTTCACGTGGCGGCCGGTGAAGATGAGGTCCTTGGCCTTGGACGGACCGATGAGGCGGGCCAGGCGCTGGGTGCCGCCCGCGCCGGGGATGACGCCGAGCAGGATCTCCGGCTGGCCGAGCTTGGCGTTGTCCGCGGCGATGCGGAAGTCGGCGCAGAGCGCCAGCTCGCAGCCGCCGCCCAGCGCGTAGCCGGTGACGGCGGCGACGACGGGCTTGGGGATGCGCGCCACGGCGGTGAAGGACTCCTGGAGGGCCCCGGAGCGCACGATCATGGCCGCGTGGTCCATGTCCTGCATCTCCTTGATGTCCGCGCCCGCCGCGAACACCTTCTCGCCTCCGTAGATCACCACGGCGCGGACGTCGTCGCGCCGGGCCGCCTCTTCGGCGAGCTCCTTGAGGCGGTCCTGGGTGGCGATGTCCAGGGCGTTCATCGGGGGACGGTCGAGGCGGATCGTGCCTACGCCTTCGGCGACTTCGAGGGTTGCAGTCATGGCAGCAGGTTAACGGGGACTAACGCACCCGGGCCCGGTGCACTTGGTCACAGTGCGCCGGGCCCGGTACGGAAGGGGGTGGGACCTATGCCTTCCACTTCTCCCACGACATGTTCCAGCCGTTGTAGCCGTTCTCGGGCTGGATCTTCTTGTCGGCGGAGTTCTTCACGACGACGAGGTCGCCGATCATCGAGTTGCTGAAGAACCATCCGGCGGGCGTCTTCTTGCTGTAGCCGCCGCGCACGTCGCTCAGGCCTATGCAGCCGTGGCTGGCGTTGGTGTTGCCGAAGGCGCCGCCCGACCAGTAGTTGCCGTGGATGAACGTGCCCGAGGTGGACAGGCGCATGGCGTGCGGGACGTCCTTGATGTCGTACTCGCCGCCGAAGCCGACGGTCTCGCCGTTCATCCGGGTCACCTGCAGCTTCTCGCTGATGACCATCTCGCCGTTGTACGTGGTGGTGCCGGGGGCGCCCGCCGTGATCGGGATCTTCTTGATCTGCTTGCCGTCGCGGACGACCTTCATCTGGTGCGTCTTGGCGTCGACGGTGGAGACCTGGCTTCGCCCGATGGTGAACTTCAGGGTCTTGGCCTGCTTGCCGTAGACGCCCGGACGGCCCTCGACGCCGTCGAGGTTGAGCTTGACGGTGACCTTCGTGCCGGCCTTCCAGTACTTCTCCGGGCGGAAGTCCAGGCGGTCGTTGCCGAACCAGTGGCCCTCGACCGGCACCGACGGCTCGGTCTTGATCTCGATGGCCTTCTCGACCGCGTCCGGGTCGGTGATGCCGCGCGTGAAGTTGACCGAGAACGGCATTCCGACGCCGACCTTCGAGCCGTCCTCCGGATTGAACTGGCCGATGAAGGTGTTCTTCGGCGTCAGTGTCGTGAAGACGGAGTCCTTGGCGGAGGCGCGGCCGTCGGAGTCCTTGGCCACCGCGTGGACCTTGTACTTCGTGGCGGCCGCGAGGTGGTGGGCGGGCGTCCAGCTGGTCCCGCCCGAAGTGATCCTGCCGGGGACCGGGTTGCCCTTGCTGTCCTCGACCTTGACCTCTGAGAGCTTGCCCTTGTCGGCGCCTATCTTCAGTGCGCCGCTGGTGGCGACCGCGTCCGCACCGTCCTTGGGGGCTATCGAGACGACGGCCGCCGAGGGGGCGTTCTTGTCCGCCCCGCCCTTGCCGTCCCCGTCGCCGCCCGAGTCCGAGCCTCCCCCGCATGCCGCGACGAACAGCAGCGTCGCCCCCGACACCACTGCCGTTGCCGTTCTGGCGCCCCGCCGTCGCGCGCGCAGGCGCGCGCCAACCGACGTCCCCGATATCGGTCGCCCGTTCAAGATGTCGTCTCCCCTCGCCGAGCCTGGTCTGGTCCAGGCCCGCACCCCAGTGCACCTGCGCGTTTCGGACACGCGCCAGCGATAGATAACCACACCGTTCCCGGCGAACAGTCCCCGCCAATGTCACCGTTCAGTTCCAACTGCCCAGGGGCACGGGCAGACCATGATCACCTGGTGGTCCACCGCCGGTCACCCGGTGACCACCTGGCGATCACCTGGGGGATCAGCTGGGCTTCACCCAGTCCTTCCAGTCCATGTTCCAACCGCTGAGGCCGTTGTCAGGAGCGACTTTCTTGTCATCGCTGTTGACCACCTCGACGACGTCTCCGATGAGGCTCCGGTCGAAGAACCAGCCCGCGGGCGTCCGTGAGCTGCCGCCCTTCACATCGCGCAGGCCCACACAGCCATGGCTGACATTGGTGTTGCCGGGGGCGTCCGGCGACCAGTAGTTGCCGTGCAGGAACGTGCCGGAGGTCGTCAGGCGCATGGCGTGCGGCACGTCGGGGATGTCGTACTCGCCGCCGAAGCCGACGGTGCGGCTGTTCATGCGGGTCACCTCGAGCATCTCCGTCACCACCATCTTCCCGTTGTACGTGGTGGTCTCGGGGGCGCCCGCGGTGATCGGCACGGTGGAGAGCAGCTCGCCGTCCCTGCGCACCTCCATGGTGTGCGCGGCGGCGTCGACCAGGGACTCCTGGTGGCGGCCGACGGTGAACGCGAAGCTCTTGTCCTGCAGGCCGTAGACCCCGCGGTCGGCCTGGACGTCGCGCAGGCGCAGGTCGACGGTGACCTTGGTGCCCGGCTTCCAGTACTTCTCGGGGCGGAAGTCCACGCGGCTCTTGCCGAACCAGTGCGGGCGGATCTCGACGTCCGGCTGCGCGGTGACGTGGATGGCGCGCTGGACGGCCGCGCGGTTCTCGATCTCCCGGTTGAACTCCAGGGAGACGATCATGCCGGTACCGACGGTGGCGCGGTTCTCCGGCGTCACGTATCCGATGAAGCGCTCGTCGGGGACGTACGTACGGAAGGTGGTGTGCCGGGCCGAGCGGCGGCCGTGGCCGTCCATGGCGACGGCGTCGACCTTGTACGTGGCGGCGAGCGCCAGCGGGCCCTTGTCCAGGGGCCGCCAGGTCATGCCGTCCTCGTCGATGCGGCCCGGCACGTCGAACTCCTGCGCGTCCTGCGTCCGGACGACCTTGACCGACTCCAGGCGGCCGTCGGGGACCTCGACCTCGATGCGTTCGTCCGCCCTGACCCCCTTGCTGTCGTCGTCGGGCGTCACCCGGATCGCGTCCGCCGGCGAACGCGGCTTCCCCATGAACCCGTCGACCCCGCCGGAGGAGCAGCCCGTCGCCCCGGCCAGCAGCCCTGCCCATGTCAGTACCGCCGCCAGCGCGGCCCCTGCGCGCCGTGCGCGCCTCGCATCCTGTCTCACGTGGGTCCCAACGACCGTCCCCCTGCCGGGGAAACGTGAGTGCGACGCGCACGGTGGGCAGAACCATGGGGAGGACGACGTATGGGGAGCCGCGGCCGGGACGCCGCACGCCCTTCTTCGCGCGTCGACCGACGGAGCCGCAGGAGGCCGACAGGTGTCGAGCGCACCCGAGCAAGGGGCAGTGCAGCAGGCGCGGGCGATGGGGAGCGGCACGACGGAGCGGCCCGCCCCGACGGTGCGCGGGAACGGGCGGGCGGCGCCCCGCGCGGCGCGGGCACGGCCCGTGTGGCCGGGGGCGCCGACGCCGCTCGGGGCCCGCTTCCGGGTGGGTCCTGACGGGGTCGCGGGCACCAACTTCGCGTTGTGGGCGGGCGGGGCGGAGGCGGTGGAGCTGTGTCTGTTCGACGCGGGGCAGGTGGAGACGCGCTGTCCGCTGACCGAGCTGACGCACGAGATCTGGCATGGCTTCGTGCCGGGCGTGCGGCCGGGGCAGCGGTACGGATACCGCGTGCACGGCCGCTGGGACCCGTGGACGGGGGCCCGCTGGAATCCGGCGAAGCTGCTCCTCGATCCGTACGCGCGTGCGGTGGACGGCGGCCCGGGAAATGACTACGGACGGCTGCCCCCCGAGGTGTACGGGCATGTGCGGGACTGGCCCCAGCAGCACGTGGCGGACACGGTCCGCGACGACCGGGACTCTGCGCCGTTCGTCCCCAAGGGCGTGGTGGTGCACGACGACGCGCCGGACGACGAGTGGACCGACGACCGCAGGCCGAAGACGCCGTGGGCGGACTCGGTCATCTACGAACTGCACGTGCGCGGCTTCACGAAGCGGCACCCGGGGGTGCCGGAGGAACTGCGCGGTACGTACGCGGGGCTGGCACACCCGGCCGCGCTCGACCATCTCGTACGTCTGGGAGTGACCGCGGTCGAACTGCTGCCGGTGCACCAGTTCGCGCACGAGGACCATCTGCTGCGGCGGGGCCTGCGCAACTACTGGGGCTACAACTCGATCGGCTACTTCGCCCCGCACGCGGCCTATGCGGCGTCCGGGACGCGGGGCGAGCAGGTCGGCGAATTCAAGCGGATGGTGCGGGCGCTGCACGAGGCCGGGATCGAGGTGATCCTCGACGTGGTCTACAACCACACGGCGGAGGCCGGGGAGCTCGGCCCGATGCTGTCCCTGAAGGGCATCGACAACCGCGGCTACTACCGGCTGCAGCAGAACGACGCGCGGCGGTACGCGGACTACACGGGCTGCGGGAACACGCTGCAGGTCGTGCAGCCGCACGTGCTGCGCCTGATCACCGACTCGTTGCGGTACTGGGTGTCGGAGATGGGGGTGGACGGGTTCCGTTTCGATCTGGCGGCGGCGCTCGCGCGCTCCTTCCACGACGTCGACATGCTCTCGCCGTTCCTCGCGGTGATCGCGCAGGATCCGGTGCTGCGGCGCGTGAAGCTGATCGCCGAGCCGTGGGACGTGGGGTCCGGGGGCTATCAGGTGGGGGCGTTCCCGCCGCTGTGGACGGAGTGGAACGACCGCTACCGGGGCGCGGTGCGGGACTTCTGGCGGGGGGCGCTGCCGGACGTGCGCGATCTGGGGTACCGGCTCTCGGGGTCGAGCGATCTGTACGCGTGGGGCGGGCGCAGGCCGTACGCGTCCGTGAACTTCGTGACGGCGCACGACGGCTTCACGCTGCGGGACCTCGTCAGTTACGAGCACAAGCACAACGAGGCGAACGGGGAGGGCAACCGGGACGGCTCGGAGGACAACCGGGCCTGGAACTGCGGCGCCGAGGGCGAGACGGACGACGCGGACGTCACGGCGCTGCGGCGGCGCCAGCTGCGCAACCTGATGACGACGCTGCTGCTCTCCACCGGCGTGCCGATGCTGGTCGCGGGCGACGAGATGGGCCGCACGCAGCGCGGCTCCAACAACGCGTACTGCCAGGACAACGAGATCAGCTGGGTCGACTGGGGGCTCAGGGAGGAGCCGGGCTGGCGGGAGCTGTTCGCGCTGACGTCCCGCCTCATCGGGCTGCGGCTGCGGCATCCGGTGCTGCGCAGGCGGGCGTTCTTCTCGGGGCGTGCGCACTCCGCGGACGGGCTGCGGGACCTGGCGTGGTTCACGGCGGACGGCAGGGAGATGACGGAGGCGGACTGGTACGCGCCCACGGCGACGCTCGGCATGTATCTGTCGGGGCGCGACATACCCGGCCGTGACGCGCTGGGCCTGCCGGTCGTCGACGAGAGTTTCCTCGCGGTGCTGCACGCGGACGGGGAGCCGACGGCGTTCACGCTGCCGGGGCCGCCGTGGGCGGAGGCGTACGAGGTCGTGGTGGACACGGCCCTGGAGGACCAGACCGCCCCGCCCGGCACCGTGCACGAGGCGGGTGAGGTGGTGACGGTGGCGGGGAGGTCGGTGGTGCTGCTGCGGGTGACCGGTAACTGACGGCGGTGCCGTCACGGCTCCCGAATGCGCACCATTGGTCCGGACCTGAGTCTTGCCCCGGCTCTTGGGTGACCCCAAGCTCGCCTTATGGACCTGGAGTTGCGGCACCTCAAGACGATCCGGGCGATCGCCGACGCGGGCAGCCTGACCAAGGCCGCCACCGCGCTCGGCCTCGCCCAGCCCGCCCTGAGCGCGCAGTTGAAGCGGATCGAGCGCGCCCTGGGCGGTGAGCTCTTCGAGCGCGGGCGGCACGGTGTGCGGGCCACCGCGCTCGGCGAGTTCGTGCTCGCGCGGGCCCGGGTGGTCCTGCCCGCGGTGAGCGGACTGCGGGAGGAGGCCCAGCAGTTCGTGCGGGCGTGGGAGGGCGGGGCGGGGTTCCGGCTCGGCGGGATCCACGGGCCGCTGCTCGGCGCGCTGGTGGACCGGCTCGCCGCGGCGTACCCGGGGGTGCCGGTGACGACCCACACCTCTTGGTCGGAGCGGGACATCGCGTCCCGTACCGCGGAGGGCAGCCTCGACTTCGCGCTCGTCGGCACGTGCGGGGCGAGCGCGCCGCCGGAGAACGAGCTCCTGGTGTGGCGCGAGGTGGCCCGCGACCCCGTCTTCGTCATGCTGCCCACCTCCCATCCGCTGGCCGGTCCGCAGGAGATAGAGCTGGGGCAGCTCGCGGACGAGGCGTGGACGGACGTGCCGGGCGACGGCTGTTTCGCGGACTGCTTCTCGGCGGCGTGCGCGCGGGCGGGGTTCACGCCGACGCGCGTGTACGAGACGGACGTCGCGTCGTGCGTGCATCTGGTGCAGGTGGGGCGGGCGGTGGGGCTCTGCCGGGCGACGTTCCCGCCGACGCCGGGCGTGGTGACCAGGCCGCTCGCGGGGGCGCCGCTGTTCTGGCGGCATCTGCTCGGCTGGCATCCGGCGGCGCCGGCCCACGACACGGCGGCGGCGGTCTTCGCGCAGGCCCGCGCGGCCCACACGGAGGCGGCGGCCCGCAGCGAGAGCTACACGGCCTGGCTGTCGGCCCCGTCGCCACCGGCCCCGTGACCCGCCGCTCCCCCGGCGCGGCGGTGGTGTCCGCGCGGTCCATAACGTCGGCACCCGGGGTCGAATGACAGCTGGGTGGGGGCTGTTGAGGGTTCTACCGTGTGGGCGATCCCCGCTCGTCCTTGGTAGATCGAGGAGACCTCGTATGCTCCCCACCCCGCAAAGACGTGTCGCCGCCGCGTGTGCCGCGGTCGCCGCGGCCGGTGCACTGGTCCTCGCCGGGCTGCCCGGCTCCGCGACCGCTTCCCCCTCGCCCTCCCCGCTTTCCCCCGCCGAGAGCGCCGCCGTCGACAAGACCTCTCCCGGAGTCTTGAAGGCCATGCAGCGCGACCTCGGCCTCACGTCGGCGCAGGCCGAGGCCCGTCTGGTCAACGAGGCCGAGGCCGGCGCCGTCGCGGGAGCCCTGCGGAACGCGCTCGGCCGTGACTTCGCGGGCGCCTGGGTGCACGGCGCCACCTCCGCGCAGCTCACGGTGGCGACCACCGACTCCGGCGACGTGCCCGCGATCGAGGCGCGGGGCGCGCGCGCCGCGGTCGTCGAACACTCGGTCGCACAACTGGATGCGGCCAAGGCCCGCTTGGACCGCGCGGCGCGCGAGACGGCGCCGCGTGACGCGCCCGTCTGGTACGTCGACGTGCGCTCCAACGCGGTCGTGGTGCGGGCCGTGAAGAGCGGCGCCGCGAAGTCGCTCGTATCGGCGTCGGGTGTGGACGCCTCCCTGATACGGGTGGAGAGGAGCACGGAGCGGCCGCGTCCGCTGTACGACCTCGTGGGCGGCGAGGCGTACTACATGGGCGGCGGCCGCTGCTCCATCGGCTTCCCGATCACCAAGGGCACCCAGCAGGGCTTCGCCACGGCGGGGCACTGCGGGCGCGCGGGCACCGCGACCAGCGGGTACAACCAGGTGGCCCAGGGCACGTTCCAGGCATCCGTCTTCCCCGGGAACGACATGGCCTGGGTCGCCACGAACACGCAGTGGACCGCCACCCCGTACGTGAAGGGCCAGGGCGGCCAGCGGGTCGGCGTCGGGGGCTCGACCCAGTCCCCGGTGGGTGCGTCGATCTGCAGGTCCGGCTCCACTACGGGGTGGCACTGCGGCACGATCTCGCAGCACAACACCAGCGTCACCTACCCCGAGGGCACCATCAGCGGGGTGACCAGGACGACGGTCTGCGCGGAGCCCGGCGACTCGGGCGGCTCCTACATCTCCGGGAGCCAGGCACAGGGCGTCACCTCGGGCGGTTCGGGCAACTGCTCCAGCGGCGGCACGACCTACCACCAGCCGATCAACCCGCTGCTGCAGCGGTACGGTCTGACCCTGAAGACCACGGGCGGTGGCGGCGACCCGGGCCCGGGTGACCCCGAGCCGGGCGGCACCTGGGCGGCGGGCAAGGTGTACGCCCCGGGCGACACGGTCACCTACGGCGGCTCCACGTACCGCTGCCTCCAGGGTCACCAGGCGCAGCCCGGCTGGGAGCCGCCGAGCACTCCGGCGCTCTGGCAGCAGGCGTAGCGGGCCCGAGCCCGATTCTGAGCCCTCCGGTCAGCCGAGGATGCCGCGGTCGTACGCCATCGCGACGGCCGCGGCACGGTCCTTGACGCCGAGCTTGCCGTAGATGTGGGTGAGGTGCGTCTTGACCGTGGCCTCGCTGATGAAGAGTTCGACGGCGATCTCACGGTTCGACGTGCCCCTGGCGACGAGCGCGAGCACCTCCCTCTCACGGGTGCTCAGCGGCTCGCTGCCGGGGGCACGCACGCGTGAGACGAGACGGGACGCGACAGCGGGCGAGAGGACCGTGCGCCCTTCGGCCGCCGCCCGGACCGCGGTGAACAGCTCGTCGCGCGGGGCGTCCTTGAGGAGATAGCCGGTCGCGCCCGCCTCGATCGCGGGGAGCGTGTCGGAGTCGGTGTCGTACGTGGTGAGGACCAGGACGCGGGCGCGGGCGCCGCGGCGGGTGAGCTCGGTGATCGCGTCGACGCCGCCGCCGCCCGGCATGCGCAGGTCCATCAGGACGACGTCGGGGTCGAGTTCGGCGGCCAGGGCCACCGCCTCCACGCCGTTCGACGCCTCGCCGAGGACCTGGAAGCCGGGGGCCGACTGGAACATGCCGCGCAGGCCGTCGCGGACGACGGGGTGGTCGTCCGCGACGATGAGAGTGATCACTTCAGTGCTCATGGCGCACCAACGGTACGCGAGCGGACACCGCGGTGCCGCCGCCCGCCTCGGACTCCACGGTGAGCGATCCGGCGATGCGTTCGGCGCGGGCCCGCATGCCGTCGAGGCCGAAGCCGCCGGTGCCGGTGCGCTCCACGGGGGCGAGGGGGTCGAAGCCGCGGCCGTCGTCGCGCACGTCCAGGGTGACCTCGTCGCCCATGAAGGACAGGGTGACGCCGAGGCGGGCCGCGTCCGCGTGCCGGGCGGTGTTGGAGAGGGCCTCCTGGACGATGCGCAGGAGGGTGGCCTCGATCTCGTCGTGGAGGTGTTCGGCGGTGCCGGTGACCGTGAAGTCGGCGCGCACCCCGGTGCGTTCCGCCCACTGGGCGACGGTCTTCTCCAGCGCCTCGGGGAGCCGGTCGTGCTCCAGGGGCGCGGGCGACAGGTTGTGGACGGAGCGGCGGGCCTCGCCGAGGCTGTGCCGGGCGAGGTCGGCGGCGCGGTCCAGGTGCTCGCGGGCCAGCTTCTCGTCGCGGGCGCCGGAGACGACCTGGAGCTGGGCGATGATGCCGGTCAGGCCCTGCGCGATGGTGTCGTGGATCTCGGCGGCGAGCCTGCGCCGTTCGTCGGCGACGCCCGCCTCCCTCGCCTGCACCAGGAGCTGGGCGTGCAGGGCGGCGTTCTCGTCCATCGCCTGCTGCAGCGCGGTGTTGGTGCGTTCCAGCTCGGCGATGGTGGCGGCCTGGGCGCGGGCCCGCTCGTCCTCCTGGGTGGCGAGGTGGGCGAAGACGGTGAGCAGGGCGACGTTCACCGCGATCAGGCCGCCGAAGACGACCCAGCCGAGCTCGCCGTCCGGCGGCAGGCCGCCCGACTGGGAGCCCGACATGGTGATGGCGGTGGCGAACAGGCCGGGCTTGACCAGGCGCGGGGGCAGCAGCCGCTCGGAGCCGAAGTAGCCGAGGACCGCGTAGAACGCGAAGAACGGGTTGATCCAGGCGAGCGCGAAGCCGATCGCCCAGCGCAGGACGTAGTAGACGACGCCCGCGGGCGAGGGCTCCGGGCGGGTCCGGGACACCCTGCCCCACCACAGTTGCAGTGCGAGGCCTCCGCCGACCAGGCCCCAGGACGCGTACCAGTCGCCGCGCCCCATGCCGACGGCTCCCCCGGTGGCCGTCGCCATGAGGAGGCTGAATCCCAGCAGGACGTAGGGGCCCCAGCGGTGGAACAGGCCCCACCGCTTCTCGATCATCTCCACGGCGTCCGCCGCACCCGTACTCACCGCCCCAGTCTCGGCCATGCCCCAGGCCGTCCCGGGCCGCCGCAGGGCGGTCACTCCCACCGGAACCAGCGCGCCGCCCCGGCCGACAGGAGCACCGCCCACGCCACGAGCACGCCCAGGTGGCCGAGGCCCGGCCAGTCGCCCGCGGCGGCGTCACCGAGGGCCTGGGCGGCGGCGCCGAGCGGGGTGAACTCCACGATGCCGGCGAGCGCGTCGGGCATCGCCTGCACCGGCAGCCAGACCCCCGCGCTGAACATCATCGGGAAGAAGACGGCGGAGCCGATCGCCGTCGCGGCCTTCGTGGTGCGGGCGAGCGCGGACACCAGGGCGCCGAGGGCGAGGCCGCACAGGATCGCGAGGACGAGCGCGAGGGCGTACCCGAAGCCCTGGCGCGGCAGCGGCACGTCGAAGGCGAGGCGCCCCACCGTCAGCGAGAGCAGCGCGGAGACGAGCGCGGCGCCGCCGTGGATGCCCGTCTGCGCGCCGAGCACGGCGGCGGGGCGCACCGGCGTGGTGGACATGCGGCGCAGGATGCCGCGTTCGCGGTAGCCGGTGATGAGGGGTGGCATGGCCTGGAGGCCCGCCATGATCAGCGAGAGGAGGACGGTGACGGGCACGTACGCGTCGACGAGGCGCAGGCCGCCCAGCGACGCCTCGGTCTCCCTGAAGGACGGGATGGAGCCGAGGATCACGAGGAGGACGGTGGGGAAGGCCATGATCCAGAAGAGGGCGCCTGGCTCACGGCGGAAGAGCCTGAACTCCGCTTTGAGGACGGCGGTGGAGGCTCCCTTCCGTGTGTCGGCGGCGGGCGGTGCGGCGACGGCGGTCATGCCGATGCTCCCGTCAGATCGAGGAACGCGTCGTCCAACGTGGCGTCGGCGACCCGGAGCTGGTGCGCGGTGATGTGGTGCCGGGCGAGCAGGGTGATGGCGGCGTCGACGGTCTCGTCGGTGCCGTTGAGGGTGTAGCGGCCGTCGCGGTGCTCGACGGAGGTGACGGCGGGCAGTGCCGCGAGGGCGCGCTCGTCGAGCGGCGCGGACGGCGTGAACGACATGACGGTGGAGCTCGCGGACCGGCTGATCAGGCCCGCCGGGGAGTCGAGGGCGGCGATCCGGCCCTTGTCGATGACCGCGATGCGGTCGCAGAGGCGCTGCGCCTCCTCCATGAAGTGGGTGACGAGGAGCACCGTGACGCCCCGGTCGCGCACGTCCTCGATGAGCTCCCAGGTGTCGCGGCGGGCGCGCGGGTCGAGGCCGGTGGTCAGCTCGTCCAGGACGACGACCTTCGGGTTCCCGATCAGGGCGAGCGCGATGAACAGACGCTGCTTCTGGCCGCCGGAGAGCTGGCCGAAGCGGCTGTCGAGCTTGTCGGTCAGGCGCAGCCGTTCGGCGAGCGGCCGCCAGTCGGCGGGGTGGGGATAGAACGCCGCGTACAGCTCCAGGGCCTCGCGCACGGTGAGCTTCGGCTGCAGCTCGCTCTGCTGGAGCTGGGCGCCGAGGATGCGGGTGAGGCGCTCGTGGTCGGCGGCGGGATCGAGCCCGGCGACGCGGACGGACCCGGAGTCGGGAGTGCGCAGACCCTCCACGCACTCCACGGTGGTGGTCTTGCCCGCGCCGTTCGGGCCGAGTATCCCGAAGATCTCGCCCTCCTCGACGGCGAAGGAGACACCGTCGACGACGGTGCGTCCGCCGTAGGCCTTCTTGAGTCCGTGCGCTTCGATGAGGGGCATGCGTCGAGAATCGCCGGTGGGCGGGGGTGCGGGCATCGCCCATCGCGCTCGAGGAGACATCAGCCGATCGGTTGATGGGCGGCTACGACCCGTCGGACCTAGGCCCAGCGCAGTACCGCGTACGGTCCGAAACTCGGTGGGCTCTGTCAGTGGCGATCCGTAGGCTCGCTCCTGATGTCGAAATCAGATGCCCCTGCCAAGGATCGGTCCGCCGTACGGACGCTGCTGCGGCTCTGGCCGTATGTGCGCCCCGTCCGAACTCGCCTGGTCATCGCGGCATTTGTCGCGATCATCGCCTCCTGTACGGGGCTCGTGTTCCCCCTCGTGCTGAAGTGGATGGTGGACGGCCCGGTGGCCGACCGGGATCCGACGGGAGTGTGGCTGGGAGCCCTGCTGCTCCTCCTGCTCGGCGTCACGGAGGCGCTGCTGTTCGGGCTGCGGCGGTGGCTGGTCGCCCGGCCGCTCGCGAGCGTGGAGGCGTCGATGCGGGCGGACCTCTTCCGCCATCTGCAGCGGCTCCCGGTGGCCTTCCACGACCGGTGGGCGTCCGGTCAGCTGCTCTCGCGCGGCACGACGGACCTGATGCTGCTGCGCCTGTTCCTCGCCTTCCCGCTGATGTTCCTGCTGGTCAACGGCGCGACGATCGTGGTCGGCGTGATCATCCTGCTCGCGCAGGACTTCACGCTCGGCCTGGTGCTGCTCGCGCCCGTGGTGCCGATGGTGATCGCGACCGCGTACTTCGAGGGGCGGTACGCCGCCGTGGCGCGGCGGGCGCAGGACCAGGTCGGCGATCTCACGACGGTCGTCGAGGAGAGCGTGCTCGGCATCCGCATCATCAAGGGCTTCGGCCGCCACCGCAGTCAGGCGCGCGCGTTCCGCGAGCTGTCGCACACGCTGCGCGGCACCGAGATGGTCAAGGCGCGGCTCCTCGCCGCGATCTGGGCCATCATCGTGACGCTTCCCGAGATCGCCATCGGGGCCGCGCTGGTGCTCGGCACGGTGCGGGTCGCGGACGACGGGCTCTCCGCCGGCACGTTGGTCGCCTTCTTGTCGACGGCGCTCGCCCTTCGCTGGCCGGTGGAGTCGATCGGCTTCCTGCTCGCCATGAGCCAGGAGTCGGCGACGGCCACGGAGCGGTACTTCGAGGTGATGGACGCGGAGCCGGAGAGCGGTACGGCGGACGCCGCCCGGAAGGGGGACTCCGGCGCGCCCTCGGACGGCGGACTGCGGTTCCACGGCGTGGAGTTCAGATATCCCGACGCGCCCGCGGACGCCCCCGCCATCCTCTCCCGCGTCGATCTGCACGTGCGCCGCGGCGAGACCATGGCGCTCGTCGGCGCGACCGGCAGCGGCAAGACGACGCTCACCGCTTTGGTGCCCCGGCTGCACGAGGTGACCGGCGGCCGCATCACGCTGGACGGCGAGGACATCACGGCCATGGACCGCGCGCACCTGCGCACCCTCGTGGCCGTCGCCTTCGAGGAGCCCACCCTGTTCTCCGCGACGGTCGGCGAGAACGTGCTGATGGGCGCCGGGGAGAGCGCGGGCGACGAGGAGTTGGGCCGTGCGCTCGACGTGGCGCAGGCGGGCTTCGTGCGCGCCCTGCCGCAGGGCACCGGCACCCAGGTCGGCGAGCAGGGCCTGAGCCTCTCCGGTGGCCAGCGCCAACGTCTCGCCCTGGCCCGCGCGGTGGTCGGCAGCCCCCGCTTCCTGGTCCTGGACGACCCGCTGTCCGCGCTCGACGTCCACACGGAGGCGCTGGTCGAAGCGGCGCTGCGGCGGGTCCTCGCGGACACGACGGCGCTGATCGTCGCCCACCGCCCCTCCACCGTGCTGCTCGCCGACCGGGTCGCCCTGCTGTCGGGCGGCCGCGTCGCCGCCGTCGGCACCCACCAGGAACTGCTGCGGGAGAACGCGGAGTACGCGTGGCTGATGTCGGGAGCCGAGGCCGACCCCGACCCCCTGTCC
>NZ_LIPN01000506.1:1007-1847 GCF_001418325.1 Streptomyces atriruber | reverse complement strand
GGCCGCCGTCCGCGAGGCCGGATACCGGTACGCCTGCGCGATCGCGCCCGGCGCGCTCACCGGACCGTACGCCCTGCCCCGCGTCCACATCGGCCAGGACGACACCGCCTGGCGGCTGCGCCTGAAGCTGCGCACCAACCGGCTCAGGCGCCGCGCGCTGGCCCGTTCGGCGGTGACCGGATGAAGGTCCTGCACATCATCACCGGCCTCGGCGTGGGCGGCGCGGAGCAGCAACTGCGCCTGCTGCTGCGCCACTTGCCGACGAACTGCGACGTCGTCGCGCTGACGAACGCGGGCACCGTGGCCCAGGGCATCGCGGCCGACGGAACCCGCGTGACCGACCTCGGCATGTCCGGCAACCGTGACGTGGCGGCGCTGCCGCGGCTGGTCCGTCTCATCCGGGCGGGCCGGTACGACGTGGTCCACACCCACCTCTACCGCGCCTGCCTGTACGGGCGCATCGCGGCCCGCCTGGCGGGAGTGCGCGCGGTGGTGGCCACCGAACACTCCCTGGGCGACTCGCAGATGGAGGGCAGGCCGCTGACCGCCGGGGTCCGCGCGCTGTATCTGGCCGGGGAGCGGCTGGGCCGGGTGACGGTCGCGGTCTCCCCCGCCGTGGGGGCGCGACTGCACCGGTGGGGCGTGCCGCGGCAGCGCATCCGGGTGGTGCCGAACGGCATCGAGGTGGAGCGCTTCCGGTTCGACCCTGCGGTGCGTGCGCGCACGCGGCAGCAACTCCAGCTGCCCGAGCACGCGTTCGTCGTCGGCGGGGTGGGTCGGCTGGCCGCGGGCAAGCGCTTCGACGTCCTGCTGCGGGCCGCCGCCCTGCTGCCGGACGAC
>NZ_LIPN01000506.1:0-990 GCF_001418325.1 Streptomyces atriruber | reverse complement strand
ACGCCGCCGCCGCGGGCGGCGCGCCGGACCTGCCCTCGCTCCTGTCCGCCATGGACGCCCTGGCCTCCCCCTCCCCCGAGGAGGCGTTCGGCCTGGCGCTCGTGGAGGGCCTGGCGAGCGGGCTGCCCGTGCTGTACGCGTCGTGCCCGGCCGTCGAGGGCNNGCACGGCCTGCGCGGCGACGTCCCGCCGCACCGCGAGGCACCGGCCGCGGTGCGGCACTACAGCATCAGCCGAAGCGCCGACCAACTGATGGGTGTCTACGCCTCAGTTGCCCCCGGCACGACCCTGGAGGTGACCCCTCGATGAGCGACTCCGTGAACGAACGCCCGCGCACCCTCGCCCTGCGAGCCCGTGCCGCGCGGCTCCCCCGCTGGTGGGCCCTGCCTGCCTGCGCGGTCCTCGGCGCCGTGGCCGGTGCCGGGTACGGCGTGCTGCAGACCCCGCAGTACACGGCCACGAGTTACGTCGTCGCCGTGCCGCAGGAGAAGGCGGACCCAGCGACGGCGCTGGGCTTCGCCCAGGCGTACGGCCGGGTCGCCACGCAGCTCGCCGTGCTGGGCGACGCGCAGGTGGCGGCGGGCATGTCGCCCACGGAGCTGCAGGAGAAGGTGCAGGTGGCCACGTCGCCGGACGCGCCGATGATCGCGGTCTCGGCGACCACCGACAAGCCGTCGTCCGCGGCGATCACCGCCAACGCCGTCGCGCGGTCGCTGGCCACGAGCGCCAACCACGCCAAGGACAGCACGCGGATCAAGCTGCTGCCGTTCTCGCGCGCCCTGCCGCCCAACGCCCCCGCGTCCCTCTCCACCGGCGTGACGACCCTGGTCGGCGGGTGCGCGGGCGGACTGCTCGGCGGCCTCGCGCTCCTGGTGCGCCCGCGCGCCCGCACGGAGGCGGTGGCGGGCGCGTCCGTCCCGGGACCCGCGTCCGCCCTGGTGCGGAGCGCTCCATGAGTACGACGGCGAGCGCGTCGCCGCACACGGCTCCG
>NZ_LIPN01000505.1 GCF_001418325.1 Streptomyces atriruber | reverse complement strand
TCACCATCGTCATCCTCTTCGTGGCGAGCTGGCTGGTCTGGGAGTTCAGCCCGCTGCAGGACTGGATCGGCACGACGAAGAGCTTCTGGGGCCAGCTCTCGGACGGGTACGACAAGGTCAGCGAGTGGCTCGGCAAGATCAACGGCAACTAGGGCCTGTCCGACAGGGCCTGTCTGTCCGGCAGGGCCTGTCCGAAGTGCCGCAATCCCCGGGCGACCTTGGGGATTTGTCGACATCTGCAGAGTGATTTCTGCTCCCGGAGTGAAGGTTGGCGGCAAGGCCGCGTAGTTTTGTCGCCAACACGCATCCGTAGGAGCAGTCTTGACGCGCAAGATCGGCAGCCGGTACACCGCCCACCAGATCCTGGGCCGTGGCAGTGCCGGCACGGTGTGGCTCGGCGAGGGGCCCGAGGGCCCCGTCGCCATCAAGCTGTTGCGCGAGGACCTGGCCTCCGACCAGGAACTCGTCGGCCGCTTCGTCCAGGAGCGCACGGCTCTGCTCAGCCTCGACCACGCGCGCGTGGTGGGCGTCCACGACCTGGTCGTCGACGGCAACGACCTCGCCCTGGTCATGGACCTCGTCCGCGGCACGGACCTGCGCACCCGCCTCGACCGCGAGCGCCGCATGGCCCCCGAGGCCGCCGTCGCCATCGTCGCGGACGTCGCCGACGGCCTCGCCGCCGCGCACGCCGCGGGCATCGTCCACCGCGACGTCAAGCCCGAGAACGTCCTCCTGGACATGCAGGGCCCCCTCGGCCCCGGCGGCTCCCACCCCGCCCTCCTCACCGACTTCGGCGTCGCCAAGCTGATCGATTCGCCGCGCCGCACCCGCGCGACGAAGATCATCGGTACGCCGGACTACCTCGCCCCCGAGATCATCGAGGGCCTGCCGCCGCGCGCGGCCGTCGACATCTACGCGCTCGCCACGGTCCTGTACGAGCTGCTCGCGGGCTTCACCCCCTTCGGCGGCGGGCACCCGGGCGCGGTCCTGCGGCGCCACGTCACCGAGACGGTCGTCCCGCTCCCCGGCATCCCCGAGGAGCTCTGGCAGCTCCTCGTCCAGTGCCTGGCCAAGGCCCCCGCGTCCCGGCTGCGCGCCTCGGAGCTGGGCGCGCGGCTGCGGGAGCTGCTGCCGCTGGTCGCGGGGATGCCGCCGCTGGACGTCGACGAGCCCGACACGGAGCCTTCGCCGGCCGAGGAGACGTACGAGGACGCCGACCCCGAGCCCCGTGAGACCGCTCCCCGGCGGGGCGCGGTCCCCCTCGTCCCCGGCTCGGCCTCCGCCGACTCCAATCGCGACACCCACACGTCGATGCGTGTCCCCGGGCCCGACGAGCTGTCCGGCG
>NZ_LIPN01000504.1 GCF_001418325.1 Streptomyces atriruber | reverse complement strand
ACTTGCATGTGTTAAGCACGCCGCCAGCGTTCGTCCTGAGCCAGGATCAAACTCTCCGTGAATGTGTACCGGTAATCCGGTGCAACACCACGAGAGCGGAACCAGGAAGAGGAATAATCTCCCCGGTTCACAGCGTCCTCGCTGTGTTTTTTCAAAGGAACCGCGTCCCAGCTGATGCTGGAGACGGGGTTATCAACATATCTGGCGTTGACTTTTGGCACGCTGTTGAGTTCTCAAGGAACGGACGCTTCCTTTGTACTCACCCTCGCGGGCTTTCCTCCGGGCGCTTCCCTTCGGTGTTTCTTTTGTTCTTGCGTTTCCGACTCTATCAGACTCTTTCGTGTCCGATTTCCTCGGTGCCTTTCCGGTTCCCGCTCCGGCCTTTCGGCTTTCGCGTTTCCCTTTCCGGCGGTTCCGACTTTATCAGATCCTTTCGGGCCTGACCCCCAGTCAGCGGGGTTTGTCTTTGCGGCTGTTGGGCCGTTCCGACGAGTGAGACTTTAGCGGAATCCTGGCTCCCGACCTAATCGGGGGCGTCCTTTCGAACGCCGATTCCTCATTTCGCAAACACGCATGAAAACGAGCCGAAGGCGAGGCCCAGAAGGGCGCACGACGTCGATCGTTGTAATGGTTCTTGCGGAATGGCTGCCCGGGGACCGACCATGTGGTCGACGCTCACGTCGGGCAACTCGGAGAACACTACGTAGCCACACCGGGCGTGTCAACTCCTGACGACGGGCCCCCGACGGGTCTACTCTGGGTGACGTGACTACACGTGCGTACGCCCAACTGTGGTGGGCCGCCTGAGGGCGGCCGTACATACGCATGTACTCAACGGCCGCCGCCTCGGCGGCCGTTTCTCGTTCTCCCCCTGGAGGATCCGGAGCCCGGTCGCCGGGTCGGCGGTCCTGACCAGGAGGCGGAGAAATGACGAGGATCTTCAGCGGGGTCAAGCCGACGGGGCATCTGACCCTGGGCAACTACCTGGGAGCCGTCCGGCAGTGGGCCGAGGTCGACCAGTACCGGGCCGACTCCCTGTTCAGCATCGTGGACCTGCACGCGCTGACCGTGGAGCACGATCCGGGGCGGGTGCGCAGGCTCAGTCGACAGGCGGCGACGCTGTTGCTCGCGTCGGGGATCGATCCCGAGCGGGCCACCGTCTTCGTCCAGAGCCATGTGGACGAGCACGCCCGGCTCTCGTACCTGCTGGAGTGCGTCGCCACGGACGGCGAGATGCGGCGGATGATCCAGTACAAGGAGAAGTCCGTACTGGAGCGGGCGCGGGGCGGGAGCGTACGGCTGTCGCTCCTCACCTATCCCGTGCTGATGGCGGCCGACATCCTGGCGTACGACGCCGACGAGGTGCCGGTCGGTGAGGACCAGACGCAGCACGTCGAGCTGACGCGGGACCTGGCGGTGCGGTTCAACCAGCGGTACGGGCAGACCTTCGTCGTGCCGCGGGCCACGCCGCCCAAGGTGGCCGCGCGGGTCATGGACCTGCAGGACCCCACGTCGAAGATGGGCAAGTCCCACGAAGCCGGTGCCGGGATCGTCTATCTGCTCGACGAGCCGGACGTGGTGCGCAAGAAGATCATGCGGGCCGTGACGGACAGCGGCACCGAGATCGTGTTCGACCGCGAGTCCAAGCCGGGGGTCTCGAATCTGCTGGAGATCCTCGCGGCTTGCCAGGGCGGGAACCCGGAAGCCTTGGGCGGTGCGTACGAGTCGTACGGCGCATTGAAGAAGGACACCGCCGAGGCCGTGGTGGAACTGCTCAGGCCCGTGCAGCAGCGGCACAAGGAGCTGGCGGCGGACCCCACGTATCTGGAGGAGGTGCTGCGGCGGGGGGCCGAGCGGGCGCGGGGCATGGCGAAGCCGACGGTGGACGGCGCCTATCGGGCGATCGGGCTGCTGCCGCCGGTGAACGAGGCGCGGTAGGCGCGGGGGCTGGTGGCGAGGCGCGATGCGAAGTGCTGGCGCATCGTGACCTCGCTGCCGAAGCCCGCGCGGCGGGCCACCTCGGGCATGGGGAGGTCGGTGCGTTCCAGGAGTTTCTGCGCGGCCGCGATGCGCTGGTCCAGGAGCCAGCGGAGTGGGGTCGTGCCGGTGGCCGCCGTGAAGTGGCGGGCGAAGGAGCGTGCCGACATGTCCGCGCGGGCGGCGAGGTCGTTGACCGTGAGCGGTTCGTGGAGGTGCCGGAGGGCGTATTCGCGTACGGCGGCGAGGGCATCGGCGTCGCGGTCGGCGCGTGGGGTGGGGTGCTCGATGAACTGGGCCTGGGTGCCGGAGCGGAAGGGGGCGGTGACCATCGAGCGGGCGATGGTCGCGGCGGCCTCGGAGCCGTGGGTGGTGCGGACGAGGTGCAGGCACAGGTCGATGCCGGCCGCGGTGCCCGCCGCGGTCCAGATGTTGTCGTCCTCGATGAAGAGGGCGTCGGGTTCGACCGTGACGCGGGGGTGGTGGGTGCGGAGCAGGTCGACGAGGTTCCAGTGGGTGATGGCTCGGCGGTCGTCCAGCAGTCCTGCCTGGGCGAGGGTGAAGGCGCCGCCG
>NZ_LIPN01000503.1 GCF_001418325.1 Streptomyces atriruber | reverse complement strand
CCCGAGCGCCACCGGCACCCCGACCAGCAGCGACCAGCTCAGCGCCGCCGCCCCTGCCTGCCACCACACCGGGCCGAATTCGGAGAGCACCGCCACGCCCATCGGCCCGCCCGCGAGTGCCGCGAGGCCCGCCGCCGCCGTTCCGCACACCACCGACGCCATCGCCGCGCACGCCGCCGTCCGGCCCCGCGACCACGCCTCGTTCCGCTCCCCGTTCCGCTCCTCGTTCCGCTCCCCGGACGCGGGCGCCGCCGCCCGGACCGTGCACCAGGCGAGTGTGAGCCCCGCGCCCACCGGTACCGCCGCGGCCGACCAGGTCAGCGGTGAGCCGGGCCCCGCCGTCGGCAGCGCCGCGAGCAGCGGGAAGGGCGGCAGCAGCGGTGCCGCGCCCGCGGTGAGGGGTCCGGCGACGGTTCCGGTGCCGAGTGCGAAGCCGGGGCCGAGGCCGTAGGAGGCGCCCCACACCGCGGCGTTCGGGACCAGCGCGAGAGCCAGCAGAAGTACCGCGAGCCGTCCCGACCACACGTCCGTGACCTGCGTGAACGACGTCTGCACCGGCCCCGCGTGGAGCACGAGCGACACCGCGACGAGCAGCGCTCCGCCGCCGACCAGGACGCCGGTGGCCGCCGCTCCGGCCCGGACGACGGCCACCGCGAGACGCCGGGCGAGGAAGCCCCGTACGAGAGCGGCTCGGAGAGAGACCCGTACCCCCTCCGGCAGCGCGGCCAGCGGGCGGCGCAGGGCGGCGGGCAGCGGCCCGTGCGGGCGCCCGCGGGCCGTCCACACGCCGAGCCCCGCCGCGCCCGCCGCCAGCACCGGCACGTGCACGGCCGCGCTGATCCAGTCGGGCCGCAGCTCGCCGCCCGCCGCGTACAGCGAGGCGGCCGCGCCGACCAGCAGATACCCGGCCACCACTCCGGACCACGCCGTGCGCGCCGCGTGCCCGCGGCCCTCGGGCGCCGCCGCGTCCCGTGCCGCCCGGTGCAGCAGCCAGCCCGGCAGGACGACGAGGAGCAGCGGTGTCACCCCGATCGGCGCGGGCGCCCCGGAGAGCGTGTCCGTCCTGATCAGGTCCGTGCCGTGGGCCAGGAGCCACAGTCCGGCGGCGACGTGCAGCGCGCCGTCGGGCCCGCTGTCGGGGTAGGGCGAGCTGATCCACAGCACCATCACCAGTACGGCGAACGAGCCGAGTCCGAGGCCCGCGGCGATGGCCCCGCCCAGCACACAGGTGGCCAGGGCGGGAGAACGGTCGCGGGCCCGTCCGCGCAACGGTTCCACGGGCGGCGACGAGGCGTGGGAGTCGGTCGTCTGGGTCACCCGGCCATGCTCCCAACGACACGCGCTTTCGTCCCGTAACAGGCGAATATCGGATGTGTCGCTCAATATACGTTTATGTACTTTTTCGTACGACGGATCGGCTGCGCCCGGCCCGCCCGCCGTACGTCGGCCCACGGTGCGGAGATTCCGAGATGCCCCAGAGCCCTGCCCCGCCTCTGCCGTCCCCCAAGGAACGCCGCAGGCTGCGCGAGGCGAAGTCGCTGAGCCAGGCCGATCTCGCGGCGAAGGTCGGCGTCACACGCGAAACGGTCCGCTCCTGGGAAACGGGGCGCACCAGCCCGCGCGGCCGCAAGCGCGAGGCGTACGCGAAGCTCCTGAACGCGGTCGCGGCAGAACAGGCCGCCGCGGAGACACCGCACAAGCCGGAGCCGAAGAGGGAGAGGGACAGGGAGAGGGAGCCGCAGGGAACCGAGCGGGCAAGAACCTCCGCCAGCACCCTCAGCTCCCCCAGCACCGTCAGCTCCCCGAGCACCGTCAGCACCTCCCGCTCCGTCAGCACCTCCCGCTCCGTCAGCGGCAGATCGAGGTCGCGATCGAAGTCGGCCGCCAAGCGCGCGGCGAAGTCGCGGACCCCGGCCCCCCTGGCAACCGCCACGGCCCCTACGGCTCTCACCGCCCCCGCCGCCAACGGCCACATCCGTCCGCTGCCGGTGCGGGTGACGAAGGCCGAGGCGCCCGCGCAGCCGGATCTCACCCCCGCCCAGGCCTTCGACGCCCTGTGCGCCGGGTGCGGCCCCGGCCTCGTACGCCAGGCGTATCTGCTCACCGGACGGCGGGGCCTCGCGCAGGAGTCGGTGGAGCGCGCCTTCCAGCTTGCCTGGCAGCGCTGGCCCGAGGTGGCGGTCGACCGGAACCCGGCGGGATGGGTCCGCGCGGCGGCGTACGAGTACGCGATGTCCCCCTGGCACCGCTTCCGCCCCAGCCAGCGCCACCCGGACGCCCCGCCAGCGCAGCCCGCCGACCGTGCCTTCCTCGACGTACTCCTGAGCCTGCCGCCCGCCCAGCGCCGCGCCCTGATGCTCTACGACGGCGTCGGCCTCGACCTGCCCGAGACCGCGGCCGAGACGGAGGCGAGCACGCCCGCCGCCGCGAACCGCATCCTGCACGCGCGCGAGGCGATCGCCGAGCAGCTGCCCGACCTGGCGGACCCCGAGGTCCTCCACCAGCGGCTCGGAGAGGTCGGCAGGGCCGAGAAGCTGCGGCTCCCGAGAGCCGAACGCGTCCGCACCGGCAGTGAGTACCGCGCACGCTTCTGGACGCGCGCGGCCATCGCCTTCACGGCACTGATCATCGGGGCGACGGCACTGACCCTCAAGAACGCGCCCACGCACTACGAGCCCCCGCAGGCCCCCGGCCGCGCCATCAGCGGAGTCCCGCCCCGCATGGGCCCGGGCCCCCTCACCTACGAGGACACCACCCTCCGCGAAAAGCTCCGCGCGGAACTCCCGAACGGCGAGGAACGCCTCACTCCACAGGCGAGGTAGCACGCAGTATCGGGGCGCGTCCAGGCGCAGGCGGCGCCAGGCGCCGTTCAGGGGCGCGGGGAACTGCGCGACAAGCCCCCACCCACCCGCAGCCAAAGACAAAGCCGCAGCCGCAGCCGCAGCCGCAGCCGCGAAAAAGCGGGCCCGCACCAAAAAGGTGCGGGCCCGCTTTCAACACTGCTCAACCGACGGACGTCAGCCCGCCAGGATCTCGCGCGCCAGCTTCGCCGTCTCGGTCGGCGTCTTGCCGACCTTCACGCCGGCGGCCTCGAGGGCCTCCTTCTTCGCGGCGGCGGTGCCGGAGGAGCCGGAGACGATGGCGCCCGCGTGGCCCATCGTCTTGCCCTCGGGGGCCGTGAAGCCCGCGACGTAGCCGACGACCGGCTTCGTCACGTTCGCCTTGATGAAGTCGGCCGCGCGCTCCTCGGCGTCGCCGCCGATCTCGCCGATCATGACGATCAGGTCGGTCTCGGGGTCAGCCTCGAACGCCTCGAGGGCGTCGATGTGCGTGGTGCCGATGACCGGGTCGCCACCGATGCCGACGGCCGAGGAGAAGCCGATGTCACGGAGCTCGTACATCATCTGGTACGTCAGCGTGCCGGACTTCGAGACCAGGCCGATGCGGCCCGGCTTCGTGATGTCGCCCGGGATGATGCCGGCGTTCGACTGGCCCGGGGTGATGAGGCCGGGGCAGTTCGGGCCGATGATGCGGGTCTTGTTGCCCTTCGACTTCGCGTACGCCCAGAAGGCGGCGGAGTCGTGGACGGCGATGCCCTCGGTGATGACGACGGCGAGGGGGATCTCGGCGTCGATCGCCTCGACGACGGCGGCCTTGGAGAAGGCCGGCGGCACGAAGAGGACGGACACGTTGGCGCCCGTGGCCTCCATGGCCTCCTTGACCGTGCCGAAGACCGGGACCTCGGTGCCGTCGAAGTCGACGGACGTGCCGGCCTTGCGCGGGTTCACGCCGCCGACGATGTTGGTGCCGTCACCCAGCATGAGCTTGGTGTGCTTCATGCCCGTGGCACCGGTCATGCCCTGGACGATGACCTTGCTGTCCTTGTTGAGGAAGATAGCCATGGCTGTTCTGTCCCTCGTCCCTTACTTCGCGGCCGCGAGCTCGGCGGCCTTGTCGGCCGCGCCGTCCATGGTGTCCACACGCTGCACGAGCGGGTGGTTGGCGTCGCTCAGGATCTTGCGACCCAGCTCCGCGTTGTTGCCGTCGAGGCGCACGACCAGCGGCTTCTCGACCTTCTCGCCCTTCGAGGCGAGCAGCTCCAGGGCCTGCACGATGCCGTTGGCGACCTCGTCGCACGCGGTGATGCCACCGAAGACGTTGACGAAGACGGACTTGACGTCCGAGTCACCGAGGATGATCTCCAGGCCGTTCGCCATGACCTCGGCGGAGGCGCCGCCACCGATGTCGAGGAAGTTGGCGGGCTTCACGCCACCGTGGTTCTCACCGGCGTACGCGACGACGTCCAGGGTCGACATGACCAGACCGGCACCGTTACCGATGATGCCGACCTCGCCCTCGAGCTTGACGTAGTTGAGGCCCTTGGCCTTGGCAGCAGCCTCGAGCGGGTTGGCTGCTTCCTTGTCCTCGAGGGCCTCGTGGTCGGCCTGGCGGAAGTCGGCGTTCTCGTCGAGCGAGACCTTGCCGTCCAGGGCCAGGATGCGGCCGTCCTTGGTCTTCACCAGCGGGTTGACCTCGACGAGGAGCGCGTCCTCGGCGACGAAGGTCTCCCACAGGGTCACCATGGCCTCGGCGACGCCCTCGGCCACGTCGGCCGGGAACTTCGCCTGCGCGACGATCTCGCGGGCCTTCTCGATGGTCACGCCCTCGACGGCGTTGACCGGGACCTTCGCGAGGGCCTCGGGGGTCTTCTCCGCGACCTCCTCGATGTCCATGCCGCCCTGCACCGACGCCATGGCGAGGAAGGTGCGGTTGGTGCGGTCGAGGAGGTACGAGACGTAGTACTCCGCCTCGATCTCCGGAGACAGCTCGGCGATCATCACCTTGTGGACCGTGTGGCCCTTGATGTCCATCCCGAGGATGTCCGTCGCGCGAGCGACGGCCTCGTCCGGGTTCGCCGCCAGCTTCACGCCGCCGGCCTTGCCGCGGCCACCGACCTTCACCTGCGCCTTGACGACCGACTTGCCGCCCAGCTTCTCGGTGGCCTCGCGCGCCGCCTCAGGCGTGTCGATGACTTCACCGGCCAGCACCGGTACACCGTGCTTGGCGAAGAGGTCCCTCGCCTGGTACTCGAACAGGTCCACGCGCGTCCGTCCCTTTTCCGTGATCTCGCTGCGATCTCGCTGCTTTGTGGTCAGCTGTCTGCGTGGGCGTGCCGCGGAGGGCAACGTGACTGCGCTGTCACAAGGGAGGCGTAGGACGGAGTCCGGTACGCGGCATGTCCGTCTCGCAGGTTATCGCCGTGGGCCGTAGGTCCCTAAATCGCAGATCACATTTGGGCGGTGATGACGGTCACAGATCGCGTGGTCACCGCGGCAAAACCGGCGACCGCGGCGGTGGCCGGGCGATCCCTGTGGCGTCGGAGGCCACCTGTTTGCTCTGGTTGCTCCCGCGATCGGGCACCCGTCGTCGCGTCCCGGTCGCCACGCCCCCGCTCGCATCCCGGTCAGCGCGTCCCGGCCGTCGTGTCCGGTATCGGCAGCGGGCGCTTCTCGATCGCCGCGGCCATCACCTCCGGGAAGAGGTCCGGAGTGCAGGCGAAGGCGGGCGCGTCGAGTGCCGCGAGCGCCGCCGCGTGCTCCCGGTCGTAGGCGGGCGTCCCCTCGTCGGAGAGCGCCAGCAGCGTCACGAACTGCACCCCGGACGCCTTCATCGCCGCGACCCGCTTCAGCATCTCGTTGCGTATGCCCCCTTCGTAGAGGTCGCTGATCAGGACCACGACCGTGTCGGCGGGGCGGGTGATCTGCGACTGGCAGTACGCGAGCGCGCGGTTGATGTCCGTGCCGCCGCCCAGCTGGGTGCCGAACAGCACGTCGACCGGGTCGTCCAGCTGGTCGGTCAGGTCGACGACGTTCGTGTCGAAGACGACCAGCCGTGTGTTCAGCGACCGCATGGAGCCGAGCACGGCCCCGAACACCGAGGCGTAGACGACGGACGCGGCCATCGAACCCGACTGGTCGATGCAGAGGACTACCTCCTTCTTGACGGACTGCGATGCCCGCCCGTACCCGACGAGCCGCTCGGGCACGACCGTCCTGTACTCCGGCAGGTAGTTCTTGAGGTTGGCCGCGATCGTGCGGTTCCAGTCGATGTCGTGGTGGCGCGGCCTGCTGACGCGGGCGCTGCGGTCGAGCGCTCCGGTGAGCGTGGAACGGGTCCGCGTCACGAGGCGCTTCTCCAGGTCCTCGACGACCTTGCGCACGACGGCCCGCGCGGTCTCCTTGGTCGTCTCGGGCATGGCCTTGTTGAGGGAGAGCAGCGTGCCCACCAGGTGCACGTCCGCGTCGACGGCCTCCAGCATCTCCGGCTCCAGGAGGAGCGTGGAGAGCCCCAGCCGGTCGATGGCGTCCCGCTGCATGACCTGCACGACGGACGAGGGGAAGTACGTCCGGATGTCCCCGAGCCAGCGCGCCACGGACGGTGCCGACGCCCCCAGCCCTGCCGACCGGTCCCGCCGCCCCTTGGCGTCCTTCTCCCCAGCGCCCCCGTACAGCGCACCGAGGGCGGCGTCCATGGCCGCGTCCCGCCCGGCAAGCTCAACCCCCGTCCCCTCACCACTGTCACCCCCGAGCACCAGCCGCCACCGCCGCATCCGCTCGTCACGGCCTCCGATATCACCGGCTGTGTTGGCCGCGTTGGCCGTGTCAGTTACGTCTGCCGCTTCGGGTTCCGTGGTCACCCCGTTCAC
>NZ_LIPN01000502.1 GCF_001418325.1 Streptomyces atriruber | reverse complement strand
GCCGGGGCCCCGGCGACGTACGTCGAACTGCCGTGGGTCGACCATTGTTTCGATGTGAACTGGGGAGGCTGGGGCAGTCAGATCGCGCGCGCCGCGACCGAACGTTTCCTCAATGCCCTTGACCGTTCGCTATATCCGGGGAAAGCCCCTGCGTAAAGACCTGCGCAGGTAGAAATCATCACTTCGGGTGATTCCTTGGCCTTGGGTTGCACGCAACAACCCACGGTTGCCAGGCTGTTGCTGTCTGTCAACCTGATGGGAGTGGCCAGTGACTTTCGGTGAACAGCCGGCGTATCTGCGGGTTGCGGGTGATCTCCGCAAGAAGATCGCCGACGGTTCGCTGCCGCCGCACACCCGCCTTCCTTCACAAGCCAGAATCCGCGAGGAGTACGGGGTGTCGGACACCGTCGCCCTGGAGGCGCGCAAGGTGCTGATGGCCGAGGGGCTGGTCGAAGGGCGCTCCGGATCGGGCACCTATGTGCGCGAGCGCCCCGTCCCGCGCAAGATCGCCCGCACCGGGTACCGCGCGGTGAACGGCGGCTCGACCCCGTTCCGTCAGGAGCAGGCGGCCGACGGCGCGCGTGGCACGTGGGAGTCCCGCAGTGAGCAGATCGAGGCGAGCGCCGCGGTCGCCGAGCGCCTCGGNNTGTGCACCAAGTACGTCTTCCGGGACGCCGGCGAGGCCATGATGCTCTCCACGTCCTGGGAACCCCTGGCCGTCACCGGACGCACCCCCGTGATGCTCCCCGAGGAGGGTCCGCTCGGCGGCTGCGGAGTGGTGGACCGGATGGCGGCCATCGACGTGATCGTGGACAACGTCGCGGAGGAGGTGGGCGCCCGCCCCGGCCTGGCCGAGGAGCTCACCTCGCTCGGCGGCGTCCCCGGCCATGTGGTGATCGTCGTCCACCGGACGTACTTCGCCTCGGGCCGCCCCGTCGAGGCGGCCGACATCGTGGTGCCCGCCGACCGCTATCGGATCGCGTACCACCTGCCTGTGAAGTGATCGCGTTCCACCTGCCGGTGAAGTGGCCCCGTACCACCCGCCCATGAGGCGATCCGTACCACCTGCCCGTGAGGTGCCCCGGGGGCTGTCGTGTCCCTCGCGGAACATCCCCGGCGCACCCTTGCCCGCTCCTGCCGTGCTGTCCGCGGGGGCGGGTTTCGGNNACCTCTTTGTGCAAAGTCGTATCCGCTGAGTAAAGGTCGGGCGTAGGCTCGGGCATATGCGGATTGCGGTTTCCTTACAGATCGAGGCGTGGGGCGCGCCGGGGGTGGCGAACGGAGGGGCGCGATGAATGACGGGACGGTTCTGCTGCCCTGGTTCGTGATACGGCAGGACGACAACGGCAACCGCTATCGCGTGGGCAGGTATGCGACGAAGGCCGAGGCCCAGAAGATCGCGGACAGCCTCGACGACCGCGGCCACAAGCAGCTCTACTCGATCGAGAAGCTGAGCCAGAACGGCAGCGGCCGCTGAGCCCTGACGGCAAGTCCTTGCGGCATTGCGGCGGTCTGTGCCGCACCCTGACTGGTCCCGCCGCCCCTTAGGCTCCGACGCATGAACGAACGCATCGTGGTGGGCGCCGCCCTGTACGACGGCGGGCGCCTGCTCGCCGCGCGGCGCAGTGCGCCCCCGGAGCTCGCGGGCGGCTGGGAGCTGCCCGGCGGCAAGGTCGAGCCCGGTGAGCGGAGCGAGGACGCGCTGGTGCGCGAGCTCCGCGAGGAACTGGGCGTGGAGGTCGAGCTGACCGGCCGGGTGCCGGGGGAGTGGCCGCTCCCCAAGGGGTACGTCCTGCGGGTCTGGACGGCCCGCCTCGTGTCGGGCGAGCCCCGGCCCCTGGAAGACCACGACGAGCTGCGCTGGCTCACCCCGGACCTGGTCTGGTCCGTCGACTGGCTGGCCGCCGATGTGCCCGCCGTCGAGGCGGCGCTCGGTGTCCCACACGCCGCGCACTGACCCCGCCTACGCCGTTCGTGCCACAGTGCGCCCTGATACGCGGTAAACCAGCCTGGATATCGGGTATGTGCCCATTAACCCCATGAAACCGGACAGGTTGCCAGGCGGTTGCCGGGCAGGTTCAGCTACTGGTCTGGAAGTGATCGGCGTGATCGACACCGAAGGCGACTGCGCCGAGTGGGCCTTCCCCGCGGACCCCGGCGCCGTCCGCACCGCCCGCACAGTTGTCCGCAAGCAGCTCGCCGACTGGGGCCTCGCGGCCCTCGGTGACGTCACTGTGTTGCTCGTGAGCGAACTGGTGACCAACTCCTTGCGTCATGCCTCCGGGCCCATCGGCGTACGTCTCGTACGCCCCGTGGACCCCAACGGCACCCTCGTCGTAGAGGTATCCGATCCGCTCCCCGACCCGCCCCTGGAGCGCACCGCCGCACCCGACGACGAGGGCGGGCGCGGCCTTCAGCTGGTGTCCCGCTCCGCACGGCGCTGGGGTACACGTCCGGGTCGTACGGGCAGGACGGGGAAGACGGTGTGGTTCGAGCTGGCGTTGCCGGGTTAGAAGACTGGCAGTGTGCGAGAGGCGTCCGGCACAAGGTCGGCA
>NZ_LIPN01000501.1 GCF_001418325.1 Streptomyces atriruber | reverse complement strand
GCCGCCACCGCCCGCCGGGTCAACAGGTCAGGAGATACAGCCGGTCTTGCCGGCGGCGCTGATGCAGCCGCTCTTCGGCGTGGCGCTGATGCAGCCGTCCTTCGCGCCCTGGGCCGAGTTGACGGCGACCCACTTCTGCCACACGGACTCCTGCGTCATGCGCTTGATGAGCTGTTCCACGGTGAAACCTCCATGGTTGGTCGGCACGCTGTGCCGAGGGGGGTGGGACACCGGGGGCCGGGCGTTCGATGCCCGGCCCCCGGAGCAGGGGGGAAACGGTGAGCGGCGGGTGGCGTGCGAGGGCCGTCAGGCCTTGGCCACCGGAAGCGTCTTCATGCGGACGGCTTCCGTGCCGCTGTCGTTGTGCCGCAGCGCCCAGTTCTCCAGCGTCGTGCGGCAGGCGTGGTCCAGGTGGCGGACCTCCGTCAGGTCCAGCTCGATGGGCCGGTCCTGAGGCATGGCTTCCAGCGTCTCCAGGATGCGGGGGAGCCGCAGGAACGTGGCGTTCCCGGTGAGGGTCACCACCATCCGGCCGTCGGACAACTCCCTTACGTCCACCTGGACATGGGAGGTGTCCCAGGCGGACTTGGCCACCGCGAGCACCAGACCGAGGACGACGCCCTCGAACATGTTGGTCACCACGATGGCGATCGCCGTGACGGCGAGGACGACCGCCTCGCCGCGGTGGGCGCGGGCGAGCGGGACGATCTCCTTGACGGGGATCAGTTTGCAGCCCGCGTGCACCAGCACACCGGCCAGCGCCGCCAGCGGGATGACGCCGAGCGCGGCCGGCAGGAGCACCGCGAACAGCAGGAGCCACACGCCGTGCAGGATCCGGGAGAGCGGCGTGCGGGCGCCCGCCTGGACGTTGGCGGAGCTGCGGACGATGACCGCGGTCATCGGCAGGGCGCCGAGCACGCCGCACACCGTGTTGCCGACGCCCTGGGCGACGAGCTCCTTGTCGTAGTGCGTGCGGGGCCCGTCGTGCATGCGGTCCACGGCCGCCGCGCTGAACAGCGACTCGGCCGACGCGATCAGCGTGAAGGCGAGGACCGTGCCGAGCACGGCCATGCTGCCGAGCTCCGCGAGATCGCCGAACCCCGGCGGCTGGATGGCGTCGACCATGCCGCGCACCGAAACGTTCGCCACGTCGAGGCCGAACCCGGCGGTCACGGCCGTGGCGAGGGCCACGGCGGCCAGTGGGGCGGGCACGGCGCGGGCCGCGGAGGGCAGCTTCGGCCACAGCACGAGGACGGCGATCGTGCCGAGTCCGACGGCCGCGGCGGTCAGCGCCGTGGTGTCCCCGACGGTGTCGGCGAGCAGCCCGGGCAGGCCGGTGATCTTGTCGATGCCGGAGAGCGGCTGCTTCGCCCCGGCCATGGTGTAGAGCTGGCCGAAGATCAGCACGAGGCCGATGCCCGCCAGCATGCCCTGGACGACGGAGACGGATATCGCGCGAAACCAACGGCCGCAGCGGAGCAGGCCGAGGGCGATCTGGAGCGCGCCGGTGAGCAGCACGATCGCGCCGAGCATGCTGAGCCCGAACTCGCGCACGGCCTCGAAGACGAGCACGGTCAGTCCGGCGGCGGGACCGCTCACCTGCAGGGCGCTGCCCGGCAGACAGCCGACGACGATGCCGCCGACGATGCCGGTGACCAGGCCCAGTTCGGCCGGTACGCCCGAGGCGACCGCGACACCGACGCAGAGCGGCAGGGCCACGAGGAAGACGACGAGTGAGGCGAGGATGTCCCGGCGCAGTACGCCCGGCTCGCGCAGTGCGCGGAAGGGCTCGCGCAGGGGGGAGGGAGGAGAGGGAAGGGTGGACATGAGGGTGGGGGTCCTGTCGTGGGTGCGGGCCGGTCAGAGGATCGCGGCGGCGCTCACAGGGGACTGAACGAAGGCCTCCCGGTGTCCGGCGGGCGGTGGGCGGAGACGGTGCCCGTGTGGACTTCGTAGTACCAGGCGTGCAGGGTGAGGGAGCCGTCGGCGACCCGCTCCTGCACGCAGGGGTACGCCCGCAGCCTCTCGACCTGCGCCAGTACGTGCGTCTGCACGGCTTCCGACACGTCGGGGGAGTTCGCAGCCAGTGAGCGCAGGGCGGCGTCCGGGGCGACGGAGTGCTCCAGCCAGTCGCGCACGGCCGGGACCGCCGAGAGGTCTTCGCGCCGCACCAGGGCTCCCACCGCACCGCAGTGCGAGTGCCCGCAGACGACGATGTCGCGGACTCCGAGCACGCACACCGCGTACTCGATGGTGGCCGCCTCGCTCATGGGGCCGTCGACGCGGCCTTCGGGTGCGGCCGTGGGGTAGGGCGGGACGACATTGCCCGCGGTACGGAGTTCGAAGAGCTCGCCGGGGCGTGCTCCAGTGATCAGGGCCGGAACGACGCGCGAATCGGAGCACGTGACGAACAGGGCTTCGGGTGACTGCCCGGCCTCGAGGGCCTGGAAGGCCGCTGCGTTCCGGGGGTCCGCCACGTGTGTCGTGGCGAACGAACGGGCGTTGTCGATCAGTGTTTTCAAGGTGGCCTGCCTCCTGCGTCGCTCCGGCGGGCCGGGACGCGGTGTGGTCGGGTCGATGGTGACGGCGGGGCGGCACTGGCCCGCCGTGACGGTGGGCGCCTGTCGCCCCGGTGACAGCCTGGACGGCCGTCGTGACCATCACTTTGCCATCGCATTACCGATGGATGACAGAGCAAAATCTTGCCAAAGAATGAGTAATTACAGCCCCTGAACAGGGAATTGGTCCAGCAATCAACCGTTGGGTAAAGATCGCGGTGCAGATTGTGTGCGTGATGTGAAGCAGATTTGTTCGCGCCGCGTTGCACTCGCACCGACCCGGCAGCGGGCGGCCGTCCGCCGGACATAGGCTGACGACGCAGACGAGTCGTGAGCGGTCGGAAAGTGGGGAAGCATGCCGGACACTTCGTTCCAGGGACAAGTCGTCGACACGGAACCGGCGCCGCACGTGTTCCTCGTCGTGGGCATCCCGGGCTCGGGAAAGAGCTCCGTGTCGGACGCGCTCGCCCGCAGGTTCCCCCTCGGCGCGCACATCGAGGGCGACCACCTCCAGGACCTGATCGTCTCGGGGAACCACCTGCCCAAACCCGAGGAGGACGTCGAGGCCGACCGCCAACTCCTCCTGCGCGCACGCAATGGAGCGGTCCTCGCCCGCAGCTTCCACGCCGCCGGGGTCGTTCCCGTCATCGACGACGTGGTCGTCCGGCGCGCGCACCTCGAGTTCTACCGGGAGCACCTCAAGGACCTGCCGCTGCGCCTGATCGTCCTTGCCCCGTCGATGGACGTCGTCTCGCGGCGGCTCACCGCACGGGACAAGGTCCTCGCCGACGACTGGTCGTTCCTCGACGAGGCCATGCGGAGCGAACTCCGGGGCGAGGGCGAGTGGTTCGACAGCTCCGGGCTGTCCCTGGACGAGACGGTAGACGCCATCCTGGCGAACAGCTGACGCATCCGTCCGGCGGCGGACGGGATCCCCGAAGGGACGAGCCATGGCCCCAGACCTCACGCGCACCACGGTCGGCATCGTCGGCGCGGGCCCCGCGGGCCTCATGCTCTCCCACCTCCTGGCGCGCGGGGGCATCGACTCGGTCGTGGTCGACCACCGCACCCGGGCGCAGATCGAGGGCACCAGCCGGGCGGGGATCCTGGAGGCCGACAGCGTCCGGCTGCTCACCGGCACCGGAGTCTCCGACCGCGTCCTGCGCGACGGGCGACGGCACGCAGGCATCGAGCTGCGGTTCGAAGGCGTCGGCCATCGGATCGACTTCCAGGAGCTGGTCGGCGAGAGCGTGTGGCTCTACCCGCAGACCGACGTGTTCACCGACCTCGCCGACGCCCGCGAGCGTGACGGCGCGGACGTCCGCTTCGGCATCACGGGAACCCGGGTCGTCGACCTGACGACGGAACGCCCGGGGATCCTGTTCGACGACGCCGACGGGCGGCCCGGCGAGGTGCGGTGCGACATCCTGGTCGGTGCCGACGGGGCGCACGGCGTGTGCCGGTCCGCGGTGCCCGAGGCATCGCGCACGCACTACTTCCGCGCGTACCCCTTCGCCTGGTTCGGCGTCCTCGTCGAGGCGCCGCCCAGCGCCGCCGAACTCGTCTACACCCACTCCCGACAGGGCTTCGCACTCATCAGCCAGCGCACCGAGACCGTCCAGCGCATGTACTTCCAGTGCGACCCGGACGAGGACCCGGCAAACTGGTCCGACGACCGGATCTGGGCGGAACTGCAGGCGAGGGTGGACGGTCCGGACGGCTTCTCCCTCAAGGAGGGGCCCGTCACGGACCGCTCGGTCCTGCGCTTCCGCAGCCTGGTGTGCGAGCCGATGCGCTACGGCAGCATGCTGCTGGCCGGGGACGCCGCCCACACCGTCCCGCCGACCGGGGCGAAGGGGCTCAACCTCGCCCTGGCCGACGTGCGGGTGCTCGCCGAAGCGGTGGAGAGCGCCGTCCGCAGGCGTGACCGCAGCGCCCTGGACACGTACGGACCCCGGGCGCTGCGCCGCGTATGGCGGGCCCAGCACTTCTCCTACTGGATGACGTCGATGCTGCACCGGTCGCCCGATGCCACGGACTTCGATGTGCGCCGCCAGCTGGGCGAGCTGGCCGCCGTGGTGGACTCCGCGGCCGGATCGACGTACCTCGCCGAGGCCTACACGGGATGGCCCGGCTGACCCGGACAGCGCACGGGCGGAGCCTCATCGGCCGCGGTGCCCCACCCCCGTCGGAGCACCCTGCCGCGACGCGGATCAGGGATAGGAGACCACCGTCGAGGGCACGGTCGAGCTGCCCGACGTGGCGGACCCGGTGTCGTTGATGACGTGCTCGTACTGCCCCTTGCCTCCGAGCGACACGACCAGGAGGTCGTGGAACTTGACGCCGGATGTCCGCGGAGCGGCGAAGCCGTGGTCCTGGCGGATCGAGGGGTCCGAGGTGTAGTTGCAGTAGCTGCCCATGCCCCAGCCCTCGTGGGACGTCACGGAGCCGTCGACCTTGTAGGCGGCGAAGCCCTTGACGTTCCCGTCCTGGATCGCGGCCTGGTCGGGTGCGTCGTACGCCTTCTCGTTCTGGTAGAAGATCGTGCGCCCCCGCTGTCCGGACCACCGCACGTCGTACTTGTTGAAGTGCTCCACGAACAGGCCGGTCGCCAGGACGTCGTCACCGCGGACGTGCACCCCGTGGTCCGCGCGATTGGTCTCCCAGCCCACTCCGGCACCGTGGTCGGCGCGCCACACCCAGGTGTGGTCGATGATCGTGTGACGGCTGTTGACCTCCATGCTGAGCGTGGCCTTGCCGGGTCCGGCGCCGCCGATCCTGATGAACACGTCCTGGACGGTGATCGGGTTGGCGGAGTGGTCCTTGGCCGAACCCTGCGGCCCGACCTGGAGCAGCACGGTGGAGTTGACCGGCCCGGCGTCGATGAGGAATCCGGCGAGCCGCACCCCGTCCACGTCGGCGACCTTCATGGCGGACGCGCCGCCGTCGGGCACCAGCGTCGCGTAGCCGAGCCCGAGCACCACGGTGTTGGCGCGGTTCACCTCGACGGCGCGGTCCAGGTGGTAGATGCCGGGCGTCAGCAGCAGGTGGAGGCCCTGGGCGAGGGCCGCGTTCATCGTGGCGGCGCTGGTGCCCGGCTTGGCGACGTAGAACTGGTCGAGCGGCAGTGACGTGCCGCGGGGAGTGCCGCTGCCCCAGGTCGTGCCGCGCGCGTTGGTCCGCTTCTCCGGCAGGAACACCCGGTAGTTGGCGCCGTCGAGGTACAGGAAGGGCTTCTCGCGCGAGATCGGGGTGGTCTGCAGCGTGGTGTACGGGGGGTTCGGGAAGCTCTGCCCCGGCGCGCCCTCGACCCCGGAGAACACCATGTTCCAGACGGCGTTGAGCCAGCCGCCCACGGAGCTGTCGCGGGTGTACCACTGCTGCTGCGAGTACGGGCCCACGCTGCCGTCGATCCTGCTGTCGGCGATGTAACCGCCGCTCGCCCAGCCGTAGCCGTTGGGCGCGAGGTTGAGCCCGCCCCTGATGTGCATCCGGCGGAAGGGGGCCGCCTGCGCCACGGCCCACCGGTTGGTGCCGTTGACAGGGGTGAGCGCGAGGTTCTCCGCCGAACGCCAGAAGTTCTGCGTGGCGTTGCCGTTGAACCAGCCGGCGTCGACGGTCACGTCTCCGTTGATCGACGTGTCGTCGGGGGAGAGGCCGAGGCCCGCGATCGAGGTGTAGAAGCCGAGCTGGGCGTTGAGCCCGTTGTACGTGCCCGGCTTGAAGAACAGCGCATAGCGCCCGGTGCCGAACTGGGCGCTCTCCTGCTCCTTGAAGATCTGGTCGAGTCTGGCCTGGATGCCGGAGGTGGAGGGCGAGAAGACGATCACGTTGGGCCCGAGATCGCCGCCGCCCGGCAGTGCGGCGGCGGGAGTCCGCGCCGCCGCGGGCGTGGCGGCGGCGGTGGTGGCCAGACCGGCGCCGGCGGCCGACGCGGCGATGGCGCCCAGAACGGTGCGGCGTGTGGGGGTGGTTGGCATGGGGCTCTCCTGTTTCAGGAAGTGAACGATCAGGGGCCGAGGGAGCGCTCTCTTGACCGGGAATAGTTCATCCGAGTGAGGGGCGCGTCAAGAGGTTGCTCGGTAGTTGCCGGTGTTGTCCCTGCTGGCAGTTCAAAAAACCGCTGTACAAACCCAGTTGGTGGTTGGGGTCCGTGGTGTGCGGCCGTTGCGAGGGGCGAGCGGCGCCGTGGCGCGGGGGTGGCTCGGAAGCGTTCACTTTCTATTGACACGCTCGCGCCAGGACCGCAACACTCCGAATTGGGAGAGCGCTCTCCCGCATCTCTCCCGCTCCATTCCCGTTCGATTCCAGATCCGTTCCCGACCGACTCGGCAGGAGGTCTCCATGGCACGGAGATCGAAGATCGTCTCAGGGTTACTGATATCCGGCGCGCTCCTGGTGACCTCGCTGGGGGTGGGCGGGATGGCGGCGGGCGCGGACTCCGCCCCCACCCCCGCCCCCGCTTCCGCGCACCACCAGGGACACACGATGGCGGCCTCCACGGTCGCCGCCGCGGAGGACCCCGACGGCGACGGCACCATCGCGGCGAAGTCGCCGGTCACCGGCGTGCGGCCGTCGGTGAAGGAGCCGCCTCACCGCTACTTCCACGAGTTCCAGGCCAACTGCTCGGTGACGCACACCAGGCCGGACGACCCGATCGTCTATCCGGGCCAGCCGGGCAAGTCCCACGACCACACCTTCATGGGCAACACGACGACGGACGCGCACAGCACCGCGGACTCCCTGAAGAGGGGCAACACCGCGTGCAAGGCGCCCGGTGACAAGTCGGCGTACTGGATGCCCACCCTCCTGGAGAACGGTGAACCGGTCCTTCCGGTGGGCCCGCAGGTCATCTACTACAAGGCGGGTGTCACCGACTACACCAGCGTGCGCCCGTTCCCGGAGGGGCTGCGCTACGTCGTCGGCAGCCCGATGCAGACCGCCGAGGAGTTCCGCCGCCACCCCGGCTTCGTCGAGGGGTGGGAGTGCGGCGAGAGCTACTTCAACGTCGACATCCCCAAGAACTGCCCGACGTCGGCGGACACCCAGCTCAACATCCGTTTCCAGGCCCCGAGTTGCTGGGACGGCAAGAACCTCGACACGCCGGACCACCAGAGCCATATGTCGTACCCGACGGTGAAGGCGGGTACGAACGACGACGTCTGCCCGACGTCCCACCCGGTGGCGCTGCCGATGATCGAGTTCAAGATGGCGTTCCCCGTCAACGGTGACCTCTCGAAGGTGAGACTGGCGAGCGGCGAGGGCCATTCGTTCCACTACGACTTCTTCAACGCCTGGGACCCCGCGACGCTCAAGGCCCTGGTCGACCACTGCGTCGTCGGCGGGCTGCAGTGCAACGCCCGCGGGTACGACGAGACCCACCCCGAAGCGGGCGCAGCGCTCGACGAGAACTACGAACTGCCTTGACCACACCGCTCGTTCGAGGCCTTCGGCCCGACGCCGACCCGCGTCGGGCCGCCCCCCCCCCTGGCAGCCAGCACCAGCC